>NZ_JBFBEE010000007.1:1570-359975 GCF_040683555.1 Streptomyces sp. NPDC093510
GCGAGCAGACGCGTGATGGCGACGCGGTCGTCCTCGGCCTGGGCGATGCGGTAGCCGGTCTCCAGCCAGGCGCGCATCGCCTCGGGGTCGTTGGCGCCGAGGAGGGCGTTGGCTTCTCGTGTCACACGCCGGCCGCTGTCCGGGTCGGCGAGCAGACGCGTGATGGCGACGCGGTCGTCCTCGGCCTGGGCGATGCGGTAGCCGGTCTCCAGCCAGGCGCGCATCGCCTCGGGGTCGTTGGCGTCCAGGAGGGCGTTGGCTTCTCGTGTCACACGCCGGCCGCTGTCCGGGTCGGCGAGGATCCGGACTATGGCCACCCTCAGATCGTCGGCGTCCGGCTCGTCCGCGGACGAGGACACCGCGGGCACCGTCACCGCAGTCGGTGCCGCCGTGGCGGCGAAGGACGGGGTGGCGAGCAGGAGGGCCGGGGCAAGGATGCCCGCGGCGATGCCGGGCGCTACGCGATGCAGTCGCAAGGGGAATGCTCCTCTTCGTTCGCGACGGAGGTGAGTTGAGGACGCCTTAGGGCGTTCACTTCGGTGATGCTGCCACCTGGGTCTGACAGTGGCAGTCGCCCCGCTGCGGTCGCAGGGCACCGTCGCCGCGGACGTAGCCGGTGTTTCATGGCGACGCGCCTTTGAGAAGGGAGGCCTTGAGCGCGGCTCGTGGCTGTCGGGGCGTGATCGGGGCGAGACGATTCCTGGGGGCGGTCGTGGTGTGGTCCGAGCGTGTGGTGGTGCGCGACGAGGTTCGGCTTGTCTGCCGGGACCGGGGCGGGCCGGGTGAGCCGGTCGTGCCGCTGCACGGCTTGGCCGGTCATGCGGGTGAGTGGGAGGTGGTGGCCTCGCGGCTGATTGCCCGGTATCAGGTCGTCGCGGTCGATCAGCGCGGGCACGGCGCGAGCGAGCGTCATCCTTACGCTCGGACATCCACCTCAACCTGCTCCAACTCGTTTGCAGCATCATCTGCTTGAGACGACTCCGAACTTCATTTGAAACGAGCAGTAAGGAGGGCACGGTCCGCTTCAGCCCGACCCCACGGCGGCCGCCCTGGCCGCCCGGCGCACCAGCCTCCCGGCTGAGGCTTAGCTGCGGACGAGAAGCGTGACGACCCTCGCCTGCGGGTTCCCACTGGCATTTCCGATGTCGGGACCGCTGACATATCCATGTCGGACGACACGAGTCGCCGGGAGACGGCCCTTCGTTCCTCCGTGCTCGCTACGGTGGTGACGATGCCGCAGGCCGGAGCGAGGCCGCAGACATGGGCGGGGCGCGCGGCTGGGTGCTGTCGAGCCGCCGCGGGCGCGCAGGCCGGGACGGTACGGGTGGTCACCGGCAGCCGGGCCCGGAAGGCGAACGACCAGGGGGCCCGCGACTTCGGGATCTCCACCGGCCTTTCTGCCTGGAGATCGAGCACGGCTTCTATATCTCCTGGCCCTTCCCGGCGATCGGCTGATCGAGGCTTCGTCCGCTCCGCCTGGTTCCCGTGGTTGTTCACCACCGGGCAGGGGGTCGCCTACAGCGCCCCGCGCGGCGGTGCCAACGTCTTCCTGCTGATCTTCGGCTGGGGTGCGTTCATCTACGCCGGGATGATCGCCCTGTACTTTCTCGCCCGCGCCCTGTGGTCCACCGACGGCATCGGCGAGGCCGTGGCCAGCGAGGGGGTCGCTCTGCGCGAGCCTAAGGCAGGCGCCTGAGCTCTGCTCAGTCCGCGGCCCGATCGTCATCCAGGTGGCCCATGGCGTAACCGCGCTCCTCCGGATGACGGGCCATTACCCACGCGGTCCGGGCATCCATCCCCTTTCATTTCTCTCAGCCGTGTACTGAGAAAAACACGGAAGTTCTGAAGGCGGTCTAGACGATGACCATGGTGACCCACTCGACCAGGACGTGCGACAGGTCGAGTGCGGCAGAAGAGCAGGTCAGCGGGGCTCCCGTGCTATGGGTTGAGGCGTGGAACACCTCAACCAACGGCACGGGAGCGTTGTGTGTTGCGGGAGGTCTCTGCCAGCCCCGTATTCAGGACCGCCGACTTCCTTGGTTGGCCCGTATGCCACCCATGAACATGTAACCGAAAAGAACAATGAGCATGGGTATGCCTATAACCCACCTGGCACCTTGCCCCAGCCCTGACATCCACACCATGATCGGCCAGAAGATAAGCCCTAGAATCATCAAGCCGCCAAGGAAAACACTGAGACGCTTTGAATGCCGGCTCATCCCCTGTCCTTTCGTTCGACTGCGAAAGCACTTGCGCGCTCCCGCAGTCGCCCCATTCCCCCACCCGCGGCTGGGGAATTCGAATTTCGGACTCTTTACTTCTTGAGCGCCTTCATTCCCATTTTGCCAACGAGCCAGCGCCACCAGTTGCCGCTCCCAGAGCGCCCTGTTCTGCGCATGCCTTGCCAATCGAATCCCCCTCGATGGCGGCAGTGATTGACCCTCCCAGGCACCCACCGATAGCACCGCCCGCGACCGGCCCAGCACACCGTCAAGAGCTGTACTGGCGTCGGCGTCAACGACGCCCTCATTTGACCCTGATACGCGATGGCCCCGCCCAGACATCTGGGCGGGGTCATCGTCTACCTTGTCCTTGCTCTGCGTTGCCGATTCCGGAACACCCAGAGCCCTATGAATGCGAGCAAGGCAGTGGTGAAAAGCACTGATGCTGCGACGCGCATGACAAGCCACGCGTTGCCAGACGGGTGCCACAGTGCTTCTGCCAGGTTCAACATAACCGCGAGTGAAAAAGGTAAGCCATGCAGCGCTTTTAGCGCCGCTGGCATACTTTTCCAACTCACTAATTTTCCTCTCACTCAGCCACCGGAAACCGGTACGACGGGGAAACCTTCTCCGGCATGCTTGCGCGTTCCACGGCCCGTAACCGCGCCCCGGGGCTGCACCAGGAATCATCTTCTGCCTTTCGCGGCCTGACGCCTAATCATCAAGCCGCCCAGGAAGAGACCGAACCCTGCGGCGGCCACACCCGCCCCCAAAAGCCAGTAGTCCCCCCGACTGGCACCTATTGATACGCAGAGAACCCCGAATAGTGTTGCCAGAACGGTGAATACGGTCAGTTTCACTTCGGGTCGCACGGGTTTCCCCTTTGGCCAGGTTGATAGGAGTGGCCGCAGACTCTTCGCGGCCACTCCCAGTCAAGCGTTCCGATGAAGCATTATCCGTAGGAGATGATGTCAGCGTTCATGAATGCAGCCCCCGCTCCGACTGCGCATGCGGCACCACCTGCGGCTACCGTGCCAGGAGTCCCGAAGAACCCCGTAGCAGCGGTAAGAATGCCGGATTCACCGGCAGCACCGACTCCAGCGAGGCATCCTGTGGCTGCGGTGACGACCTTCTCAGCCACGTCCATCACGTCGGAGAAGCCAAAGAGCCCGGTTGGGTCGATGCGGTTGACGGGGTCGCCCTCGGCGTAGAGGTAGGGATTCTCCTCTTGGCCGGAGGGGTCGGGCTGGGTGAAGCGGCCGATGTTGGGGTCGTAGTAGCGGGCCGCATAGTGGTAGAGGCCAGTCGGATCCTGGTAGCCGCCGGCGAACCGGTAGGGCTGGACGACCTTCTCCGAGGACGTCGACCGCTCTACGCCACGGGGGCTGTAGCTATACGTGTTGGCCTTCGCCCCCGATTCGTCGGCGAGCGCGACGACGGAGCCGAGCGCGTCGGTGAGGTAGAAGTACGTCTTCCCGTCCTGGGCCATGGAGTTGAGTGTGCCCCCGGGTTCGCGGTTGAAGCCGGTGTCGACGCCGCCGGTGGAGGCGGCGGAGAGGCCGTGGGGGCCGTTGTGGAAGTAGGTGTCGCCGAGTTTGATGCGTTCACTCTGGTCGGTGGAGCCGTACTGGCCCGCGTAGGTCTTACCCGCGACGGTCAGCGAGGTGAGCTGGCTGTGATCGGACCACTTCTCCCCGGTCCGGGTGCCCTCCGAGGTAGAGGCCCCAGCGGTCTCGTTGCCTGCCAGGTCATAGGACCAGTTCGTCGACGAGCCGTTCTTCGCGGTGATCTGCTGGGCGTCGTTGACGCTGTACGTCGTGCCGCGCGGGCAGCCCTCGGCGGTGCCCTGGCTCGTGAGGTTGCCCGCCAAGTCGTAGCAGTACTGCCAGGACGAGTTGAGCGTGGAGCCCTTGTTCTCGGCGGCGTAGGAGAAGCGTCCGGCGCCGTCGTAGGTGTAGCTGGTCTTCATGCCGGTCACCGCGTCGGTCTTGGTGCGGATCTTGTCGCCGTCGGTCTTGGCGTCGGTGCCGTACCCGTAGGTGTAGGTGAGGTCGACCAGGGTGCCCTTGCCGGAGGTCGCTTTGATGTTCTTGGGGCGGCTGGAGTTGTCGACATCGACAATCTGCACGGTGCCGCCGGGGTAGGTGGTCTGGGTGCGGACGTCGTTGTTGTTGTACTTGTACGTGGTGCTCTTGCCCGCCGGGTCCTTGAACTCCTTGAGCTTGTTGACCTCGTTCCAGGTGTAGTCGGTCTTGCCGGCCGGGTCCTGGTAGTAGTCGACGTTGCCCGCGGGCGTGTAGGCCAGCAGGGTCTGCGAGCCGTCCTGCAGGGTCCGGACCGTCTCGCGCTGGAGCGGGTCGAACTGGTAGGTGACGGTGCCGGTGGAGTCGTCGCGCTGACGCAGGTTGCCGTCACCGTCGTACCAGTAGCGGACCGTTCCGTTGCTGGTGGAGACCGTCTTGATGCGGTCGAGGTGGTCGTAGGTAAAGACCTTCTTGATGCCCCTGCCGTCGGTGAGGGTCTCGGTGCGGCCCAACTCGTCGTAGGTATAGGTCGTCTGCCCCAGCGGTTTGGGCGGGGTGGCCTTCGTGAGGTTGCCCTTGCGGTCGTAGGTGAAGGACGTTTTCACCGTCTTCGTGGACGACATCTTCGTCTGGGCCGTGCACCGCTGGCCCTCAAAACCGCCGCAGTCGGGGGTGGCGGGGTTGTAGGTGTAGGAGACGTGTCCGCCGCCGGTGCCGGTCTGCGCCACCGACTTGGTGTTCCCGGCCGTGTCATAGGTGTAGGAGGTCTTCTCGCCGTCGGCGTTGGTGGAGTCCTTGGGCTTGTCGCCGCCAGCGATCGTCTGCCAGCTGGTCGTCGACTTCCCGCCGGTCGGCGACTTTATGGACTCCAGGTTGTTGCGGGTGTTGAAGCCGTAGTCGGACACGTTGCCGGGCGTGGTGCCGGTGCCCATGGCGTCGGTGGCGGTGTCGACGTTGTGGTTCGCGTCGTACTTCGTGGACCGCTTGTGGTCCAGCGCGTCGGTGACCTTCTCGACTTCTCCGTCACCGTCGTGCTCATAGCGCGTCACGTGTTCTTCGGGGTCGGTGACCTTCGTCGTCCCCGCAGCGGTGGGTGAGGACGCGTCGTACTCGTAGGTCCAGGTGGGTCCGGTGTGGCCGGAGCCGTTGAAGTCGGTGGCGCGCAGCATGGAGGTGACGCGGTTGGCGCTGTCGTAGGTGAAGACGGTGACGCGACCCTCGGCTGTGGTGATCTTGGTCAGGCGGTTGGAGGTGTCGTAGCCGAAGGTGGTGGTCTTGCCTTCGGCGTCGGTGGTTTTGTGCAGGTTGCCGTCGGGGTCGAGGTCGAAGACGGCGGTGCGGCCGGAGTTGTCCTTGGCCTGCCACTGCGAGGCGTCGGTCTTGACCAGGTCGATCCAGCGGTCCGAGCGGGTCTCGGTCAGCTTGAACCCCTGGTGCTCGCTGCCCTTGTCATGCTGGGTGACGGTGATGGCGCCCTTGTTCTTGTCGGTGACCTTGGTCAGGGTGCCGTGCTCGTTGTAGGTGTCCTTGGTGTGCGACTTCCAGTTGGTGACGATGTAGGTACCGTCGGCGTTCTTCTTCAGCTCCTTGGAGTAGCCCTTGGGCGTGGTGAAGGAGCCGTCGGCGGCCTTCTTGAACCGCAGGGTGTCGCCGGAGGCGTCGTACAGCACCACTTCGCCCTCGAGGACTTGGAGGTAGCGCTCGTACTGCTGCCACCACCGCTGGGAGACCTTGCCCCAGGGCGCGTCCAGCGAGTTGTAGGTACGCGCCAGGGTCAGCTCCTGGCCGACCCCCGCGATGGAGAAGTCGGTGGCCGTCAGCATCAGGTTGCCGGTGGAGTAGTTGATCCGGGCCGTCAGCGCGTCGGTGATCGCGAAGTTGCTGATCCGGTGCCACGGCACGTCACCCTGGCCCTCGGGCACATGGGCCGGGATCTCATGGACGGAGCGAGAGGACGCCGACGCCGGCTCTGTCCCCTCGGCGCGCTTCTTCTGCTGCGCGCGCCAGGCCGCGACCTCGTCCGAGGGCGTGCGTTCGGCCTGCGACGCGACGGGTTTGTTGGTGCCGACCTTCACGTCGGGCATCGTGAACGACGGAGCGTCCTTGCCCCACGCCGACCCTGGCTCCTCGGCCGCGGCAGTACCGGTCGCCGGCAGCAGGGACAGGGTGAGAGCGCCGGTGGCCAGAGCGGCGGCGGTGGCGAGGCTTGTTCTCTTCCGGGCACGCGAAACACGCGCACCCATGGTGCGTTGCATCAAGACTTCCCCCCACAGGAAGACGGACCTCGCAGACCCCAGCGGTCACGAGGGGCCCACAATCTGGCACACGTCGCTCCCGAGGCACGCGGCGATTCTCTCGAACGGTCGTTCCATGTGAAATGAAATGGCCTTCATGCAAGATCGGTACAAAACGGCCGGAATTTCACGGAGCCCACCCGCCTGAACACGACCGTTGCACCCCGCGCGCCAAGCACCGACGGCTAAGTGGCCGAGAAGACGCGGTCATGGGCTACACGCGCGGGGATTGTCGTCTCAATCCGCAGCCACTTCGGGCGTACAGAAAGGCAGAGCTGCGGCGGACATCGGCGAGCGGCGGCTGCCGCTCCGCATGGTGCCACCTGGTCGGCAGGAGCACCTGCGCACCAACATCGGCCTCGAACACAGGGCCCGGACCGGGGCCTCGGGCAGTCAGCTGGCGTCGGGGCGCTGCCCCACGAACTGGCAGCAGCTCGATGATCTGAGCCTGGTTCTGGTCGATCTCGTGGCTGCCTGCCTCGACCTTCTGGTCCAGGTTGCCGACCTGGAGGCGCACCGCGATCTCTTCGAAACGCCGGGACGGCGCAGCGAGCTCGTTGTGAGCGATGGGGGCGCACGGCTCCTCATGCGCTTCCACGGCAAGAACCATCGACGGCGTCACCATCGGGCGCCAGGCCGTATGGATCAGCGGCGTCTGCTGCGATGGCCGAGCCAGCCGGTCAGCCGCGACCACCGAGGACGTGGCGGCGGAGGCGGCGACGCGGGCAGCGGCGGCTGGGGGGGCATGGTGGGCACGGGCGGCAACGAATCGCCATATCCTCGAGCGCCCCGCGCGTGAGTGTAAAAAGCGAGGAGGCCCGTACACGCTGTGCGTGAACGGGCCTCTGATCGAGCGCCGGGCAGGCCTTGCACCTGCATTTCCCCGCAGGAAGCGGGGCGTCTTTCCTTGGACCACCAACGCATCGCCGGTTGCCGCGCGTTGTGGCGACCAGTTCAAGATCTACTGTATCGGACAGAGAGGTGGGGGTGCGACATGAGGCGGGCGTTGGGCGCGAAGGCGGAGTCGGGAGACCGGGCCAGTGCGGCTCGTGCGCGGAAGCGTTTGAGGTAGTAGGCCATAGCGGTACCGTTCGTGCTGCCGGCGAGGATCGCCTTTTCCCAGCAGACAGCGACCGCTTCCTTGAAGAACACCCGGGCTGACGCCTTCTCGTGGTCGCCGGCGGTGACTTCCACCAACAGGCCCTCGGGGCCTTGTCTGCGCCCAGGCGCCGGAAGGTGGCCGGTGGCGCAGCCGCTCCGGTTGGGCAGTTCCTCGGCCGGCGCGGTCTCGGCGGTGTCGGGGCGGTCGCTCAGGGACGCCGCGAGGATGACCAGTTGTTAAACGAACTGAGGGCGGCCCAGCACCGGGAACTCGAGGTCGGGGTGTTGGTCGTAGCTGGCGGTCACAGAAGCGGTGACGAATTCGATGACGGCCTGGGCTGCCTGTGTGCGCGGGCTCGTGCGGCTGAGCCGGCTCAGGACACGCAGGAGCGTGGACAGGCTGGTGTCGGCGGTCATTACCTGGCAGGCCGGGGCCTGTTCGCCGGTGTCGGCGGTGTCACCGTCTTGCGGGGAGTGAACGACGGCCTGGCCCTGCCACAGTGCAGCGGCGTAGGTGTCACCGCGGGCGAGGTGTTGCAGGTAGAGGCAGTAGGAGGCAGCGGGACGTCGCCGGCGCCGGCGGCGTACTGCCACCAGAAGCGGGCGCCGTCGTCAGCGGCCGGCGAGCTGCAGGGTGCAGGGTGCAGGGTGCAGGGTGCAGGGTGCAGGGTGCAGCCAAGGATCCAGGCGGCGCGCGGTTGGGGGACCTGTTCGGTGAGGAAGTCGGCGAACTGATCGATCGTGCAGTGGGTGACGACCGCTTCGCACAGGGCGGTGAGGCTCTGTGCGGCGCGGTCGTCGACCAGGTCGGGTCCGTCGTCCCGCAGCAGGAAGTCCTCGGTGAGCCGGGTGTAATCCAGGTCGTCGTGGCCGACGACGTCGGAGGGGACGTCAGCGCGGCCGCAGCCGACGAGAAGCCGTCGGCGACACCGCCCCACGTGTTCGGCGCTCCCGGCGCAGCAGGGCGGGCCGCAAACGGGATACCGAACACCCCCAAGGGACCCCAGGTCGGGCCGCCGTTCACGCAGACCTCCGGCGTGTGGCAGACCAACACTGAAACACCCGCCCTGCGTAACACGGTCATCGACGCGGACGGCGACACCACGACCTCCACGTTCGAAGTCTGGACCGCAGACGCCGCGTGGAAGCCGGTCTCCAAGGTCAAGCTGAGCGACACCAACCAGTACGGTGTCCTCGTTTCCGACTACGTGGCATCCGGCAAGCCCACCTCGGTCAACGTCCCCAAGGGCAAGCTGAAGAACGGCGTCTCCTACCTCGTCCGCTCCTCCGCCTACGACGGCAAGGCATACGAGTCCGACTGGTCACCGTGGTCCAAGTTCAAGGTCGCAGTGCCGGTCGTGGAGAAGCCGGCCAAGCCGACCAGTGTCGCCAACAACGGTAAACCGGGCGAGTTCACCGTCAACCTGCCCGCCGGCCACACGGCGAAGTGGGTGGAATGGCAGCTCGACGGTGCCGCGTGGAAGCGCGTTGACGCCGTCGGTAAGACGTCGGTGACGTTCGACACCAGCCTGCGTTCCGCCGACACCGGCCTGCATTCCGCGGTCGCCCGCGCCTCGCACACACTGAACGTCCGCACCGCCAACGATGGCGGAGCATCCGATGCCGTCAGCGTGGCGTTCAGCGGAAACGGCACCAGCACCGGTGGCGATTACTCCGTCGACCTCAAGCTCCCCGATCCGGATACGAACAGCCCGAACCCGGATCAGTCGGCACAGGTCCCCACCGGCGTGATCACCCGACCCCTCGGAGCCCCCGTCTCCAACAGCCCGACGGCGAGGAAGACCCCGCTCAAGGAGCAGTGCGGCCCGGTCGACAAGAACGGCGCCCAGGCATGCTTCGGCCCGTCCCTCACGTTCGACGAACTGCCCCCCGAGGTCCAGCAGAAGCTGAAGGAACAGCAGAAGCGGGTCAAGGAGAAGGCTGCACGCGCGCCGGGAGCCCGAGCCGCCAACGGCATGACCGACTGGTGCGCCACCAACCCATCGGGTGAGAGCAGGGCCGCGTTCGCGACCCGCACTGTCGAGTGCGAGAGCAAGACGCTCCCCGCCTACTACAAGATGGACGGCAAGCCGTACGCCACCGCGTACTTCAGCATGACCCGCGAAATCTCGCTGGACGGCACCACCACCTGGACGCAGCGCGTCAACATCAAGCCCGTCCTCATCTCGCCGCTGTTCCGGGCCATCGAGATGGTCATGAAGGACCAGTTCTGCACCGGCCATACGCAGTGCAAGGACCCCGGTAAGGCGCCGTACGAGGACTGGGACGGCAAGCCGCTGTGGACGTCGGCCGCCGACACCCACGAAGCCAACCTCAAGACCACGTTCACCTGGGACGACACAGAAAAGGAGCGGACCTTCGACTTCCGCACCGACTTCCGCATCGCCGGAATCCTCCAAGCCGGTAACACGCCCGGCCTCCAGGACGTCGGCTACCAGTGGGGCATGGACGACCCGTCCGACCTCGAAATGATCCGCTGCGACACGAAGAAGGCCTTCGGCAAGAGCGGCTGCATCTTCGTCAACGTCGCCCCCACGTACACGTTCAACGCGGCCAAGTTCCCGCAGGCCGCAGCACACGCCTGGCTGCTGCAGGAGAAGCTGCCGAACACCATGGGCGTGAAGACCCGTAACACGCCGCTCTACTACCTGCCAGGTGGCCGCAACGGCAAGAACCGTGCCGTGGTCTGCGACGAAGACGGCTGGGCCAACAAGTACGGCGACCTGGGCGCGATGCAGGATGCGACCGACAAGCCGAACTGCGACGAGTTCGCGTTCAACGCCTCGTACAACAGTGCTGGCCAGCCCAAGAGCGAGGACGGCCTCAACCCGGTGGCTTCCGGCTCCGAGTGCGTGCAGACCTTTGCGAAGAAGCAGGCCGACGGCGTGCACCTGCTCAACATCGACGGTATGAAGCCGACCTGGAAGGAGGTCTGCGGACGCTCAGCGATCTCCGGAAAACACAACTCCGGGTCCATGTCCGCGTTCTCCGCGGGCTTCGCGAAGAAGCTCCGTCTCGACGACCGCGACGCGTACTGGCTCGAGACCGGCATGAGCGGCGACTGCGAGGACAAGAACGGCGTCTTCAAGTGCACCATGAAGACGAGCTGACCCTGTAACAGCACTGGGGAGGGGCGGCACACCAGCCAGGCGTGCCGCCCCTCCCCTCTTTGTGTCCTGGTCGCCTCTACACGGGCTCCGGCAGTACCACCGCGGGCAGCTGTCCCTGTTCGATGTCGTCCCGGTCGATCCGGATGCCGAACAGGCAGCCGACGGCCCGATACACGGCCGGCGCCCAGTCCGACAGGCCCATCTGTGACCACGGACGGGCCGGAGGAGCGAGCCGGGCATGGACGGCACCGTATGCAGCGAGCCTGTCGTCAAGAACGGACAGGCGGGCCGCGGTGTCTTCGGGAAGCGCGGAGTACCCGTCCAGGAAGGCCGTGCCGAAATCAGCCGACCATGCCATCCGGTCATCGGCCGGAGAGGAGTAGAGGATCATGGCAGGCGCATCGTGGCGGTTGAGCGTCACGCACACCATCTCCTCTCCTTCACGGGACAGAACGTCATCGTTGTCGAACTGGGAGAGGAACACTGTGGCCGCGTCCCCGTCCTCCAGGACAAAGGACCAGTCGCCACTGGTTCCGACCATGGCGAGCGACCCTTCGACGTCGTCCGGGATGGTGTAGTCCCGGTACGCGACCGGCGTCCCGGTCGTGACAGCGCCCAGGTGGTCGAGCCACGCGGACGTGTCAATGCCGCGTATCGCGGTCAACGAGATCCCGTCACGCATACCTGGTGTGTCGCGAGACGGCGTGTCGGCGCAGGCGTGCTCGCCGATCCAGGAGAGGTCGTGGTGATCGTTGTGCATACTCCCACGGTATCCGTCGGTCCGGGTCAGAGAATCAGCTCGTCGGCAGGAAGGCCGCAGGCGACGCCTGGAAGGGCAGCGGCCACGGCCTGGTCTTCGGGGATTGGTCAGGCCTCGCCGTCACGTAGAGCGGCTCGATGGTCTCGGCGAGCTGCTGCGAGGACCGCTCCAGCGCTTCCGCGGCTTCCCTCAGCTGGGCGAGGATGTCCTGCTCGGGCTGCTCGGTGTCGGCCTGGTCAGTCATGTGTTTCTCCTGGTGGGCTTGGGCGGGGCAGCGGGCGGTGTTCTCCAGGTAGCGGGCGACGGAGTCGACGAACCGCTGGTCGGTGGATCGCAGCCTTCACTTTGGGGTGCGAGCAAGTCGGTTCCGCCCGGCAGTCAGGCGGGAACGCCAGCCCGGTCCAGGACGGCGGCCATCTCGTCCTCGGGGAGCGCCGGGTTGGCACCCGCGCTGGATGCCAGTTCGGGGACGAGGAGGGCCTCGCGGAGCCGGTGGAACGGGAGGCGCGGATCGCGGGCCGCCGCCTGACGCGTCCAGACGACGGGGTCGTGGCTGAGCCGTTCGATCAGCTCCGGCGTGGCGGCCGGATCCCGTACGGCCAGTCGGCGGTAGTTCCCGTCGGGGTGGTTCCCGTAGCGGGTGGCCAGGCCCTCGCAGGGAAACCGAGGGTGCGTCTCCGCCATCCAGGCGGAGAACGTCCCACCCAGCCGCGCAAACACCCGCATCAGGACCTCCTCCGGAGCGTCGGGATGGTGAATGCCCAAGAGGTTCTCCACCACCGGGTCCTCGACGCGTGCAAGCAGGCGCAGCAGGTTAGGCGGCAGATGGGGGCTCCGGGCGGCGGCGCGCTGGAGCAGCGGGTGAGCGGAGGTCGCGGCCCGGCGCATTACCTCGGGGTCGGCGAGCCCGTCCCGTACCCACCACACGCCGTCACCCCTGTCGAGATCCCCGGCCGTGAAGTCGATGGCCATGCGCCGCGTCTCGTCCAGCTCGGGCCGAAGGGAGACGGCGAGCCGTACGGCCTCGTCGGGGTCCACGGCGAGCCGCTCTACGAGGTCGGCGGCCAGCGACGGGTTCTCGGCGAGGGCCGCCAGGTGCGTCCGCTCGGCGAGGCACCGCTCGGCGCCGGCACGGTCAAGGAGCCCGCAGCGCAGTGCCTCGGCGGCGGACTTCGGGTCGCGGAGGAGTTCGGCGGTCACGCGGGCGTCCCGCCGGCACTCCTGCAACTCGGCGGCCCGCCGCACCTCGGGGTCGGGGTCGGCCAGCAGTGCCGACCGCTCGCCCGCCGACAGGGACGGCCATGCACGCACCGCTTCCCGGCGCGCTGCCGCACGGTGATGAGTGGCCATCGATGCCACGAACCATGGCGCCAGATGGGGCGACTCCAGCAGTGCCGCGCGTACGGAAGGCTCCGGGTCGTCGAGCAGGCGGGCGCACACGGCATCCGGGAGCGGCGCGACCCTTGCGCGCGGATCGTACACCTCGGGTCCATATGCGAGAGCTGCCCGCACCTTGGGAGAAGGATCGTCCGCGAGTCGAGCCCGCTGTGCAGGCTCCGCCCTGACACTCATGGCGAAATCGATCCGGGCCCCCGGGTTCGGGTGGGCCAGGATCAGCGCGACGGCCGACTCGGGGAGTCCGGCCCGGTGAAGAACGTCACGGGGCGGACGGTCACCGTCTGCCCCGAGGGCGAGCAGGCGCAGCAGCAGCGGCGTCGGCAGCGCCGGATTTCGGGCCACTCCGTCCAGCGCGGATGCGTGGAACGCAACCATGATTCCCCTACCCCCTGTGTCTTCCCCGACCGGTCACGCCCATGATCTCGTATGCCATGCACGACATCTGTCGACCACCGTCGCACCAGTCCTTGAGGCTTTGACCAGCACAGATGCCTACCCAGGGGAGGGCTCCTAAGCCACCAGCCCAACAGAAGTGACGTAAGCCAGGCACGCACCCCAGCCCTTCCGAGGGTTCACGCCGTCGGCGACATCCGTCGCCGACGGCGCACCCTTACCCGCGGCCTGTCGGTCGGTCTGACCGATCACGTGATCCGCCAGGTTGTGCCCGACCGCAAGGACCGCCCACACCGCCCCGAACGTCGCCAGCGTCGCAACATGCTCAATGCTCGTCACCGGGCACCTCCCACGCGGCACAGCCGCGAGCAAGTACGGTCCGCACCATGCGGCACTTCGTCCTGGACTCCAACGCGGTGGACCCGATCGCACTGCACTCGGGTGCCTACGAGGCGGTTCGCGCAGCTGTCGACAGCGGAAACGTCGAGATCCTCTTCCCACACGTCACCGTCGATGAGCTGGCCGAGACCGGTGATCTGGAGAAGCGGCGTCTGCTACTTCTCGTGCTGATTCAGCCTTGGCCGTCTCGTCCCGAGCGGTGGATTCGTCCTTAACGTTTCGCGCCTTGACCAGGCCCGCTTGAGCAGTGGGACATCGACGCTTGAGGAACTGAGGTCGGGCTCTGAAGGGCATACCCGTGACGCCCTGATCGGCGTCACCGCCCAATACGAGCAATGCGTCCTCGTGACAGGGGATGATCGTCTGACGAAGAGGGCTCGGGAACAGGACATCGAGGTCATGCACCCTCGTGACTTCCTCGCGGACCTGGGCTTCCGAATTAGCTGAACGTGCCGGGTGCCTGCCCTCACCAACCAAACGCCCGCGCGGCCCTGGGTTGGTGCAGAGAAGATCCAGCGCATACGCGCCGGTCCCCAGATGTGCGGCGGGCTTTCCCTCTGCGGTGGTCGGGTGTGCGGGGTGGGCGGCGCTGCCGAGGTGGTAGAACTCGGAGCGGTGCAGGGTTTTGGCGAGTGTCGGTAGGTTCGGATATTGGCTGGTGCGGAATAGCTCCCCAGCCGCTGTCGGTGGAAGTGTGCAGACTGATCGCATGACGACGTCTCGCAACAGCTCTCGATACCTCCACGCCGACCTCGCTTGGGTGCGGTCGATGGGTGGCCCATTGATCGTTATCCCGACCTCTGCTGTGGACCAGTGGGGTGGCTGCACGGAGGACGGGATCATCGTCGGCGGGACTGAGGTTGCCGACGATTACGACCGCGCATGCGACGTAGAGGGCTGGGCCGGGATCGTCGGCGTTGGTGTGGAAGCCTCGGGGTTGGTGTTGGCGGACGAACCAGCCACGACCTGCTACCTCTCCGAACAGAACGTCTTCGTGCGGTGGCTCGCCGCTAATTCAGATGTCGAGCTCCTTGAGGCCGCGAGGACCGTCTTGGACGATCCCGCCACCGACTGGGAGGACGGTGGGGTGTGGGAGACCGATGGATCGGCGGTTCTCCTGGACTCCGCCGTAGCCGGAGCGGACCTCGCTGTGGAGTACCCGGACCAGGGAGGTCTCCCGGAGCAGGCCCAGGTTCCTGTGCCCGCAGGACGCTGGAGCGTTCGCGCGACTCATAAGACGGGCGACTTCCCGTGGGTGGGGGTCGTCCAGCTCCTTCCTGCATGACTCTCACGTATTGTCGGTAGTTTCGCGCGGATCACCGAGGCCAACCCGCCGATGCGACGCATTCGTCTGTCGCTCAACTAAGCGGGGAACGACCTGCAACCTCGGCCGCGTAGGCGGTCCTGACGGCTCCGGCCGACCATCGCTCGGCAGCCGGGGCGCTGACGCCGAGGAGGCGTTCGAGAATGGCCGGCGGCATTGTGGTGCAGATGTCGAGCAGGGCCGCGCATCGTCCGGATTCGGGTGGGAGCCCGATCCTTCGCAGCCGAGCGTTGAGTCGCTTGCTGGTCAGGTGCTGTCCGGGCCGCTGGGTCGGGAAGAGCCAGGGTTTATTGAGCTCGTTCGACGTCGCCGTGTGCTGGTCGTTGGCGATGTCAACGAGTTGGAGGATCAGATCGTCAAGGGGCGGGGGCACTCTCAACGGGATCTTGTAGAGCTGAAGCGAGACGCCGTTCTCGTCCTGGGTGACGTGTTCGGTGGTCAGACGGCAGGTCCGGGCGGGTGTCTGGCCATAGAGCAGGACCATGAGCCCGGCCACGCGGTCCTTTGTCTCGATGGAGTCGTCGTTGAGGAGCTGGCGGGCGATGTCCCAGCGTGCGTTGGCGTCGAGCGGGCGGGGGAAGGCCCGCCGGGGCCGGGCGGGGATGCTGATCTGGGATGCGTTCTTGCTGCGGACGGCCCAGGCGACGAACGGCTGGGCGTTGTAGGGGCCTTGGTGATCCTCGGAGGTGAGCCAGAGGTCGATGTGTGCTTGCTGGCAGGTTGCCAGCGTCTCGCCCTGATCCTTGATCCACTTGAGGAAGGCGATGGCCTTGGCGACTCGGGTCTGGGCGATGTCGGCCGTGTGGGCGGCGATCGCCTTGCCGCGGGTTCGCCGCCGGATGCGGGCGATCAGGTCCCAGCGGGCGAACGCGGCCATCAACTTGCGGTCTTCGAGGTCGTCGATGGTCCCGATCTTCTTCTCGATCCACCGTTCAAGCCGGGCCAGGTACTCGTCCCGGGAGGGCAGGACGCCGACGGAGACGAGGACGGCTCGGAAGTAGTCGACGGCCAGGTCACGCTGTCCGGCTATGTGGGCGTCGAGGCCTTCGTGGCTGAGCTCGCATGCTCCGGAGGCAAGGTCGGCGACGAGTCGGTTGGCCGTGGACGACTCCCGCAGATAGAGCAGTGTCCGGCGGGGATTGAAGTCCAGGAGGGCGGACACGACCTTGTCGAGTTCAGGGCGGATCGTCCCGTCCGGCGAGGTCAGGAGCTTGCGCAGGTGGCGTTCTCCCGCGCATCGTCGACACAGGTCGTAGTGGAACAGTTTCTCGATGGTGCCGCATCCCTTGCACTGCTTGGCGGCCTCCGGGGCTCTCTCCCAGCAGTTCTCGCAGAACGGTCCGCGTGTAGTGCGTGCGACCACGGTTTTCAGTCGCCCACAGTCGGTGCAAGGCTCCGGCTTGGTCAGGCAGGCTCGGCAGCGCGGGGAGCCTGTTGCGCTGTGGAAGCAGGGGCGGGTTTTGCCGCAGGAGGTGCATTGCATGCTGGGTGGTTTGCGGCAGCCGAGACAGATCGGCCCCTCGTCGGTGCGGACGGAGACGGCGCGGAGTCGCCCGCAGCGGATGCACGTCTCCTGGCAGACCGGCTCCTTGTCGCGGCAGTTGTTGCAGAACGGGGCTCCCGCTGCGTCTCTGCCGGCGACGGGACGGGTTCGTCCGCACCACTTGCAGGGCTGGGCCGTGGAGTGATTGTAGCAGGTGCCGCAGACGCGGAGCTTGTTGATCGTGTAGCCGAGCCGGACCGTGCGCTGGCAGCGAGGGCATTTCGGTGCCGGGACGTCTCGTGCACCTGCGTCGCGGAGCGTGCTGACCAGCAGCAACGTCCGGGGCGAGTAGTGGGGAGCTTGTCCGGTCAGGAGCCCCGGCTGGTTCTGAAGGTCCCAGACGAGGCGGCGGGTATGCGGTCCCTTCTCGCCGGTCACCGCCGTGATCACTGACCGGAGATCGGTCTCGTCCAGTCCCAGGCCTGCTCCAGCCAGGTAGTCGAGGAGTTCCGTCTCCGGGTCGTCGGTGCACTGCTTGCGGTAGCAGTTGAGGCAGATGTGTCGGCCATCGCGGTCCCGGCAGGTACTCACCCGCTTCTGCGTGCCGCACTTCGTGCAGGCCCATCCGCCGTCGTCGATCGCTCGCTTGGAGCCGCAGCGGTCACAGATCCGAAGTCCCGCAGCGTGAGCAGGGCGGCCGAACGACGTTGACGGCGCCAGCCTCGATCAGGATGCGGATGAATCGTTCGACCGAGGCCGGACCTTCGGGCCGGCCCGAGGTCAGCAGCCCGTCTTGGAGAGCTTGGGCCAGTCGGACGGCTGCCGCCTTGTTCCCGACGGCCTGTGTGATTGCTGACCGGATGGTCTCCGGGACCTGACCGGGCTCGACTGCGACGACCAGCTCGGTGATGATCGCGTGCGGGTCGGCCGCGGTCCGGCTCGCCTCCTCGTTCATGAGGGACGGGTGATCCGGGCCCGCTTGGGCCGGAATTCGCCGACGCCGGTGGTCTCGGTGCCGTCCGCGGCCTTGTTGGCCCGGGGCCGCCCCGCGGCGACCGGCTCGATCAGGTCGTCCATCGAACAGCCGAGGATGTCGAGCAGGGCCATCATCACCTTGAGGTTGAGCCGTTCCGGGGTCTCGACCACGAGCCGGTAGATCTGGCTGGCGGACAGGTCGATGCCCCGTTCGGCCAGCAGGGGCCGCAGGTCGGTGGTGGAGAACATGCCCTTGGTGGCCATGACTTCGCGCAGGTGCCACTTGTAGTCGAGCTTGGCTGTCATCGTGATCCGCTCAGTTCCGTGGCCCGCGGGCCGGGGTCGCCGTCGAAGGCCAACTCGATGGCCTTGAGCATCATGGTGTTCGCGAAGTCGTCGCTGACCGCGGTGTAGAGGGCGGTCGTGGAGGCGTAGAGGTGGCCGACCTGTTCCTGGATGAACTTCGGGTCGACGCCGTCCTCGATGTTGTGGGTGACGTACGAATGCCGCAGACAGTGCGGCACGAGCTCCTCGGGGAGCCCCAACTCGTCGCGGTAGAGGGCGAACCGGTCCTCGATCTCGCGGACCTGCAGCCGGCCGCCGCGTTCGGTCAGCCAGAGGGCCGGATGGCTCGGGAAGCCGTAGCGGGGACGGACATTGACGACGTAGTCCTCCAGAGCCTCGACCGCCCACGGCATGATGCTGGCGACGTTCCGCCGCCGGGGCCCCGACCCTTTGGTGCCCTTGGCCTTGCGGACATGCATCATGCCGTACCGGCCGAACTGCGGAGCCTTCGCATTGCGGTAGAGGTCGACGACGTCCAGGCCGGACGCCTCCGAGGCGTGTACACACCGCCGATCTGCGGTGCCCCGAACACCGTTCCGTGTTGACAGGTCCCCATACCGACCCGCGGTCGATGGCCAGCGGCGAAAGCGTGAGCAGCCGCTGCGGGGCGATGGCGGCTCGCGGCTCGCGGCTCGCGGCTCGCGGCTCGCGGCTCGCGGCTCGCGGCAGAACGTACCAACCGTGGAACGTTAAGGGTCATCTTCTTTGAGTGCGGCCACAGCCGAGTGCAGTGAAGTCTGTCGTGTGCTTGCCGGCACCACCGATACGCCGATCCGGGCATTCTCGATGCGTTTGCCGTGCGGTTCCAGGCCGTGCCGCTTGGCGAAATCGACCGCACACCTCAACTCTGAAACCTCGTCGTCATCGAGGTCGGTGAAACCGACTCGCCCCTCGGCAATCGGACGCTCGACCAAAACTACTGCCTTCGCCCGCCGCGCCAGCTCGACGGGTTGCTCGCTGTATGGCCTCGGACTGCGCTTTCAAGCGGTCATTCGCGTCCTGCTCCAGCCTTCGTGGACGCCAAAGGCAGGCTGACCCTACCTGAACGCCGTCCGCAAACACCGACCGTCGGAATGACGACCATGCCGCCAACATAAACGGAGCCGACGTCAGTGACTCCACATGGGCCCGACCACCGCTCCAGCGACCGTCAGCAGACCATAGGCCGAACATCATCTCCTGGCCCCTCCTTTCAGGCCCCTCCCCGTCACGAGCCTCAGCAGCTGGCGCCACCATTCATTCAAGGCGGACCGCCGATGGACGAAGCGCAGCCCACGCCCCACTCACCCTGCACAGGACCGAAAGAGCGACCGTCGGCGGTGGGGGTCCCGCGGGACCCCACTTTGACTTCCGGCTGCGTTGACGAACACGGCGGCGAAACAGCCGAAAGGCCATCTGCGCAGCTCAGCGTCCTGCTGCCATCCGACGCGGTAGCAACATAGACCGGAAACGCCGGTTAGCCAAACCGGCCTTTCCAGAGACGATTATGTCGCCAACGTCCGCCCCCGAGCGCAACCACGGACCTAAGCGACAGTTGACGCGTCGCCACTACCGACTCGAAATTCGCCGCGCGCGTTCTCCAGTCGCGAACTGTGTCGTCCGTCTCTGGACTCTTTCACAGATCCGTCTAGTGTTCCGTACTCCCCGGAGAACAGCCGCACTTGCCCAATGAGCCGATAACAACCATTGCCAACGCCGAACCGCATCACGAGAAGGAGGCCGCAGCGTACCCTGCAGCTCCTCGCCATCATGTCGTCTCGCCTGATAACCAAGCGCCTCTCCTGACCAACGCCTGGTATTCAACCAGCGAACTCGCCACGCGCCTGAGAGTGGACGCCTCAACCCTGCGCCGCTGGCGCACCGCCCAGCCTCCTCAGGGGCCGCCTTTCATCCCGGTCTCGGAACGCGTCGTCATGTATAGCGTCCTCGACGTCGAGGAATGGCTGCGCCGCCGACGTACCGTCCCCGCCGAGGGGCTCAATGGCCGATAAGACCATCGTTCCTGTCGGTGTCCGGCTCTCCACTGATATCGAGCACCGCCCTGACCGCCCCACTCCGTATCGGGCACGCGTCCGGTGGACCGACCCCACCAGCAAACGCCGCCAGTCGCTCTCCGAGGGCAAGGACAGCGAAGACGAGGCCCAAGAATGGCTCCAAGCCATCGTCGAAGCCGCACAGGCGGGCCTGACCCCGTCGCTGGCCACCATGAAGCTCGCCGAATACGGCGAAGCGAACATGGACCTCGCCATGCGCGGCCTGGAGTTGAAAACGCTCGACCCCTACCTGTCGGGGTGGCGGATGCGTGTTGTCCCCGCCCTGGGGCACATCGCGGTGCGGATAATCACCAACGGTCTCGTCGACCGCACCGTGCAGAACTGGATCGCCGACGAACACAGCCGCTCCACGTCAAGAACACGATCGCCGTCCTGGTCCGTGTCATGGAACAGGCGGCCCGGGACGGCATCATCAAGGTCAATCCCGCCCGGGTGACCGGCTGGCAGAAGCTCTACAAGCAAGCAGAGGACGAACTCCTCGACCCACGGGCGCTGGCTCTGCCCGACTGGGAGACCCTCGTTGCGCTGGCCGACGCGCTCGTTGCCGCCTCCCACGACCACTACCGCGGTTGGGGAGATGTGGTCCTCTTCGCCGCGTGCACTGCCGCACGGATCGGCGAGGTCTCAGGCTGCCGTGTCGGGGACATCGACACCACCCAGTGGATCTGGACCGCGCGGCGTCAGACCACACCCGCGCCTGGCGGGCTGACCACAAGGGCACCAAGGGAAAGCGGGCCCGAAAAGTGCCCATCATCGAGGAGATCCGCCCCCTCATCGCCCAGCGCATACTGTCCGCCGGCCCCAACCCCGACGCCCGCTTGTTCACCGGCCCGCGCGGCGGACGCATCTCCACCGCCGTCCTGCGCGACGCCACACACTGGGACACCGTGGTCACCAAGCTCGGCTACGAACACCTACGCCGCCACGACCTCCGGCACACCGGACTGACCTGGTTCGCCGATGCCGGAGTCCAGGTACACGTCCTACGCAGGACCGCCAGCCACGGTTCACTGACCACCACGCAGCGCTACCTGCATCCAGACGTACACAAGATTACGGCTGCCGGCACCGCGCTCTCCGCCCACCTCAGCGCGCTGCGCGCACCACGCTCGCTGCCAAGCCCGATCGTCATGACCCGCTGACCCCGGTCACGCACGCCGGTCCCCAACTGGCCCCCAAAACGATCAAGGGCCGGTTTCGGATACGGCTGTGTGGTCAGCAGCCGGCTGCTGCTCGTGGTCGCTCATGACAGGCTCCCGGGCGTGGTGTGGCGTCGCCTCCACGGTGTAGCGCCGGGTGAGAGCGCAGCGCTGCCCCTCCTGCCCGCTCAGGGCGTTTCGACGCTGAGAGGGAGTCCGGCCGGCGTGAATCCTGCCGTCGCCGCTGTACGGCAGTTCTCGAGGAGCTCTCGAGGCTCGTTACGAGCTCCCGTTCAGTCGAAAGGCTGGACGGGAGCTCGGCAATTTTGGGGTGTGTTCGAGGTGATGTCCGTACACGGACGGGGCCTCGGGCGTACGTCCGCCTTCGGTGGTGTGTCTGTCGACGTAGCCGCGGCTGCGCTGGATTCAGGCGATGCCGCTGGGCTGGGCACGGAGCAGATCGAGACCCAGCGGTGTAGTGCCATGCCGGACGCTCGTTCCGGTGCGATGGGTGGTGATGAGTCCCGCGTGGCGCAGTGCGGCGGTGTGGTGGCTGACGGTGGAGGGGGCCAGAGCGGCGGTGGCAGCAAGTCTCGTGGTGGTGATGCCGTCAGTGGCGGCGATGGCACGCAAGAGCATGGCGCGTCTGCCACCTAGCAGTGCGGCGAGCGTGTCAGCCGCATGCGTTCGGCCGGGCCCAGGCCCCGGGCGCCAAGGCTCTATAGGAAGAATGGGGAAAACCACCGTCATCGGCGGGGTGTGGTTGACGCAGAAGGCGTTGGTCGGAGTGAAGAACGACGGCACCAAGTGAAGCCCCCAGCCGTCGAGGTGCACATCCTGGTCGAACAGTTCGTGGCTCACGTCCAGGACGGGTGGGTTCCAGCGGATCGAGGGGTGCAGGCTTGCGAGGAGCGCGTCCAGACCTTGGCGGGACAGCGTCTGTGTCAGGCCTCCTACGACGGTTTCGAGGTCGGCGGTCAGTCGTCGATGCACAGGCTGGATGACTGCCTGGTGGTAGTCACGCATAGCACGTTCCAGGGCGCGCAGCACCAGGGGTGATCCCCGGCCCAACTCCCGTGCCCAGAGCGGGAGTCTACGACGCTCGGCCAGCTGACCCATGTCACGGCTGAGCAGGGAACGCGGGGTGCTCAGCACGCGCTCCAAGCCGCTCTCCAGGCCGGGCTCGGCTTCGATCGGGGACAGGAAATCGGGGCAGGGGCCGCTGGGCGGCACGAGGGTCAGCAAGTGATGCGCGCTCCGGGGCAAGCGCAACCGTGCCCATGCCTGCCAGGGCGCTGTCGCTGCACCGCTGTCTCTCAACTGCAGGGCGCGCAGGCTGCGTTCGATCTCCCACATCAGCGGGGATTGCCGAGCAATCGTTACTTTTCGTAAATCGTCGCCACTGAAGTGGATCCGTACACCCACAGTTCCCCGATTCTATCGAATGTCCAGCTATTCGAAGCAGATCGAATGGGTTGGCCCCTCACAGGATCACGGCAAGAGTCGTTCTCGCACAATGCAGTTCTACGCCGATCACGTCACACAGCGGGAAAGGGGAATATTCATGCACGCACGCGTAAAGGGAATCCTCGCCACTCTCGGTATGACCGGGGCGCTCGGCGCGGGCCTGTTGCTCGGCGCGCCGTCCGCGATGGCCGACGGCGGGGTGTGTAATCCGGGCTGCGAGGCCAACGTCGAGTTCCAGTCTCACGGCGAGATCTTCACCGTCCACGACTACGCCTCCAACGGGGTCGGCACCATCGGCCTGATCGACATCAAGGTCAACGGCGTCTGGAATGCATACGACGACGTCATCAACGCGAAGGGGTACAACGCGCCTCCTGTGGTCGTCAACTACGAGATCGCCGAGGGTACGCCGGTGCGGTACAAGGCGTGTCAGCACAATTCCAGCGGCCCGTACGACTGCAGCGGCTGGTACTACGACAAGGCCTGAGCCTCCGAACGCGCGCCCCTGGTGCCTTCACGGGCCGGGGGCCGTGCGACCGAGACGCCCCCCGCCCCCGCCGCGTCGCCGAACGCATCGTTGACTTGAACAGTTGTCGAGAGCAAGTCTCGGGCACTTCACAGGGCGGCCTAGGAGCGGGGGCTGCCGCCGTTCAACGGCGCCCACACGATGCTGGCGGGCCCGTGCTCCTCGAGGTCTTCTAGGATGGCCGCACCGAGTGGGACTGCGCGAGCCAGTGCAGCGACGAGGGTGTGGACGTCAGCAACTGGCAGCGGCCGGACGGGCCGTGCAGGCGGAGCGGCTGTTCTCCCACACCTACGGCCGCGGACGGGACCAGCACCTGATGATCCCCGGCTGGCCGTACTCATTCGTCGCAGCACTGGAGACCGGTCGCACGTCCTGGTGCCAGCTGCTGGACGCGGTCCGTCTCGGACCCCGAGGACGACGTCGCCGAGGTCACTGCCGTCCAGGTCCGCCGCGCCGAGGACCTGATCGTCGGCGGGCAGTGGCGCGAAGGCGACGCGGACATCCTGGCCGTCTTCGACGCTGGATACGACGCACCGCGCATGGCTCACCTCCTGGACGGCCTGCCGGTGGAGGTGCTGGGCCGACTGCGCTCGGGCCGGGCGATGCGCAAGCCCGTGCCCCGCCCCTGGATCTGTCCGCCGCAGGGTGGCCGGCCCCCGAAACACGGCAAGGAGTTCCGCTTCGCCAAACCGGACACCTGGGGTGAGCCGGACCCGGCGACCGTGCAGGTCACCGACCGCTACGGCACCGCGCGGACAATGGCCTGGGACCGTATCCACGCCCGGCCCACCACCCGCTCGGCATGGCTCGACCACGACGGCGAACTCCTCATCATCGAGGGCACGTTGATCCGGACCGGAGGTCGACCACCTGCCCGGCGGCGGAGACCCGCTGCCGGTGCGGCTGTGGTCCTCCCGGACGGGCATGACCGACGAGGACGTCGATCTGCGCTGGCAGGCGTTCCTGCGCCGATTCGACCTGGAACACACCTTCCGGATGGCCAAGCAGACGCTCGACTGGACCCGCCCGAAGCCCGCACCCCCGACGCCGCGGACCGCTGGACGTGGCTGATCATCACCGCCCATACCCAACTGCGACTCGGCGCCCACTCATCGAGGACGTCCGCCGCCCCTGGGAACGGCCCGCAGAGCCCGGCCGGCTCACCCCCGCACGCGTCCGCCGAGGGTTCAGGCGGCGCGGTCGCCTCCGCCTACCACACCCGCCACTTCACCCTGGTGCCCCGGCTGAAGAAGGCACCGCGGGTGCCCACCCCCGCCGACCGCGGCCCGGGCCGTCCGTGGCGCCCCGACACCCCGCCACCGGCGTCCATCGACCCGGACCTTCAAAGCGCAGACATCCGCATCGGCTACGCCCGCTGCTCGCCCCTCGGGCACGAACTCGACTCCCAGCTCGACACCGACTGCGGCCCGTTCCGTCTCCTCGGCCTGGCCGGGGCGGTGCGCCTTCTCAGGTTCGGGGATAAGCAGGTCGCCGATCTCGCAGCCGAAGACCACGCAGATGACGTCCAGGCCCTCCAGCTTGAGCGAGACCGGCTGGCCGGACCACCGAACATCTTGCCCGACGAGATCACCAGACCGTGCTCGGCCAGGCTCCGCTTGAGCTCGGACGCCTCCAGATACCCTTGTTCGCGGCGGTCAGCCGCAGGTTCCACTTCATCGGACCAGTCCTTCCAGCCGCTTCGCGGCCCGTTCCATCCCGGCGACCCAGGCGTCCTCGACCCGGGTCTGCTGCACGTGGATATACCGCATCATCGTCGTGGCGATCAAGAAATGTCCAAGAACCTCCTGGATTGCGAGTAAGTCCAGCCCGTTTCCGTAGAGTTGAGACGCGCAGAAATGCCGCAGGGCATGCGGTCAGCTTGTCCTTCCAGCAGCCCGGCAGATGGGCCTCGACCGCGTCGGGCGGAACCGTCAGTGTTTCTTCCGCTCGCTCGGGAACAGCGGGGCACCAGGGCGAGTGTGATCGTCGTCGAACTGGCCCCACATGTCCTCGATGAACCACCGCAGCGTGCGGTCAGCACCGTTGATCAGCGGGACCATCTACTCGCGCGGGCCCGAGCCGCGGGCGCCCTTGCCGTGGCGGACGTGGAGCTTGCCGAAGCGGCCCAGGTCCCACTTGATGTCGGCCAGGTCGAGCTTGCATGCCTCGCTGACCCGCAGCCCAACCTGGGGCATCAGCTTCGAGGTGGTGGAGTTCCTCGCGGTCGGGGCGAACTTGCGGCAGGTGGCCAGCTCGCCGTCCCAGCCAGTAAAGAGCGCGGCGACCTCCGGCCCGGTCGGCGGGATCCGCAGTGCCGCGTCCTTCGCGCCGCGCGGCTTGTTCATCTCGTCGATCGGGCACTCGACGACCCGGCCGGTCATCCAGTGGAGCTCGACCTTGTGTCGCAGCTCCAGGAACAGGAAGTACGTCGTCAGCCCCTGCGACCGAAGAAGAACCCCCTGGCCGCGGGATCAGGGACCTAGCGGGGCCTAGAGGAACCCGCGGGATGTCGCACAGTAGCCAGCAAGATCATCCCGTGGCGGGTTTCTGGCGTATTTTTGGCGCATCTGGGTCACGCCCCTTCACACCGGCCCGCGCGGCGGACGCATCTCCACCGCCGTCTCGCGCGACGCCACACACTGCTACGAGGGGTCACCAAGATCGGCTGCGAGCACCTGTGCCGCCACGACCTTCGGCACACACGGCCGCCAGGGCGGCGCTCAGCTCAGCGCGCTGCGCGCTCGCTGCCAAGCCCGATTGTCATGACCCGCTGAACCCGGTCAAGCACGCTGGTCCCCAGCTGGTCCCCAAAAATGATCAAGGGCCGGTTTCGGATTCCTCCAAAACCGGCCCTGAACTGCGACTCTTACGAGTCGGGACGACAGGATTTGAACCTGCGACCCCTTGACCCCCAGTCAAGTGCGCTACCAAGCTGCGCCACGTCCCGTGGTGTTCTGCGCGGTGTTCCCGCGTGATCACAGGTAGAACTCTACCCCACCCAGGAGGGTGCTTCGTCCTCCGGTGACCGCCGTCAGGCACGCGCGACAATCGGCGTATGAGCTCTGCACCTGGACCGTACGAACGTGGCCGTGAGCGGGATCGTGACGAGGAGGGGCGGGCCCGCAACCAGCGGCCTCGCGACGGGCTCGGGCGACCGCTGCCCTATGACGCCGACGGTGTGCCACGGCAGCCGGAGGGTGTCGTGCGCGCGCCCGAGGAGTCGGTGGCCGAGGCGCAGGCGCTGCTGGACGCGGGGCGCCCGTTCCACGCGCACGAGGTCTTCGAGGACGCGTGGAAGTCCGGGCCCGATGCGGAGCGCGACCTGTGGAAGGGGCTGGCGCAGCTCGCGGTCGGCCTCACGCATTCAGCCCGCGGCAACACCACGGGCGGGGCTCGGCTGCTGCTACGCGGCGCCGTGGCCGTCTCCGACTGGAGCACGCGGACCGGGCAGGACCGCCCCTACGGAATCGATGTCGCCGCCGTGGTGACCTGGGCGGAGACGCTGGCGGAGCGCTTGGGGCGGGAGGGCGCCACGGTGGACGCGGTGGACGCGGCGACCCACGCGCCGCGGCTGCGGGGCGACACGAGGGAGTAGGGAGTAGGGGCGCGGAGGGGCTGGGTGGGCCGCGTGCGGTCCGGCCCTCACCGATGGGGCCGCGTGCAGTCCGGGTATCACCGACGACTGGGCCGCATGCGGTACGAGCGTCACCGACGACTGAGCCGCGTGCCGTCCGGGCATCGGTGATCGGGCCGCGTGCCACGTATCGTCCGGGCGTCACTGATGCGGACTCGCCCCGCATGCACATGCCCGGCGCCGGTGTGAGGGTGGCCGTGTGACCACCACTGATCAGTCGGCCGCGCCCGCTCCCGTCGAAGCTCAGGCGCCGCCCGTCCTCGACCGGCGGCGCCGCAACGTCGTCTTCGTGACGATCATGCTGGGGATGCTGCTCGCGGCCCTCGACCAGACGATCGTCGGCACCGCGCTGCCCACGATCGTGTCGGATCTGGGCGGTGCGGAGCACATGTCGTGGGTCGTCACGTCGTATCTGCTCGCGGAGACCGTCGCGACGGTCCTCGTCGGCAAGTTCGGTGACCTGTTCGGGCGCAAGGTCGTCTTCCAGGTCTCGGCGGTCATCTTCATCACCGGCTCCTTCCTGTGCGGTCTGTCGACGAACATGACGCTGCTCATCGCCTGGCGGGCGATGCAGGGCATCGGCGCGGGCGGGCTGATGGTCACGTCCATGGCGTTGATCGCCGATGTGATCCCCCTGCGGGAGCGCGGCAAGTACCAGGGTGCGATCGGGGCCGTCTTCGGGGTGTCCACGGTGATCGGGCCGCTGCTGGGCGGGCTCTTCACGGACCATCTGACGTGGCGCTGGGCGTTCTACGTCAACGTCCCCATCGCGATCGTCGTCGTCATCGCGGCCGCCCGCACGATCCCCGTCGTGAAGTCGGCGGTGCGGCCCGTCATCGACTATCTGGGCATCGCGCTGGTCGCCGTCGGCGCGAGCGCGCTGATTTTGGCGACGAGTTGGGGCGGGAACCAGTACGCCTGGGGGTCGCCGACGATCATCGGGCTGTTCGTGGGCGGGCTGGTCGCACTGGCGCTGTTCTGCGTCGTCGAGACGCGGGCCGCCGAGCCGATGCTGCCGATGCGGCTGTTCGCCAACCCCGTCTTCACGGTCTGTTCGATCCTCAGCTTCATCGTGGGCTTCGCGATGCTGGGCGCGATGACGTTCCTGCCGACCTACCTCCAGTACGTCGACGGGGACTCGGCCACCATTTCGGGCGTGCGCACGCTGCCCATGGTCGTCGGGCTGCTCATCGCGTCCGTCTTCAGCGGCAACGTCGTCAGCAAGACAGGCACATACCGCATCTTCCCGATCGTCGGGGCGCTGGTGATGGCCCTCGGGCTGTATCTGCTCTCGCTGATGGGGCACACCACCAGTACGTGGCTGGAGTCGCTGTACATGTTCGTGCTCGGTACCGGCATCGGGCTGTGCATGCAGGTCCTGACGATCGCCGTGCAGAACACCGTCGCGTACACGGATCTGGGCACCGCCACGTCCGGTGTCACCTTCTTCCGTACGCTGGGCAGCTCGTTCGGCACGGCCGTGTTCGGCACCATCTACGCCAACACCCTCGCGCCGAACCTCGAGGACGGGGTCGCCGAGGCGGCGCGGGCCGGCGGTGATCCGGCCGTGCTCGGCAAGGCTGCGCAGAGCCCGGGCGGGCTGCACGAACTGCCCGCGGCCAGCGCCGTGCCCATCATCAAGGCGTACGCGGACACACTGCAGACGGTCTTCCTGTGGACCGTGCCGGTCGCGTTCCTCGGGTTCCTGGTGGCGCTCTTCCTCAAGCAGGTGCAGTTGCGCGACAGCGCACGCATGGGAGCGCCCGACATGGGCGAGGGCTTCGCGCAGCCGAGCAGCGGCGACTCCGGGCATGTGCTGGAGCGGGGCGTCGCCACGATCATCCGCAACGTCGGCATGGACACCGCGCGCGGCATCATGCGGGACTCCGACACGCGGCTCGACATCGCGGGCGCCTGGGCGGTCATGCAGGTCTCCCTGTTCACGCGGATGGTCGGGCACGCCAGCCTGGGGCTGATCGCGGCCCGGCGCAGGATTCCTCCCGAGGTCCTGGTGCCTGTCTTCGACCGCATGGTCGAGGAGGGGTATCTGACGCGTACGGGCACGTACTTCTCGCACACGCCCGCCGGGGAGCGCGAGGCGGAGGTCATCTCCAGGGCGTGGGCCTCCTGGCTGGGCGAGGAGATCACGAAGGACCTCGGCCGGCCGCCGGACAAGGAGCTCACCGCGGCGGTCGACGCGATCGCCAAGCGGCTGCTGGCGGAGGATCTGGAGCAGGGGCTGTCGCCGGAGACGGCGGGCGCCACGGTCGGCGCGCGCTGAACGCCGCTCGGCGCGGCGGGCGCTGTTCAGCACCTGTGTCATAACCCCGGCCGGGTGGGTTGTGACACAGGCTCTCAGCTTGTTCCTTAACCTCTTTCGTCACGTCGGTGAGGATGACGGGGCATCGGCCACTGGCCAGATGAACTGTTGTCAGACCACACTGCTACGTTCCGCGCATGATCAAGCATGTGCCGTTCATCGGCGGTGAGAAGCAGAGTCTGCACGCCAGCCTCGACCGGCACCGCGATGCGGTCCTCTGGAAGCTCGACGGGCTGGACGATGACGCATTACGGCGGCCGATGACTCCATCAGGGACGAATCTGCTGAGCCTGGTGAAACATCTGGCGACCGTCGAGTACGGGTGGTTCTGCACGACGTTCGGACGCGAGACCGAGCCGTTCTGGTTCGATCCCTTCACCGAAGACATGCTCGTGGCCATGAATGAAACCACCGAACAGATCGTGGAGTTCTACGGACGGGCCCGGGCAGCAGCGGACGTGACGATCGCCGAGCTGGACCTCGACGACCTGGGCACGGCCTGGAACGGCAACGAGGTGTCCTTGCGCTGGGTCCTCATTCATATGCTTGAGGACACCGTCCGGCACGCGGGTCACATGGACATCGTGCGTGAACTCCTCGACGGCACCACTGGAGACCACCCGCAGATCCGATCTTGAGCTCCTCAATCGCCCACTCTCCATACTCGGGGGCTCGAACAGACCCGAACCTCCTGCGTGACCTGCTGGTTTCTCTGCCGCTTCCGCGGTTCGACGGGCGGATCGTGCTCACGGCGGATGTCTCCCCGTGACTGCGGTCGGACGCCGCCTGCTCGCCGGATCGGCTGTTCTGCCTGGTCCAGGGCCGCAACGGCCGCTCATCGGACCACGTGGTGCCGGGCTGGCCGTACTCGTTCGTTGCCGCGCTCACCCCGGATCGCACCTCGTCGACGCAGGTCCTGGACGCGGTCCGGCCGGGGCCCACCGACGACACCGCGGCCGTCAGCGCCGGCCACCGCCGGGGAGGCCCGGCTTGCCTGTTTTCACCTGCGGAGCGTACGGCAACGTGACCCGGCTGTCCGGCCAAGAGGGTCAGCCCTAAGTGAGGGGAAGAGTCACAATGACTGGCTGGCAGCGTCTTTCTGGGGTGCGCTGCACAATGAGCGGATGACGTGTACCGAGGATGCGGCCACCGCACACGCTTGGGCGGTTCTGGGAGGTCGGGGCCAACTGGTTCGGAGTGTGGCCTTCGAGGGGGCGGGTGCTGTCCTGCCGTCGCGTCTGCCGGTGAGGGAACTGGCGCGGGCCAGCGTGGGAGTGTCCTCGCTGGCCGCGGCGGAACTGCTGGCGCTGCGCAACCGCGTGCCGGTTCCCGCGGTGCGGGTGAACGAGGCGGCGGTGGCCACCGCGTTCGTCAGTGAACGCCACCTGCGGATCGACGGCCGGACTCCGACTTCCTTCGCTCCCCTGTCCGGGTTCTGGCAGGCGGCCGACGGATGGGTCCGCACCCACGCCAACTACCCCCACCACCGTGCCCGGTTGCTCAGCGCCCTGGGTGTCGCGGACACGGGAGGGGATCAGGCGCTGGTGGGTGTGCTCTCGAAGGAGCTGGCCTCGCGTCCGGCAGGGGAGGTCCAGGAGACCGTCTACGCGGCAGGCGGCCTGGCCGTGGCCGTGGCTTCCGCACCCGCTGCGGCCGGGCCCGCCCTGGTCGAGACGCGGCACGTGGGTCGGAGCAGCCCCCGACCGCTGGCGCCCGCATCCGCGCCGGCCCGAGACGTGCGGGTACTGGATCTGACCCGCGTCATCGCCGGCCCCGTCGCCACACGCACACTGGCGCTGCTGGGCGCCGACGTGCTGCGCGTGGACGCCCCCCAGCTCCCGGAGGACGCAGATGCTCACGCCGACACCGGCGTGGGCAAACGCTCCACGTTGCTGGATCTGACCAGCCGTGGCGACCGGCACGCCTTCGAGGACCTTCTCAGCCAGGCAGATGTCGTGGTGACCGGCTACCGCCCCGGTGCCCTGGACCGGCACGGCCTGGCCCCCGACGCGCTCCTGGCCCGGTATCCCGGCCTGATCGTGGCCCAACTGTGCGCCTGGGGCTGGTCCGGACCCTGGGCCGATCGTCGCGGCTTCGACAGCCTGGTCCAAGCCGGTACCGGTATCGCCGCGATCGAGGCCACGGCCGACGGCCGCCCCGGTGTACTGCCGGCGCAGGCGCTGGACCACGGAACCGGGTACCTGCTCGCCGCCGCCGTCCTCCGTGCACTGAGCGACCGGCAGGCCACCGGCGGTGGACGTCTTCTTCGCCTCTCCCTGGCAGGCACGGCGTCCTGGCTGCTGCACGACATCCGTCCCGCCCCCGCACAGGGCGAAGCCGACACCTGCGATTCCGAACCCTGGCTCACCGAGACCGAATCGCCTTACGGACTGCTGCGTCATGCCCTGCCCCCGGTCCACTACGACGGCGTACCCGCGAACTGGAACCGCGCACCGACCCATTGGGGCACCGATCTGCCGAACTGGGCCTGAACGGCGCTTTCTTGCGCGGTCCGATGCGCGGTACTGCTCGGCAACGTGTCGTTCCAGGCAGCCAGGCTCCCCTTCAACCGCCGGTCAACCCACCACTTCAGGGTGATAGCCGCCAGGGTGATCAAAGCCTCGCTGTGCTGCGGGAGCCAGTCGTAGTCGCGGACCGGGCGACGGGCGTGCATGATCCAGCCCAGGGAGCGTTCCCCGACCCAGCGGCGGGGCCGCCCTGGCCCGCGGCGAGTTCGGGGTGCAACAGCCGCAGCCTGAGAAGAACCTCGCGCCCCGCGTCGCGGCACTCCCGTTCACCCTCGCCGAACCGAACCGAACCGAACGGCCGCAACCGTCCCGGTTCCCTCGACCGTTCTCTCGCGCTCAGCGCCGGGCAGCCGGCGGGGCTTGGTTACCCCGATCTTCGATGGCTGCCAATGGGTCGCCCCCCTGTGGTGATCCCGACGCGTCGGAGCGATCACCATCGGATGCACTTTGCGGAACCTGGGCGGGCGACTCGATGAGTCGGGCGCGGCGGAGGGCCGGGAAGGCCGCGGCGACCGCGAGCGTGGCGACGGTGCAGACCAGCCCTCCCGTGATCACTGCGGTGCGGGCGCTGGTCAGTTCGGCGAGGAAGCCGACCGCGGCGTTGCCCAGGGCGGGTGAGACCGTCGCCTGGACCATCCACAGGCTGCTGACGCGTCCGCGCAGTTCGTCCGGTGTGCCGTGCTGCAGCAGAGCTGACCGCAGAGTTTCGGAGATCAGGTCGCCCAGTCCGGCGAGGGCGAGCAGGACCAGGGCGACGGGCAGCAGCGAGGTCGCGCCGAAGCCGGTCAGCGAGAGCCCCCACAGCAGGACGGCGCCGATGAGGGCGTGGCCGCCGGCGCGGGCCGTCCAGCCGCTGGTGGCCGCTCCGATCAGGGCACCGAGTGCGGGCGCCGCGTAGAGCAGGCCCACCACACCCGGGCCGCCGCCGAACTGCTGGTCGGCCAGGACTGGGTAGAGCGCCTGCGGCATCGTGAAGACCATCGCTGCGGCATCGATGAGCAGCAGGCCGACGATGAGGCGCTGGCCTCGTACGTAGCGCATCCCGTCGGCCACCGAGGCGAACGCCTGCCGGACACCCCTGGCGTCGCCCTTGGTGGCGGGCGGGAGCGGCCGTACGAACAGCAGCGCCAAGGAGAAGGCCAGGAACCCGGCCGCGTCGACGGCGAAGCAGGCGGCCAGCCCGGGACCTGCGATGAGCACGCCACCGACGGCCGGCCCCAACAGAGCAGCCAGTTGGACGGAGGCTGAGGTCAACGCGCCTGCCGCGGCCAGGCGTTCGGTGCCCACGAGGGCGGGGATGGCCGCCAGCATGGCCGGGCCGCCAAGGCCGGCGAGGAGACCGGTCAGGCCGGTGGCGACGTAGATGAGCCACACGTGCGGTTGCGGGAGCAGGGCGTTGACGGCCAGCGCGGCCGCGACGAGCGTCAGCGGAAGCCGGGTGGCCAGCATCAGCAGCCGGCGGTCGTACCGGTCCGCCAGTACGCCGCCCACCAGGACGCCGGCCACCATCGGTAAGGCCCGGGCGAGGCCGACCAGGCCGATGTGTGCCGCCGACCCGGTGAGGTCGTAGACCTGCACCGCCACCGCCACGCTGGTCATCAGCGTCCCGACCAGTGCCCCGACGAACCCGGCGAACAGCAGCCTGAAGTCGCGGTTGTCGCGGAGCGGGGTGAGGTCCATGGCAAAACGGGCCGAGCTCATGGGCGACTCCAGAGGAAGTTAGGTGAGCCTTACCGGGGACACTCTCCCGACCGGAATCCTTAAAGTCAACACGTGTGAAGTTCAAGGGGGCTTGGTAGCCTCATGCCCGATGAGCAGCGACCTTCCGGCCCGGCGACGGCCGACCCACCGCAAGGGGCGCGCCACGCTCACCCGCGAGTCGGTGGGACAGGCCGCCCTGGACTTCCTGGGGCGCCGGGGTCCGGCCGAGCTGACGATGCGTTCCCTCGCGGCCGACCTGGGCGTCTCACCGCGTGCGCTGTACAACTACGTCGAGGACCGGCGCGATCTGATCACCCTCGCCGCCGAGCTGTTCGAGGCCGAGTGGCGCCCGCCCGCCTTGGATGCCGACCCGGGTCGGTGGCGGGAGAGCCTGCGCGCCTTCTGCCGGGACCTACGCGCCCACTACCGGCGCCATCCAGGCATGACGACGCTGGCACTACGTGAGAACGTCACCATGGCCCGGCACCCGGCGATGCTGCGGAACGTGGACGCGATGATCGGGTTCTTCACGGGCGTCGGGCTGTCCCTCGCGGACGCCTACCTCGCCTGCATGGAGGCGATCCGGCTCGTCGTGGGATTCGTGGAACTGCAGGACGCCCTGCACGACCGGCCGCCCGCGCACCTGGACCCCGCGGACCTGAACCAATTGCCGCCGTCGTGGCTGCGCCCGGAGCCGGATTCGGACGTGGAACTGCCGTACCTGAGCCGCATCAGCGAACTGGAGCCCAGCCCGGCCGGCGCGCTGTTCGACTTCTCGCTGGACATCTTCGTCGAAGGGATCGCGGCCCGGGCGCACCCCGGCTCACGGCTCCCAAGCCCGCCGTAACAGGGGCAGTCACTCAGAACACGTACTCAGCGCAGGAGGAGCTGAAGGCCGCCCAGTACGGTCGCCGCGATCACCAGCTGCTCGAAGAGGCGCTGGTTGATGCGGTTCACCGTGTACTTGCCGAGGATCGCGCCCGGCACCACGAAGAGCACCAGCGCCGCGTCCAGGAGCAGCGAGCGGGCGTCGATCAGGCCGAGGCCCACGCTGAACGGCACTTTGGACGTGTTGACGATCAGGAAGAACCACGCGGACGTGCCCAGGAAGCCAAGCTTCCGGAAGCCCGCCGAGAGCAGGTACATGGACATCACCGGGCCGCCCGCGTTGGCGACCATGGTGGTGAAGCCGCCGAGGACGCCATAGGACGGGGCTTTGAGGCGGCTCACCGGCGGGACCTCCTCCGCCTCGGGTGCGGCGCCGGCCGAGGGTCCGCGGCGCGCGATCGTGACGCCCGCCATGAGTAGCAGGATCGCGCCGATCGACGTGCGTACGGCAGCGTCGTCGGCCCACACGAGGAAGACCGTTCCTAGGACCACTCCCCCGGCGACCGCGGGGAACAGCCGCCAGAGGGTGGGCCAGTGGGCGTGTCTGCGGTAGGTGAGCACGGCGAGGACGTCGCCCGCGATCAGGACGGGGAGCAGCACGCCGGTCGACTCGCGGGCGGGCAGCACCGCGGCGAAGACGGCGAGACTGATGGTGTTCGCCCCGCTGACGGCCGTCTTCGAGAAGCCGACCACCAGGGCCGCGGCGGCCAGCGCGACGAACTGCCACGGCGAGAGGTCCCATCCCATGGGCCCTACGCGGTTCGGTAGGCCCGGAGGAAGGTGCGTACTCCCTCGACGACGAGTGGCCGGACGCGGGTGTCCTCGGCGGCGTTGGCGGAGCCGAGCCTGTTGAGCGCGACGTTGAAGGTGAGCGCGATGAACTGGTCGGCCGCGAGCCGGGGGTCGGGTACGTCGAGCAGTCCGGCCACGCCGAAGGCGGCGAACCGCTCGGCGAGTGCCTCCTCGGGGGTGTCGGCCAGGGGGTTCTTGCCCTCGCGCGGCAGGTGCCCGGACTCCGTCCGGACCAGTCGTTGCAGCGTCGCGTACTCCGCCGAGTCGAGCATGTCGGTCGAGATGCGCATCGCGAACGTGACGAGGGCGTCCTCGAGGTCGGCGTCCTCGGCGAGGTCGGTGAGGGTGTCGTCGAGGGTGCGCCGGATGGTGGTGATCAGTGACTGGCCGACGGTGTCGAGGACGGCTTGAAGCAGCGTCTGCTTGTCACCGAAGTAGTCGTAGACCGTCCGCTTGGACACCTCGGCGCGGGCGGCGACCGCGTCGACGCTGGACCGGTCGAAGCCGTCGGTGAGGAACAGTTCCCGGGCCGCCGAGAGGATCGCGGCCCGCTTCCGCGTCGATCCCTCGCGCAGTGTCTTCGTGGTCGGTGTCTTGGTGGTCGGCATGGGTTCATCCTAACCGTTCTACACTGCACCGTGTAGTGTAGTTACGGGCTCATGGGGCCCGTACTGACCGACGCAACGGAAAGGACGTCCATGACCGCGACCCTGGCTCCCCCTGTAGGCATCGGAAGGGCCGCAGTTGTTGCCCTCGGCATGCTGGCCGTCGCCACCGGCGCCCTGGAGTCGGTGGTGACACCGACACTCCCGCTCCTGCAACGGGAGTTGGACATGAGTCCGTCCGAAGGGGCGTTGCTCAGCATCGTGCTTCTCATCACCGGCGCCCTCGTCACGCCGATCGCGGGCAAGTTAGGCGACCGCTACGGCGGAAAACGGGTGCTGATCCGGCTGATGGCGGTGGTCTCGGCCGGTGGCCTGGTGTCCGCGTCGGCGCCGAACCTGCCCGTGCTGCTGCTCGGTCAGGTCCTGCAAGGGGTGATGGTGGGCGCGCTGCCCCTGTCGTTCATCCTGGTGCGCGAACACCTTCCCGAGGGTTCCGCGAAGGTCGCCATCGGGGTGGTCAGCGGCTTGTTCGTGGGCGGCGGGATGGCCGGGACGCTGTCGGCGGGGCCCGTGGCGGAAGGGCTGTCACGGCACTGGATGTTCGCGCTGCCGACGATCGCGGTCATCGGGTCCACCCTGCTGGTGAACAGGCTCATGCCGCTCGATGAGCCGCGCAGGCCGGACGGTGCCGGGATCGACTGGCCCGGCCTGGGCCTTCTGAGCGGGACGCTGGTCACGCTGATGCTCGTGCTCGCGGTGGCGCCGGACATCGCCTCGCAGCCGTTCGTGCTCGGCGCCCTCCTCCTGGTCCTGGCCGCCTTCGCGACCGCGTGGACAGCCGTCGAACGTCGCGCGGCCGCGCCGATGGTCGATCTGCGCATGCTGGCACGGCCCGCGATGTGGAAGTCGTGTGTGCTGACGTTCGTGATCTGCGTCGGCACCTCCATGGCGGTCTACCTCGTCCCGCAGCTGTTCGACGTGCCCACCGGGGCCTACGGATTCGGGGCCGGCGCCACCGAGATCGGCTTCTTCCTGCTGCCCGGCGCCGTGGCCGCGTCGCTCGCCGGGCCGCTCGGCGGAATCTGGGCGCGGCGTTTCGGCTCGCGCGCCGTGGTCACCACCGGGGTCGTCCTCATGGCCGCCGCCCTGACCGCGCTTGCGGCCGTGCACTGCGAGGTCTGGCACCTCGTCGTCGGCAAGATGCTGATCGCGTTCGCCAACGGCCTGTGCGTCACGGCACTGGTGACCGGCACCGCCACCTCCGTCGACCGGGGCGACACCGGCATCGCCACCAGTCTGGTCCTGGTGACCCGCGTGCTCGGCTACGCCGTGGGTGCGCAGGTCGGTGGCGCACTCCTCACCGCCGCCACCCCCGCCGGGTCGGATGTCCCGGCCGAATCGGCCTTCGTCACCGGCTTTCTGATAGCCGGCGCCGTCACGGCGCTCGCCCTGCTCGTCACCCGCACCATGAGCAAAGGAGTCAAGGAATGACCCGCACCGGTCTGTTGAGCGGCAGCCGTACCAAGCCGAGGCGCACAGCTCTGATATCCGGGGCCGGCATCGCGGGGACCGCCCTCGCGTTCTGGCTGGACCGCTGTGGGTTCGCGGTCACGGTGGTCGAGCGGGCGGGCTCGCTCCGCGACGGCGGTTACCCCGTCGACGTGCGCGGCACCGCGCTCGAAGTCGTCCGGAGGATGGGCATCCTGCCGCGGCTGCGGGAGGCACACGTCGACCTGCGCCGGCTGACCTTCCTCGACGCGGACGGCGGCGAGGTGGCCTCGATCAGCCCGCACGCCGTCACCGGCGGTGTCGCGGGACGGGACCTCGAAGTGCCGCGCGGGGATCTGACCCACGCCCTCTACACCGCGGTCCGTGACGACGTGGAGTTCTTGTTCGGCGACTCCATCGACACCGACGCCCTCGACCAGTCCGGCCACGGGGTCGACGTCACCTTCCGCGGTGGTGACAGGCGTACGTTCGACATGGTGTTCGGTGCGGACGGTCTGCACTCACGTACCCGCGAGTCGCTGTTCGGCCCCGAGGAGCAGTTCCACCGGTACCTCGGCCACTGCTTCGCCGGATTCGCCTTGCCCAACACTCTCGGGCTCTCCCACGAGGCCGTCCTGTGGAACACCCCGGGCAGAGCCGCGGCACTCTACGCCGCGGGGGACGGCGACGAGGTGCACGCCCTCCTGAGCTTCGCCCACCCGGAACCGCCGTTCGCGGCCTTCCGCGACCCCGCTGCCCAACGGGGCCTGGTCGCCTCGGTCTTCGCCGACGCCGGGTGGGAGGTCCCCGGAATGCTCGCCGCGATGCGCGACGCGGACGACCTGTTCTTCGACGCGGTCGGCCAGATCCGCATGCCCCACTGGTCCAGCGGCAGGGTCGCGCTGGTGGGCGACGCCGCGTACGCGCCCTCGTTCCTCACCGGGCAGGGCTCCAGCCTCGCGCTCGTCGGTGCGTACATGCTCGCCGACTCGCTGGCCGACCGGGACCACGCCGCGGGCTTCGCCGCGTACGAACACGGCACCCGCGCGTTCGTGACCGTCAACCAGGCGCAGGTCGGCGAAGGCGGCGCCACGCTCTTCCCCGCGACCGCCCGGGACCTGGAGCAGCGCAACGACATGCTGCGCACGCTCAGCACCATGCCCCGCTCCGCGGAGGGCCGGCCGGCCCACTCGGCCCTCACTCTGCCCGCTCGCACCCTGCCCGTTCGCGCTGCCCGCGAGTTCAGCCCGAGTAGTGGCTCCGGAGCTCCCGCTTGAGGACCTTCATGCTCGGGCCGAGCGGGAGTTCGTCGATGAACTCCACGAGGCGCGGGTACTTGTGGCGGCCGAGGTGGTCCTTGGACCACTCGATGATCGCCTCCGCCGCCTCCGGGGTCGCGTCGTCGGCCGCGACGACGACCGCGCAGATCTCCTCGCCGTGCACCGGGTCGGGCAGGCCGATCACGGCGGTCTGGGCGACGGCCGGGTGGCGCATCAGGACCTCTTCGACCTCCCGCGGGTAGACGTTGAAGCCACCGCGGATGATGACGTCCTTCTTCCGGTCGACGATGCTCAGGAACCCGTCGGCGTCCTTGGTGCCCAGGTCGCCACTGCGGAACCAACCGTCGACGAGGGCCTCCGCGGTCGCCTCGGGGCGTCCCAGGTAGCCGGAGAAGACGTTGTGGCCGCGGATGACGACCTCGCCGAGTTCGCCGGTGGGCAGCAGTTCGACGCGGTCGTCGACGTCGGCGCGGGCGATCTCCACGTCGACTCCCCACAGCGGGTGGCCGATGCTGCCCGCCTTGGTGCCGAAGTCGGGCTGGTTGACGGACGCGGTCGGGGAGGTCTCGGAGAGTCCGTACCCCTCGTAGACGGGCGTGCCGAAGGCCTTCTCGAAGCGTTCGAGCACGGCGACGGGCAGCGAGGCGCCGCCGGAGATGCAGATGCGCAGCTCGGGCAGCTGCTCCGCGGCCTCGGCGGCGGCCACAAGACCCACGTACATGGTGGGGACGCCGTGGAAGGTGTTGACGCCTTCCGCGACCATCAGCTCGATGGCCCGCGCCGCGTCGAAGCGGGGCAGCAGCACGAGGGTGGCGCCCGCCCGCCACGTCGAGTTCATGGAGACGGTCTGGCCGAAGGCGTGGAAGAGCGGCAGCGCGCCGAGGGCGGTGTCGTCGGGGCGGATGTCGTTGGCGTCGAAGGCGTTGACCGTCGCGTTCATCACGAGGTTGAAGTGGCTGAGCACGGCGCCCTTGGGGACGCCCGTGGTGCCGCTGGTGTAGAAGACGACGGCCGGGTCGTCGGCGTCGCGCGTGGCGTAGGTGGCGAGGGGCTCGGTGGTCCGGGCCAGCGCCTCCAGCTCGCCGTCGGCGCCGAGCCGCAGCATGCGCACGCCGGTCGCTTCCGCGGCGGCCGCGCCCGTCTTCGCCTGAGCGGGGTGACAGAGGAGCAGGGTCGCGCCGCTGTCCCGCAGTACGTGCTCGACCTCCTCCGCGGAGAGCAGCAGATGCACGGGTACGACGACTCCGCCGGCGGCGAGGACGGCGTAGTACGCCTTCGGGAACTCGGCGGTGTTGGGTGCCATCAGGGCGACGCGGTCCCCCGGCCGCACGCCGAGCTCCGCGAGAGCCGCGCCCTGGGCTCGGGCCTCGTGCCACAACTCCTTGAAGGAGAAGCGCAGTTCACCCTCGACGAGGGCGGTTCGGTCCGGGTGGCGCCGGGCGGGCTCGGCGAGGATCGCGGCGAGGGACAGCGTGGCCATGAGGGAGGGTGCTCCGTTTCCGTGGGGCTTGCGGTGCGTCGAGGGTTCTGGCGGCCGGGGCGGCGGTGCGTGAGCCGGCTCAGAGCCTGCCTTCGAACCCCCGTCGTTCGCGTGGAGCGCGGGCGCAGCGGCGAGCGTGCGTGCCGGGCGTCGGGGCGCAGGCGGGGTTCGAGGACAGGCTCCGCTCTCAGTCGCGTTCGACCAGGAGGGCGCTGCCCTGGCCGACGCCGACGCACATGGTGGCGAGGCCGCGTGTGGCGCCGACGCGCCGCATCCGGTGCAGCAGGGTGGTGAGGATGCGGGCACCGGAGCAGCCGAGCGGGTGGCCCAGCGCGATGGCTCCGCCGGACGGGTTGACCAGCTCCGGGTCGATGCCGAGGGCGTCGACGCAGGCGAGCGCCTGGGCGGCGAACGCCTCGTTGAACTCCGCCTCCTGGATGTCGCCGATGTCCCAGCCGACGCGGGCGAGCACCTTGCGCGTGGCGGGGACGGGCCCGATGCCCATGACGTCGGGGTGGACGCCCGCCGAGGCGCCGCCCGCGTACCGCCCGAGGGATTCGAGGCCGAGGTCGTTCAGGGCCTCCTCGCTGACGAGGAGCAGTCCGGCCGCGCCGTCGTTCATCGGCGACGCGTTGCCCGCGGTGACGGTGCCGTCCTTGCGGAAGACGGGCCGCAGGCCGCTGAGCTTCTCGTACGAGGTGTCCTCGCGCACGCACTCGTCCGCGTCGACGACGACGCCGTCGGGCCGTGTGACGGGCAGGAGTTCGTCGTCGAAGTGGCCGTCCTTGCGGGCGGCGGCCGCACGCCGGTGGCTGCGGAGCGCGAATTCGTCCTGGCGTTCACGCGAGACGCCGTGCCGCCCGGCGACCTCCTCGGCGGTCTCGCCCATCGCGAGGACACCGTGCAGGTCCTTCATCTTCTCGTTCGTGAGGCGCCAGCCGAGGCGGGTGTCGGCGGTCTCCATGCGGTGCGGCAGCGCCTCGTCGGGGCGGGGCAGCACGAAGGGGGCGCGGCTCATCGACTCGGAGCCGCCCGCGAGGACGATGTCGGCCTCCCCCGCGGCGACGGTGCGCGCGGCGGTCGTGACGGCTTCGAGGCCGGAGGCGCACAGCCGGTTCACGGTGGCGCCGGGCACGGACTCCGGGAGCCCCGCGAGCAGTGCGGCCATCCTCGCGACGTTACGGTTGTCCTCGCCCGCCTGGTTGGCGGCGCCCCAGTAGATGTCGTCGATCCTGGCGGGGTCCAGCTGGGGGATGTCGGCGAGGAGTCCCTTCACGACGCCCGCCGCGAGGTCGTCGGGCCGGACTGAGGAGAGGGCGCCGCGGAGTCTGCCGATGGGGGTGCGGCGGGCGGCGGCGAAGTGGACGGTGCGCACGATACGGCTCCGGATCGTTCTGCGGGGTCTCGCTGCTTCGGTTTGTTGCGGGTCTCGCTGCTTCGGTTTGTTGCGGGTCTCGCTGCTTCGGTTGTTGCGGGTCTCGCTGCGTTAATTAGCGCTGCTAGTTTTGGAGTGTATGTGGGAGGTGGGGGCCATGGGAAGGGTGCCCTGGGCCTCACCGAGCCTCACCTATGCCTCGCCCCGCCCCAGTTCCGCCAGGCGCGCCAGGGCGGGGAGGGCGTCCGCGATCGCCTTGCGCTGCTCCGGGGACAAGCGCTCGACGAGCGGCGCGAGGTGGCGCGTCCGGTCCTCGTGACGTGACCGGCCGACTTGCCGGCCCTTTTCCGTGAGATGGACGAGGACGGCGCGCCCGTCGGTGGGGTCGGGCCTGCGTTCCACCAGGCCGTCGCGCTCCAGGCGGGTGACCAGCTGAGTGATGCCCGGCTGGCTGACCTGCTCGGTCCTCGCCAGCTCGGTGAGCCGCCTGGGACCGCCGCCGAACGCGAGGGTGTCCAGCACCGACAGCGTCGTGAACGGCAGCTTCTCCAGCACCGGGAGCCGGATGTAGAAGCGGTTGAAGTTCTCGATCGCCTCGGTGAACGCGTTCACGTCCAGCTCGCCGTTCGAAGCGTCGTCGGTCCGGTCGTCGTCGTGCATGCAAGCCACCCTGGAAAATTACATCGCTTACTTATGTAAGCTGCTTATATTGTTCTCGATCACGCCTCGGCGGCGCAAGGAGAGAGTTCCATGACTGTTCGTATAGGCATCAACGGCTTCGGACGCATCGGCCGCAACGTCTTCCGCGCGGCGGCGGCACGGGACGCGGATCTGGAGATCGTCGCCGTCAACGACCTCGGCGACGTGCCGACCATGGCGCACCTGCTGGCCTACGACTCCGTCCTGGGCCGCTTCCCCGAAGAGGTCACCGCGGGACCGGGACAGATCCGCGTCGGCGGCAGGACGATCGAGGTGCTCGCCGAGCGCGACCCCGCCGGCCTGCCCTGGGGGGAGCTCGGCGTGGACGTCGTCATCGAGGCGACGGGCATCTTCACCGACGCGGCCCGCGCCCGCGCACACGTCGAGGGCGGCGCGAAGAAGGTCATCATCGCGGCTCCCGCCAGCGGCGAGGACGTCACGATCGTGCTCGGCGTGAACGACGACGCCTACGACCCCGAGCGCCACACGATCATCTCCAACGCCTCGTGCACCACCAACTGCCTCGGCGTCCTGGCGAAGGTGCTGCACGACGCCGTGGGCATCGGCTCCGGCATGATGACCACGGTCCACGCCTATACGCAGGACCAGAACCTCCAGGACGCCCCGCACAAGGACCTGCGCCGCGCCCGCGCCGCGGGCCTCAACATCGTCCCGACCTCCAGCGGCGCCGCCAAGGCCATCGGCCTCGTGCTGCCCGAACTCGCCGGCCGTCTCGACGCGTTCGCGCTGCGGGTGCCCGTCCCCACCGGCTCGGTCACCGACCTGACGGTCACCACGCGGCGGCCCACGAGCGTCGAGGAGATCAAGGAGGCGTACGCGGCGGCGGCCGCGGGCCCGTACATGGGCGTGCTGTCCTACACCGAGGCCCCCATCGTCAGCACCGACATCGTCACCGACCCCGCGTCCTGCGTCTTCGACGCCGAGCTCACCCGCGTCACGGGATCACAGGTCAAGGTCGTCGGCTGGTACGACAACGAGTGGGGCTACTCCAACCGCCTCATCGACCTCGCCCAGCTGGTCGGGGCCTCGCTCTAGGCCCCGCGCCGATTGCCCTTGGTGTCGCAGGGCAGGTCGGCGGCCTTGTGGTGGGCGAGGAAGTCGCGGGTGGCCTGCCGTTCGACCTCCGTGATCGCGGTGGGTTCGACGGCGGTGACACCGCCGAAGGGCCGGTCGACGTCACGGATGATGCACAGCGTCGCCGTCAGGAGGGCGGTGATCACCGTGAGCACGATGATCTGGCCGCGGTTGCCCCTGCGGGGCAGGCAGATGGCGAGCGCCACGACGGTGACGGTGAGCGTGGCGAGCAGGAACCAGAGGATGGCGCCGGGGATGCTGGCGGTGGCCTGCGTGAGGCGTTCCTCGCGTTCGTCGGACCGCTTGTTGTCGGCGGCGATCAGCATGCCGAAGAGGGGCTTGCCCTCCAGGTCCCGGAAGGAGCGGCGGAGGTCGGTCGACCACACACTGGGCGCGGCCGACCCTCTGCCGTGGTCGCCCATGGCGGGCCATTCTTGGGTGCGTACGGCGCGTGCGTAGCAGACGGCGTCCGCCTGGACCCGCTCCCGCTCCCCCGCGGTCGCGTACTCGGCGATCTCGGTGAGCTGGTCGAGGGCGCGCGCCTCGCCGCGGGAGGCGACCTCGGCCTTGCCGTAGGAGCCGGACGCGGTGACGAGGACGAAGGCCAGCAGGAGGATCGTCAGGGTCAGCAGCGGGCCGACGAGGTCCTTGACGGCCATGCCGGTGTCGTCCTCGCTCATCAGCCGGGGCCGCAGGAACCGGTTCGCGGCCAGCCCCAGGCACAGAGCCAGTACGGCGACGACGATGACGAGGACCACGGCAACTCCTCGGAGCAGGCGAAAGGCCTCGCCGATGCGAGGTCTTCGTGATCATGACCTGGTCAGTGGCGCCCGGAACGCACCGACGGGTGCACTGCCCCCGAACGGCCGAAACAGTTGCGCCGGAAAGCCGCTCCGGACGCATCCGCCGGACGATCACACCGGCGCCCGCCCGCAGGCCTGCCGTCAGCCGAGGGCGACCCGGACCGCGCCGCCCCGCACGTCCACCCTCGCCGTCCAGCTCCCGGAGACGCGGAAGGGCCGGTTCGGGACGGCCGGGCGGCGCGGGCGGGCGCGGTGGAGGGTTCTGCCGTCCTGCGTGATCACCAGCGACGGGCGCGGGACGAACTCGGTGGCCCGCAGGGTGAATTCATCTGTCGGCTCGTCCAGGGTCAGACGGTTGGGGGCGATCCACGCGAGCGGAGCCGTGACCCGCAGCGGCACCGAGGCGGCGGGCCAGTCCCCGTCGGAGAGGTAGCGCCGCACGGCTGCCGCCGCCAGGGCTCCCTCGCGCGCCACCGCGCGGGCCGGTTCGGCGGCGTGCAGCACATTGCCCACCGCGAAGACGCCGCGTTCGTCCGACCGGAAGGCGCCGTCGACCGCGGGGCCTCGCGTGCCGGGGTCCAGCAACAGGCCGCCGCGGCGGGCCAGTTCGTGGTCGGGGACGAAGTCGCCGGTGAAGGCGACCGTGTCGCAGGGCAGGTGCGCCGTCCTGCCGTCCCGGTGCCGCAGCCTGACCCCCGAAAGGCGGCCGCGGCCGAGGAGTTCGGCGACGGTGGCGTCGGTGAGCAGGGGCACGCCGTGCCGCAGCCGCGCGTCGAGGGCGCGGGCCCGCGGGGCCTGGTGGCGCGGGTGCTCGGTGACCTGAGCGGTGACGGCGACCCCGGCCCGCCGCAGCGTGTCGAGGGCGGCGAAGCTCACCGGTTCCGCGCCGACCACGACGGCGCGTGTACCGATCCGCCCGCGGTGGAGGTGGACGGCCTGCTGGAGTTCCCCCGTGGTGAAGACCCCGGCGGGCCGGGTGCCCGGGACAAGGCGTGCGGCGCGCGGCCGTTCGCGGGCGCCCGTGGCGAGGACGACGGCGCGGGCGGTGATCCGCTCCAGGCCCCGGGGGCTCGTGGTGTCCAGGGTGAGCGGCGCCGCCCAGGCCGTCACGGTGACGCCGGTCCGCAGCACCGCGCCGGTGCCCACGGCCGCCGCCGCGCAGCGCTCCGCGTACTGCGGCCCCGTCATCCCGAGGCGCCCGAAGCCGCCGTGCAGGCAGTGCCGAGGCATCCCGCCCGCCTGCCGCTCGCGGTCCACCACCTCGACCTCGCCGACGCCCGCCGCGGCGAGTCCGGCCGCCGTGGCGAGGCCCGCGGGCCCGGCGCCGACGATCAGCACGTCGACGATGCGCTCGCGTCTCATCCGGTATCCAACTCCGCACCCCGTTCGTAGAGTTCTCGCACTTCGGCACCGCAGTAGAAGCCCTGGCAGCGTCCGCTCCCCGCCCGTGTGCGGCGGCGCAGGCCGTCCAGTGAGCCGGGCGGCACCGTCGCCCGGAGAGCGTCGCGGATCTCGCCGCGCGTCACTCGTTCACAGTGGCAGACCACGTCGCCGTACGCGGGGTCGGCCGCGATGAGGTCGGCGCGCAGGTAGGGGCGCGGGAAGGCCTCGCCGAGGTTCGGCATGCGGACGGGCGGCAGGTCGCGGGCGGTTGCCAGGTCCAGGCCCGTGGCGGCGAGGAGTTCGGTGACGTGTGCCGCGATGGCCAGGGACGCGGTGAGGCCGGTGGAGCGGATGCCGCCGACGGTGACGTACCGCTGTTCCTTGTGGGCGCTGATCCGGTAGTCGTCGTGCTCGGTGGCGGCGCGCAGTCCGGCGTAGACGGCGGTTACCTCCTCGTCGAGCAGTTCCGGGAGGATCCGGAGGCCCTTCTCGCGCAGCGCGGCGATGCCGTCGGCCGTCGAGCCGGTGGCCGCCTTGTCGTCCAACTCCTCGGCGGTGGGGCCGAGGAGGACGTTGCCGTACACGGTCGGGGCGACGAGGACGCCCTTGCCGAGCGCCGTGGGGACGGGCAGCAGGATGTGCCGCACCAGGTCACGGGCGAACTTGTCGAAGACGAGCAACTGACCGCGGCGCGGGGTGACGGTGAAGTCGTCGTGGCCGAGCAGCCGGTCGACGGTGTCGGCGTGCAGGCCGGCGGCGTTGACGAGGTGGCGGGTCCGCAGGGTGCCGCGGCTCGTGGTCAGCAGATGTGTGTCGCCCGCCGGATCGACGCCGTGTACGCGGCAGTTGAGGAGAAGGTCCGCGCCCGCGCGCACGGCCTGGGTGGCGTAGGCGAGGGTGGTGGACCAGGGGCAGATGATGCTCTCGCCGGGGACGTCGAGTGCGCCGAGGGCGCCGGGGCCCAGGTGCGGCTCGCGGGCCCGGACCTCCGCGGGGCCGATGATCCGCGCCGCGTCGTAGCCGTTGCGCTCCGCCTTCGCCAGGAGGCCTGACAGCTCCGCGAGTTGGTCGGCGTCCCAGGCGACGAGCAGCGCGCCGACCGGCTCGACGGGGATGCCGGACTCGGTGGCGTACGCGGAGAGCAGCCGCTGCCCTTCGCGGACCAGGCGGGACTCCAGGGAGCCGGGCACCGCGTCGAAGCCGGTGTGGAGGATCGCCGTGTTCGCCTTGGACGTGCCCTCTCCGACATCGTTCGAGGCTTCCACCAGGGCGATGCGCAGGCCGGGGTGGCGGGCCAGTTCACGCGCGACGGCCGAGCCGACGACTCCCGCGCCGATGACGGTCACGTCGTACGTCACGTCCGGCGGTGGTGTTCCGCTCCTGGTCAGCGCCATCAGGGCGTACGTTCCAGGAGTGCGGCCACCGCCGAGCCGAACTCCGCGAGGCGTTCGGCGGCACGGTCCGCGTCGATCCGCGGTTCGTAGACGGCCGCGGGCCGCCACTCCGGGACGGCTTCGGCGACGGTGAGCGCGGGGTCGAGGCCGATGCGGGCGACGGCGGCGGCGCCGAGGGCCGTGACGTCGGGCAACGCCGAGACTTCAACGGGGAGTTGGAGCAGGTCCGCCTGGGTCTGCATGAGCAGGGCCGAGCGGGTCAGTCCGCCGTCGACCCGAAGGCTCGTCAGGGGCTCTCCCAGGTCGGCGGCGACCGCGTCGGCGAGCGAGGCGACCTGCGCGGCGATGCCCTCGCACAGGGCCCGCACCAGGTGTCCTGCGGTGGTGTCGAGGCCGAGCCCGGTCAGTGATCCGCGCAGGTCACCGCGGAACCAGGGTGCCGCGAGACCGGCGAGCGCGGGCACGAAGGTGACGCCGCCCGCGTCCGGGACCGCGGAGCCGACCGGGTCGATGTCCTCGGCGCCCGCGATCACGCCGAGGTCGGTGAGCCAGCGGACGGCGGACGCGGCCGTGTAGACCTGTCCGTCGAGGCAGTAGCTGCTCCGTCCCGCGAACCGCCAGGCGACGCAGCTGACCAGTCCCGAATCGCCGCGGAGCGGTCGCGGCCCTGTCTGGGCGAGCAGGAACGCCCCTGTCCCGTAGGTGCACTTGGCGCTGCCCGGGGTGGTCACGTCCTGGGCGAGCAGTGCGGCCTGCTGGTCGACGAGGAGTCCGGTGAGGGGAATGGCGGGGCCGAACGCCGTGGTCGTACCGAACTCCCCCGCCGCGTCGACGACATGGGGCAGGTGCTCGCCGTCGAGCCCGTAGAGTTCCAGGGCCCGCGGGGACCAGGCGACGGTGTCGAGGTCGAGGAGCTGGGTGCGCCCCGCTGTCGCGGCGTCCGTGACGTAGGCGCCGGTGAGGCGGTGGACGAGCCAGGAGTCGCTGGTCGTGACGGTGCCGCGCCGGGTGCGGTGGCGGCGTATCCACGCCATCTTCGGAGCGGCGAAGTACGGGTCGAGCGGGAGACCGGTGAGCGTGCGCAACTCATCGGCGTGGTCGGCGAGTTCGGCACAGGCGGATGCGGCGCGGCGGTCCTGCCAGACCAGGGCGTCGGTGAGGGGCTCCCCGGTCTCCGGATCCCAGGCGAGGACCGTCTCGCCCTGGTTGGCGAGGCCGACCGCGGCGACCGGTTCACCCGCGTCCGCCAGCGCCGCGCGGCCCGCTTCGACGACCGAGGTGAACAGTTCGGCGGGGTCGACTTCCACCAGGCCGCCGGGGAGGTAGCGGGGGCGCACCGGCACCGCTCCCGAACCGATCACGCCGCGCTCCGGGCAGACGACGAGGGCCTTCGTCCCGGAAGTGCCCTGGTCCACGGCGAGCACGGGGCGCTGCGCCGGAGCCCGCTCATAGGTGATCACCGCGGAAGCCTGCTACAGGGTCCCGAAGGGCGTCAAGACATCCGGATGACGCGGCCTGAACATCAAGTGACCGCCCGGCGCGCCGCTTTGACAGAACGGGGCCGCAAAAGGTCCGCGAAGTGACCTGGAGCCGGAAGAGGCGGCTCTACACTGTCCGCCGAGCGTCACCGTCAACTCCCTTGAACCCTGCCGCTCTTGACAGCTCGGCCCGTGCAGCCCGTTCAACCTCCCCCCTTTTCTCCCCTGACAGAGGTCTCATGCCCATGCCGTCAGGCCGCCCGGTGTACCACCCGGCAGGCCACGACGAAGCGCTGCGCGCGGTACTCCGGGACCTCAGGGCCGGCCGGTGGGCCTCCACGCGCAACCTGCTGACCGAGACACCGGACTGGGGGCTGTGGACTCAGCGCACACAGATCCTGGGGGCCGCCGTCGCCGGTTCCGACGTGGTGCGGGCCTGGCGCACGGAGGAACCGCGCAGCGCGTCGGCCGCCGTCCTGCACACCCGCGTTCTGGTAGAGCGGGCCCTGCGCGCGCACCGCACGGGGCACCGGCGGACCAACGACCTGTGGCGCGAGGCGGTCGCGGCCTGCGCCGACGCCTCGGCCATGTCGCCCGAGGACCCCGTGCCGTGGATCTGCCTCCTCACCCTGGCCCGGCTGGACGTGGGGCAGCGGTGGGACGAGCACCGGGTGGCGCCGCCGGAGCCGATGCTCTTCCCCGGCCCCTGGCAGCTGCTCGCCGAGGCCGACAAGCGGGATCCGGGCAACCGCGAGGCGTACCACCGGATGCTGCAGTTCGCGTACGGGCGGCGTTCGGAGGGCCCGCTCACCGAGGCGTACGACTTCGTGCGGTGGGCGTCGGCCTCGGCGCCCGCGGGCTCCGCGCTGCACCTGCTGCCGCTGTACGTGCGGGTCGAGCGGTACCGCAGGGAGTCGGGGCAGGAGCACGCCCTCGATCCGCACCGGGTCTCCGGGGACGCCACGCGCACCGCGCTGATCGCCCTGCAAATGTGGTTCGACCACGCCGCGCTCGCCACGACCTCGCTCCTCGACCTCAACCACCTGGCGCACGCGCTGTGGGGCGCCCATCAGTTCCACGACGCGTCACGGGTCTTCCAGGCCCTCGACCCGTTCTTCACGACCGTGCCGTGGACGTACCGCACCCACTCCCCCGGCGACGCCGATGCCGCCGCCGAGGTCTTCGTCCAGGCCCGCGCCCGCTGCTCCGGCGCCTCCCGCGGCCTGGGCTGAGCCCGCCGGCCCCCGCCCCCTCACCGCCGTCCCCCCACCGGAGGTCCAGTCGTGTCCCGCCCCACCTGGCCGTCGAGCTCCATCCACGAGGCGGAGCGCCTCAAGGAGCTTGGCTACCCTGTCGGAGGAGACGTCCAACGAGCCGTGGAACCTGGGCCACTGGAGCAGGCCGATCGGCTGGGTCGCCGTGGTCTGGGTGGCGTTCGTGACGGTGCTGTGCTGTCTTCCGCAGGTTTCGCCGGTGACCGTCAGCTCGATGAACCGTTCGTCGCGCGCCGGTCGTACAGCACGCCGCAGGCGTACGGCTCCGACCGCGAGCAGGCCGAGGTCGACCGCCTTACGCGGGGCGGTCGTTGAGGATCTTCTGGAAGAGCCGGTGGTCGCGCCAGGCACCGTTGATGAACAGGTAGCCCGGCGCGATCCCGTACTCCTCGAAACCGCACTTCGCGAGCACGCGCTGCGACGCGGTGTTGTGCAGCAGCGTGCCCGCCTCGACGCGGTGCAGGCCGAGTTGGCCGTCCGCCGCCTCGCAGACGTGCCGCGCGGCGGCGGAGGCGAGCCCACGGCCCACGTGCTCCGCGTCGATCCAGTAGCCGAGGTTCGCGCTGCGGACCGGGCCCAGCACGATGTTGGACAGGGCGGCGTGACCGATGATCTCGCCCGCGCTCACGAGCACCCAGTGCGCGGACCGGCCCTCGCGGCCCTCCGCCAGCTGCGCCATGACCCGCTCGGCCTGGCCCTCCGTGGTGAAGAAGGCCGCGGTCCTGGCCGGGTCCCAGGGCGCCAGATGGGCGCGATTGCGCCGGTGGGCGCGGGCGAGTGCCTCCGCGTCGTCGAGTACGACGGGCCGGATGAGGACGTCTTTCGTGAGAGCGACCACTCCACTGATCATCAGCCCAGCCTACGACGGCGTCAGCGGCCGCCGGCGACCCTCAGCACCGTGCCGGTCGCGTACGAGGCGTCGTCCGAGAGCAGCCAGGCGACGGCCGCCGCGATCTCCGACGGCCGGCCGGAGCGTCCCATGGGGATGCCCGACGCGAGCTTCGCGGGGCGCTCCGGGTCGGCGTGGAACTCGGTCCAGATGACGCCGGGGGCAACGGCGTTGACCCGGATGCCGTCCCCGGCGACCTCCTTGGACAGGCCGACCGTCAACGTGTCGACGGCGCCCTTGGCGGCCGCGTAGTGGACGTACTCGCCGGGTGCGCCGAGGGTCGCCGCGGCGGACGAGAGGTTCACGATCGCGCCGCCGCCCGCGGCCTTCATGTCCCGCACCGCGCGCCGGGCGCAGAGCAGATACCCGAGTACGTTCACATCGAGTGCCCGGCGCATGCCCGCCACGTCGGCGTCGGCGAGAGGACCGACGGGGCCGCTCACCCCGGCGTTGTTGACCAGGCCTGTAACCGGGCCGAGCTCGGCGGCGGCGGTGTCGAAGAGGCGGTCGACGTCGGCCTCGTCGGCGGTGTCGACCCGGACGGTGACGCAGCGGCGGCCGGCGGCGCGGACCGCCTCGGCGGCCTCTTCCGCGGCCGTCGCGTTCGAGTGGTAGCCGATGACGACGTCGTGGCCGTCCTCGGCGAGACGGGCGCTGACAGCTGCGCCGATACCGCGACTGCCGCCGGTGACGACGGTGACGGGGTGGTGTTGCACGGTGGACCTCCGACTCGGGGTGGCTGACTGTCGCGCCCGCCCGGACGCGGGGATCGCCCGCGTCCGGAACACGTCGTCATCCTACGAAGCGGTGATCTTCGTCAGGGGGCCACCTTCACGGGGGTGGTGCCCACGGTGCCGCGCCGCAGCCTCAGCACGTTCCGGCGGGGCTGCCACTGTGCCGGGCCCCCGTGCTCCCGCAGCAGGGCGCGCAGCCGCTCCGGGTCGCGCGTCCACAGGGCCGAGGGCACGCCCCTGGTCGGGCCGAGCACGTGCAGATCGATCCGGCCGTCGTCCGAGACGTCGTACGCGGACAGGAGCACGTCGATCGAGGTGAGGGTGTCGTGCGGGTGCGTCATGGTGCGCCTCCGGAGTCGTGGACCCCGGTGTCGCCGACCCCGGTGATCCGCCGTTCCCCGTGCACGTCGCACGGGGCGGGTCGTCACCCGGGGCACCCGCGACGGAGCGGGGTGCCGTCCAGCGAGCCGGGGCTTGACGCTGGAACTCGTGACCCGGTCCGACCGTAACACGGCGCCTCTGCGGCCGGTCCGGGGCTACCGGCTCCCCTCCGGGACGACGGCGTCCTCGGGAGCGGCCGCCTCCGCGGGCAGGCTGTCCATGAAGGAGCTGACCGAGAAGACCGCGTTGCCGGGGCCCGCCGGGCCGTATCCGGGCGGCGAGCTGAGGCCGTTGGCCTCCATCGTCGCGCGGTAGGCCTCCAGGAGCCGCACGTGGTACTCCAGCGGCGCACCCTGCGGGTTCGCCTTGCCGAGGGGGGTCGTGGGCTCAGGGCACCAGGTGGTGAAGCGGGGCGTGATGCCGCGCGACATGAAGTACTGCAGGCCCTCGACGGTGGAGTCGATGGCCTCGTCGACCGTCTTGAAGCCGAACGGCTCGGCCATCTCGACACCCGCGACGAAGTTCGGGATCACGTTGCGCGGCCCGAACACCTCGGCGGAGTCCAGGATGCGGCGGTGCCACTCGTCGCGGCCGACGTAGCGCTCCTTGCCGGGGCAGTACCGCTCGAAGAGGTACGGGTCCCACACCTCGTAGTTGGGGTGGTAGATCCGTACGCCGTAGTCGTGGAAGCGCTGCACGTCCGCCTTCGGCAGGGCCTGCGCGACGACCTTGCCGATCCAGCGGCCCGGGAAGCGCTCCTCGATGGCCTTCGCGTACTGCCCGTAGAAGTCGGCCTCGTCCTTGCCCTGGAGCTGCGTGGTGATGGCGCCGCCGGTGAGCGTGTACGCGGTGGACGACTTGTTCGTGTCGTACTTGTCGATGATGGCGAGGGCTTCGAGGACCTCGTCCATCGGCTTCACGCCCGTGTAGGGGCGACCCGCCGCCTTCTGCTGGCGCCAGTTGTGGTTGATGTCGCAGTACTGGCACTCCTCCTTGGCGCCGAAGTACTGGCAGACCCGGAAGACCGTCAGATAGATGAGGTAGCCCCACTGGATGGTGGGCGCGACCTCCATCACCGACTTGCCGTTCTCCAGCGTGTGCCGGTAATAGTCCGGCATCGGGGGCAGGCCGACGTCGGAGATCCGCACGCCGTCCAGGTAGAGGCCGAGCACGCCGTTGTCGTCGGCGGCCACACGGTAGGGCGAGGACGGGTTCACACGCACCGAGACGACGGTGCGGCGCAGCTCGTACGGGCCGCCGGTGAGGACGATCTCCTCCGGCGGGCGGCGCAGCGCGGCGGCGCCCAGCTCGGGGAGCGTGCCGTGGTCGAAGGAGAAGATGAAGTACGACTTCGGCTTGACGTCGCCGCCTTCGTTGTCGCTCAGCGCGGACTCGTCGAAGGCGATGCCGCCGCGCAGCAGATCCTCCTTGATCACGGCTTCCCGCGGCACGTGCGGGAACCGCTCCATGAGTGACTCGATGAGCTGGGTACGGCTCTCGCTGCGGCTTGGCATGTGCCGGGCACCTCGGATCCTGTCGATCGATCTGTTCAGACCACGCTAATACCCTGCGGATGCTTTCCGGATCCGACTCCGGTCGCAGCGCGCATCCGCCGCAGGTCTATCCTGCGGGCCCGGCCGGGCGGTCCGGGTACGATCTGCGGCATGCCGCCCGCCGACCCCCACATACCCGCCCCGAAGTGCGGAAACGGGTCACACACGACCGCCTCCCGAACTAGAATGAACAATCCCGAAGCGGGCAGCGGGCAGCGGGCAGCGGGCAGCGGGCAGCGGGCAGCGGGCAGCGGGCAGCGGGCAGCGGGCAGCGGGCAGCGGGCAGCGGGCAGCGGGCCCGAGGGATCTGGTCGCGTGCGGCACGTCCTTTTCGCCGCACGGTCGGCGACCGCCCTGCACCGGCTCCTCGACGTCCTCCCCGTCTTCGCCGGTGACGACCGCGTCCGCCGCCGCTTCACCCTCGTCCCCGGCTCCGACTTCGGCACCGACGCCCTCCGGGCGGTCGAGCGGGCAGGCGGCCGCACCATCCCGTGGGCCGAGGCCCTCGCCCGCCCCCACGACCTGATCCTGGCCGCCAGCCCCAAGGGGGGCCTCGACGGGCTCCGCGGCCCGTGTGTCCTGCTGCCGCACGGAGCGGGCTACAACAAGGCCCTCAGGGAGGAGGAAGGCTCCGGCGACTCCGCGTCCGGCATGGACCCCGCCCTCCTGATGCCGGGCGGGCACCCCTTGGCCCGCCTCCACGCGCTGGCCCACCCCTCCCAGGTCGCCCGCCTCGCCGCCGAGTGCCCGCCCGCCGCGGCGCGCGCCACCGTCACCGGAGACCCCACGCTCGACCGCGTCCTCGCCTCCCTCCCGCTGCGCGAGCGCTACCGGGCCGCCCTGCGCACCCATGGCCGCAAACTCGTCGTCCTCACCTCCACGTGGGGCCCGCACTCCCTGATCCGGCGCCACCCCGGGCTCCCCGCCCGCCTGGCCGCCGAACTGCCCCACGACACGTACCAGTTGGGGCTCGTCCTGCATCCCAACGAGCACAGCAGGACCGGGGAGTTCGACCTCGCGCAGGACCTCGCGCCCGCTCTCGACGCGGGCCTGGTCCTGGCCCGTCCCGACGAGGAGTGGGCCGCCCTGCTCATCGCCGCCGACACGGTCGTCACCGACCACGGCTCGGCCGCGCTGTACGCGGCGGCGGCGCGTGACGTTCCGGTGCTCGCCTCGGGCGACGGGGGCGGCGAGCTGATCGCGGGCACCCCGATGGCCGAACTCCTCGCCCACGTACCGGTGTTGTGCCCGCTGGACGGGACGACCACGACCGATCTGGAACGCGCCGTCGCCGCGTATGTGCCCGGCACCTCGGCCGCGCTCGCCGAGCGGGCGTTCGCCGAGCGCGGTGCCGCCGTGCACCGTCTGCGCGAGGAGCTGTACCGCCTCCTCGGCCTCACTCCCCGGGGCACCCCCGCCGAGCCGCGTCTCCTGCCGGACCCCGCGCCACCCGCCCGCGCCCTCGCGGCCTTCGCCGTGCAGGTCGACCTGCACGGCCCGCACCTGCACGTCGAGCGGCGGCCCGCCCGCTCCGACGCGCCCGCCCACCACCTGGCGGCCGAGTACGGCAGGGCGTCGGACACCCAGTCGCAGAGCGCGGGCCTCCTGTTCCGCCGCGCCGGGCCCGCCGTCGCAGGGCCCGCGCGCGGCGAGACCTGGACCGTCGACGGCTGGACGCGGCACGTGCTCGCCGAGTACGGCGGCCCGCGCACGGCCGCCGTCGCCCTGACCGCCTCGTACTGCGTGCTGCGCCGGACCGGCGGCCCTCTCCTGTCCGTCCGCATCGAGCCGCACCGGGAGCCGGACGGCCGCGTCCTGCGCGCCGACCCGGCAGCCGTGCTCTCCGGCGTACACGCGTGGCTCACGGCCCACCCGGACGCACCGGCACACCCGGTGACGATCCCTTGCGTCGTCGCGGCCCGCACCCATCACGCGACGCTGACACCCGCCACTCCGGAGGAAGGGCAGCAGGAGATCCAGGGCCTGTCGTAGCAGGACGGTCTACGTGGGGTCCTCCAGCCCTCCGCCCCGCTCCCGCACGCCCCGTGCCGCCGCGCGGTGCTCTTCGGCGGCGGCCGTGTCGCCGGTCTCCTCTGCCAGTTCGGTGAGTGCGTCAAGCGTCCGGAGTTCCTCGCGGGTGGATTCGCTCAGGCGGGCCTCGGCCAGTGACTCGGCGTAGAGCGCCCGCGCCTCGGCGGGGCGGCCCAGGGCGCGCAGGACGCGGGCGAGGGCGAAGCCGGTCCGGGCGGTCAGCCTGGGGCGGCGCAGCTCCTCCGCGCGGGTGTGCGCGTCCGTCAACAGGGCTTCCGCGCGGTCGAGTTCACCGAGCTCCGTAAGGGCCTTGCCGAGGAGGTAGGTCTGGAGCATGGCACCGTAGGCGTTGGGGATCTCCGTGTGGATGCGTCGCGACGCCTCGAAGTCCGCCGCCGCTGCCGCCCACTCGCCCCGGGCGCAGCCGAGCAGCCCCCGGAACTCGATGACCGAGGCGCGCAACTTCCTCTCCCGGGTCCCGTCCCCCAGCGTCTCGGCGGCCGCCGCGGCTAGGCGCAGTTCCGTCTCCGCGTCGTCGAAACGGCCCCGCTCCCAGAGCGGGCGCGCGAGCTGGCAGCGCATGCGGATCAGCGCGGTGAGCGGCCGCCCGGCGCGCAGCGCGGCGTCGCGTCCCGCGGTGAACGCCTCGATGACCTGGGCGAGATGGGGGTGGTCCAGGTAGTGCGTCCACAGGGGTTCGCAGAGCGCCCAGGCCTCGTCGTCGAGCCCGCGTGCGTGGGCGATGCGCACGCAGTCGTAGAGTGCGGGCCGCTGGGCCTCCAGCCAGTGCAGCGCCTTCGCCTGCTGTTGGTTCTCGCTGTCGACAGCGGTGATCCCGAAGTCCGTGTCGGGGGTGTCGGGTAGAGCCGGGACCGGCTCGGCGAAGGTCATGCGCGGTCCGGCGCGCAGCGCGTCGGCATGCTGGGCCTGGCGGAGGTACCAGCGGACGACGCGTCGCCGCCCCTCGTCCGCCTCGGAGTCGCCGTCGGCACGGCGTTCCGCGTCCGCCCGGCGTGCCGCGTGCGCGCGCAACAGGCCGTGCAGGCGCAGCCGCCCGTTCGGCTCGCCGGCCAGGAGTCTCGCGCGCACCAGCTCGTCCAGGGCGTCCTCGGCCTCGTCCTCTCCCCTGCCGAGCAGTGCGGTGGCCGCCCCGGGGTCGATCCAGGGGCCGGGGTGCTCGACGAGGAGGCGGTAGAGCGCGGCGGCTCCGGGGGCGAGGTCCTGGTAGGTGGCGTCCCATACGGTCTCCACCGTGGACACTCCCCTGGTGTCGAGTTCGGCTGCGAGCTGGGCGGTGAGGCGGGCGAGTCTGCGGGTGCGGTGCTTGCGCAGCCATTCGGCGGCCACGTGGAGGGCGGCGGGCAGGCCGCCGCAGATCCGGGTGAGCTCGGCGGCCGACGCGGGGTCGGCGGCGAGCCGCGGGTCGTCGACGATGCGGCTCAACAGCCGTCCAGCGTACGGCTCTTCGAGCGGTCCGACCGGGAGTTCCAGGTCGACGCCGCCGTCGACGTCGTACAGCGTCCGGTGGCTCGTGGCGACGACGACGCTCTCCGCCGACGAGGGGAGGAGCTGGGTGATCTCGGTGCCGGTACGGACGTTGTCGAGGACGAGGACCAGGCGCCGCTTGCCCGTCTGCTCCCAGTACTGCTTGCGGCGCCGCGCCGGGGCCCCTTCGAGGAGGTCGGTGACGCCGAAGGAGCGCAGCAGCTCTCCCATGACGTCGGCGAGGTCGGCTCCGCCGTCGGGCCGGTGGTCGTCGAGGTCCACGTACCGCACCACGTAGCTGTGCCTGTGCTCGCCGGCGAGGCGGTGGGCGAGGTGCACGGCGAGCGCGGTCTTGCCGACGCCGTGCACTCCGGTGACCGAGACGACCAGCGGGCGCCCGGTGTTCCTGGGGCGGGCGGCGGCGTCCAGCACGTGGCTGCGCTGGGCCTCGCGGTCCTCGAAGCAACGGATGTCCGGTGGCATTTGATGCGACGTCACGCCGTCGTGGCCGCCCGGGTCACCTGGGCCGCCGTACACGTTCAGCACCTCCACACGGCCCACCTGGACGGCCGTCCCGACCTGCGCCTGCCCGCCCACACTGTTCCGCGTCCGTTCGTCCACGGCCCCAACTCTAGGAGGAGCGCCGCATTCGAGGGCAGTGACCAGGAGGCGACAACCGGACAGTTCCAGCGGGCAGGTGGCCAGTTCTCGGCCACAGGACGATGCGTCGGGCATGTGACCGAACCCGAGGGGAACCGGCCAAGACCCAAAGCAGAGCCGAACCGGCCGCACCGCACACCACTCCACTCTGTACCCGGACAAGGAGCCCCGCCGGATGCGTTCCCTCTCCCTGACCAGCGGGCCGCTGCCCGCGGCCGCGCTCGTCGTGATGTGGAGTTCCGGATTCATCGGGGCCCGTCTGGGGACCGACGCCGCTGACACGCTCACCGTCCTCATGTGGCGCTTTCTCATCGTGGCCGCCCTGGTGGTGCCGTGGTGGTGGATCGTCCGCCGTCGCCGGCACCGCCTGTCGTCCCGTGATGTCGCCACCCAGGTCGTCGTCGGTCTGCTCGCGCAGAGCGTCTACCTGCTCAGCTCCGTCAAGTCCATCGAACTGGGGGTGCCGGCCGGCACGACGTCCCTCATCGAGTCCCTTCAGCCGCTGGTCGCCGGGGCGCTGGTCGGCCCGCTGCTCAAGGAACGCGTGACCGGACGCCAGTGGGTCGGGCTGGTGCTCGGCCTCGTCGCGGTCGCCCTGGTGATCGGTGACGGTCTGAGTCTGGCCTCCGACCGACCGGGCTGGATCTACGCGGTGCCGTTCATCGGCATGGCCACGCTCACCGCGGCCACGCTCCTGCAGCGAGGACGCGGCGCGGCCGTGCCCCTGGGCGACTCGCTGGCGATCCAATGCTGCACCAGCGCCGTGCTGTTCACGTGCCTGGGCCTCGCCTCCGGAAACGCCCGGCCTCCCGGCGACGGGGGCTTCTGGCTGGCGCTGTTCTGGATGGTCTTCCTGGCCACGTTCGGCGGTTACGGTTTCTACTGGCTCAACCTGAAGCACCACTCGGTGACCAGGGTCAACAGCCTCATCTACCTCTGTCCGCCCACCACCGCCTTCTGGGCGTTCCTGATGTTCGGCGACCCGGTCGGCGCCCTGGCCGTGACCGGCTTCGTGATCAGCCTCGGCGCCGTACTCCTGGTGAACCGGCCCGGAGGGCCGGCCGCACCGGAACCCCACCAGGAAGAGGAAGAGAAGGCCGACGTGTCCGTCGCTCAGCCCAGGTCGAGCGTGACCGGGACTCCGCTGCGGGACGAGGCGTAGCCCGCCGCCACGACGCGCAGGGTGCGCAGACCTCCCTCGCCGTCGGCGACGTTCATGCCGCCCTCCTCTGGCCCGTACAGGAAGGCGCGCAGCATCAGTTCGTCCAGGTCGACGCCGAACGGCACCTCCGTGCCGCGCCTCTGGCGTTCGCTGAAGCCGTGCACCTTCTGGTCGAAGGCGTCCATCTCCAGGGTGGCCCGCTCGCCCACGACCGTGAGTTCCAGGCCGCCCCAGGAGTGGTGGGAGCGGGGGTGGGACCAGCTGCAGTCGATGGTGGCGACGGCGCCGTTGGAGTAGGTGACGCTGACCAGGCCGCTGGTCTCGGCGGCGACCTCGTCGGCGTACAGGAGGTTGTTGGTCTGCGCGTACACCTCGACGGGCCGGGCCTCGGAGAACAGGTCGTCGAGCAGGTCGGCGATGTGCACGGTGTGGTCCATCAGGGCGCCGCCGCCGGAGAGTTCGGGTTCGGCGAACCAGCGGCGGGCGCGTGTCGGCATGGCGCCGTTGTTCGCGCCCGACACCGCGAGGACCCGTCCCGCGTCGCCCGAGTCGACGGCCGCCTTCACGGCCGCGTACGCCGGGCTGAAACGCACGGGGTAGGCGACCGCGAGCCGCACTCCCGCGGCGCGGCAGGCCGCGACCATCGCCTCGCCGTCCTCGACCGTGGCCGCCAGGGGCTTCTCGCAGAGGACGGCCACGCCGTGCGCGGCGGCGCGTTCGACGAGCGGCCGGTGCCGGGCGTTCTCGGAGCAGACGATCACCGCGTCCGGGCACCAGGCGAAAGCTTCCTCGTACGTGTCCGCGTAGGCGACTCCCACCGCTTCGGCGAGCGCGCGGCCCCGCACCTCGCCGGGCGCGGCGAGGTCCGTGTCCGGGTCGCTGCCCAGGACCTCGATGCCGGGCATGCGGTCGAGGAGGCGCAGGTAGCCCGCCGCGTGGACGTGGGCGAACGACAGGACGGCGACCTTCATCGCGCTGCCTCCTCGGTCACTGTCTTGACGGGGTGTGCGTGGGCGGCGGTGGCGAGCTCGACGACACGGCCGGTGCGGCTGGACTCCGCCGCGGCCTCGGCTATCCGTACCGCTTCGACGCCGTCGCGGGCGCTCACCCTCGGTTCGGGCCCGCCGTCCCGCCAGGACGCGGCGAACTCGCGGAGTTCGGTGAGGAAGGGGCTCTCGGTCATGGGGCTTGTCGGGATGCCTTCGTTGGCGGCGCGTACGCCCTGGGCGGTGATCCGGAAGCCGGGGACGGCGGTGGAGTCGTGGTGCAGCAGGCCGTCGGCTCCCGCGACCCGGAACGTCGTGCGGAACTGCTGGTCGGGCAGGCCCCACAGGCCGTTGATGTGGCTGACGGCGCCCGAGGCGTGGGTGAGGACGGTTGACGCGGTGACGACCTCGGGCGGGGCGCCGGTGGCGTGTTCGACGCCGCGGGTCCTGGCGTGCACGCGGACCACGTCGCCCGCGAGCCAGCGGGCGATGTCGATGTCGTGCACCATCAGGTCCATGATGACGCCGCCGGACTGGGCCGGGTCGCCGAACCACGGAGCCCACTGGGGCCTGGCCCCGCCGCGCGTGAAGCGCAGCACGGCGAGTTCGCCGAGGTCTCCGCGGGCGACGGCCTGCCGCAGGGCCGCGTACGCCGGGAAGTAGCGCACCACGTGGGCCGGGTGGAGTCGTACACCGGCCGCGTCGGCCGCGGCCGCGATCTGCTCGGCGTCGTGGGCGGTGAGGGCGAGCGGCTTCTCGCAGACGACGTGCCGGCCCGCGGCGACGGCCGCGAGGGCGAGGTGCTTGTGGGTGGGGGTGGGGGTGCAGACGTCGACGGCGTCCGTGTCCGCGAGGAGCGCGTCCAGGCTGCCGACGGCGCGGATGTCGTGCCCGCGTCCGGCGTACTCCGAGGCGAGCTTCTCCCCGGAGCCGTCGACGGTGTACACGCTGACCCGGGCGCCGAGCGCCAGCCAGCCGGGCAGATGGGCGCGCGCGATGCCGCCGGCACCGAGCAGGCCGATGTGAAGCGGGGGCATGAACAGGGGCTGCCTTTCTGTGGGGGGTACGCAGAGGTGCGGGGCGCCGGTCAGCTCTTGGAGCCGGAGAGGGCGACGCTCTGGACGAAGTGCCGCTGGAGGAAGAGGTAGACGAGCAGCATCGGCAGGCTCGCGATGAGTGAACCGGCCATCATCACCGGGTAGTTGGTCTCGTACTGGCCCTCCAGTGAGGTCAGTCCGGCGCTGATCGGCATCTTCTCGGGGTCGGTGTTGACGATGAGGGGCCACAGCAGGTCGTTCCAGGACCACATGGCGGTGATGACGGCGAGTGCGGCCAGCGCGGGCCGGATCAGCGGCAGCATGATCGACCAGAAGATGCGGAAGGAGCCCGCGCCGTCGATGCGGGCCGCCTCCTCCAGCTCCTTGGGGAGCGTGAGGAAGAACTGGCGGAGCATGAAGGTGCCGAACGCGCTGAACATGCCGGGCAGGAAGAGCGCGGGCGCGGTGTTGAGCAGGCCGAGCGACTGGATGATGTCGTACTGCGGCAGGACGAGCAGGGAGCTCGGGACCATCAGGACGGACAGGAACAGCGCGAACAGGGCGTTGCGGCCGCGGAATTGCATACGGGCGAACGCGTAGGCGGCGAGCGAGCAGAACACGAGCTGGCCGAGGGTGCGCCCGACGGTGTTGATGAGGCTGTTGGTGAGCATTTCGCGGAACGGCATCGCGGTGAAGACTTCTTCGAAACTCGCCCAGTTCCATCGGTCGGGCAGGAAGGTGGGCGGCACCCGTGAGGTCTCCGCGAGGGTCTTGAGCGCGGTGAGCAGCTGCCACAGGAACGGGAATACCATCACGAACGCGCCGAGGGAGAGCACGGCGTGCGTGGCGACGGATCCGGTGTCGATGCGCCTTCGGGGCTCAGGCATAGTGCACCCACCTCTTCTGCATCCGGAACTGGAGATACGTCAGGGCCGCGATGACCAGCATCAGCAGGAAGGCGAGCGCGGCGGCGGCGCCCTGCGCGTTCTCGACGAACGCCCATTTGTAGAAGAGGCCGACGATCGACTGCGTATCGCCGATCGCGGGATTCTGCTCGGCCATCATGATGTAGATCAGGTCGAAGGTCTGCAGGGAGTTGATCATGCAGATGACGGAGGCGAAGAAGATGGTCGGGCTGAGCAGCGGGAGCGTGATGGTGAAGAACCGGCGCAGCGCCCCGGCTCCGTCGAGTTCCGCGGCTTCGTAGTAGTCCTGCGGAATCCCCTTGATGCCCGCCATGAAGATGACCAGGTAGTAGCCGGTGGTCGACCAGACCATCACCGTGCCGATCGCGTAGACGGCGGTGGAGGGGTCGGAGACCCAGTAGTGGCGGTCGGCGCCGAACCAGCTCAGGATTTCGTTGACGAGGCCGAAGTCGCCGTTGTAGAGCCAGTTCCAGACGAGTCCGACGGCGACGGGCAGCGTCACGAACGGCACGAAGTACAGGGCGCGGTAGACGGAGACGCCGCGCAGCCCGCGCCGGTTCAGGAGCGATGCGACGACGATGGCGACGGGCAGCGCCATCAGTCCGATGACGCTGTAGATCAGGGTGTTGCCGAGCGCCTGCCAGACGGTGACGTCCTTGACGACGCGCAGGTAATTGTCGGTGCCTATGAAGGTGTGGCCGCCGAACGCGCCGAATTCGGTGAAGCTGAAGTAGAAGGTCTGCAGCAGCGGCCAGAAGTAGAAGACGGCGAAGCCGAGGCCGAGCGGCGCTATGTACCAGTAGGCGGACCGCTGGTTGCGGGAGCCGGGGCGCGCGCCGGACGCGGCTGACCGGCCGCGTCCGGCCGACTTCGCGGCCGCCGTCGCGGGAAAGACACTCATGAGGCGCGTTCCTCCTTCAGGGCCCGGTCCATCTGTTCGCCCAGCGTGCGGGCGGCGCTCTCGATGCCGCCCTTGCCGCTGAAAGCGGCGCCGAGCAGCGGGTATTGGAGGTTTTCCCAGACGGGGGTGTTCTCGGAGCTCGGGTAGGGAACCGCGTACTTCTGCATCTCGATGAAGTGCTTGAGGTCGAATTCGGGCATCGACTTGAGCCAGGCGTCCTGCGTTCCCGCGTACGAGGAGATGGTGACGCCCGCCTTGGCCTGGATCTCGGCGGCCTCACGGCCCGCCATGAAGTGCACGAATTTCCAGGCGGCCGCCTTCTTGTCGCTCTTGGCGGAGATGACGTTCGCCAGGCCGTGGATGATGGTGGCCCTGCGGCGGCCCCTGGGCAGGACGGCGATGCCGCCGTGGTCCTTGATCGCGGGCACGGCGTACATCTGCCCGGCCATCGCGGAGAGGTCGTAGTTCATGGCGACCTTCTCCGACCAGTAGCGCACGCGCCCGACGGACTCGACCATCGCGCTCTGCGGGGGCGACCAGCCCCGGTCGATCATGTCGGTCAGAAAGCGCAGGCCCTCGATGGAGCGGTCGTCGCCGAAGCCGGACCGGCCGTCCCGCAGGATGAAGCCGTCGGCGCCGCAGACGGCAGGGTAGATCTTGATCTGCCGCTGCATCTCGGCGGCGAAACCGTGCACGCCCCGGTGGGAGTCGGTGAGTTCGGCCGCCGCGTCGCGCACGTCGTCCCAGGTCCAGGTGGAATCGGGGTATTTGATGCCCGCCTTGTCGAAGAGCTGCTTGTTGTACCAGAGGCCGATGGTGTCGAAGTCCTTGGGCAGGCCGTACTGCGTGCCGCGGTAGGCGTAGAGCTTCACCAGGGCCTCGGGGTGGCGGTCCACGGGGGTGGCGTCGGCCTTGATGTGCCCGGAGAGCGGTTCGAGGACGCCGTTCGACGCGTACAGCTGGAAGTTGACGGCGTTCATCCAGAACACGTCGGGGGCCGTGCCACCGCGCATCGACGTCTTGAGGGTGGTCCAGTAGCTCGCCCAGGGCGTCAGCTGGATCCGCACGGATATGCGCGGATTCCGCTTCTCGAACGCGGCGATGATCTTCTCCATGCCCGGCACCTGCGCCGGATCCCACATCCCGTACGAGAGCGTGGTCCTGCCACCGCTGTCCGTACCGTCGCCCCCTCCGGAGCAGGCGGCGAGCAAGGGGGCCGCCAGCGCCCCGCCGAGCAGAGTCCTTCTGCGCATGTGCGCCTTCGCCTCCCGATGAGTCGTCGGACGCCCCACGGCCGTCCCGCGCACGGCGGGCCGCCGCTACGGCGCCTTGTCCGCGAGCAGGTCCTCCTCCACCCGGTCGAGCGCCTTGCGTACGGCGCCGATGGCCACGCCCCGCTCGCCGAGCGTGCTCAGCGCGATGCGCGGGACGTGCAGGGTCATGGGCCGCAGCCGCTCCTCCAGGAGCGGCACGAGGTGCCGGCCGACGGGGGTCGCACCGCCGGTCAGCACGATCAGTTCCGGGTCGACGGCGAGGGCGAGGGCCGCGATGCCCGGCGCGATGCGGTCGGCGAAGTCCGCGACTGCGGCAAGTGCGCGCGGGTCCGCCGTGTCCGCCGCGCGGGCGAGCGCGGCCACTTCGGACTCTCCGGCGCGCCGCCCGCCCGGCCACTTCAGGGCCTCCTGCGCGGTGCTCATGCCGAGCAGCGGCAGCATGCCGAGTTCGCCCGCGCCGCCGCGCCTGCCCCGGTGCAGCCGGCCGCCGATGGTGAGGCTGCACGAGACGCGGTGCCCGGTGAGGACGCAGACGACGTCGCCTGCGAGGGTGGCGGCGCCCTGCCAGCGCTCGGCGAGGACTGCGAGGTTGACGTCGTTCTCGACGAGGGTGTGCCCCGGCCGGTCGTCCCGCAGCAGCCGCCCGAGATCGACGCCGGACCACTCGGGAACCACCATGGAGGTCACGACCCCGCTCCTGTCCACCACTCCGGGCACGCCGACGCACCGGGCCAGTACGGCGGCGCGGCGCGGGGCCTGGGCGTCGAGGAAGGTCTCCGTGGCGTGGCGCAGCAGGTCGAGGCGGGCGCCGCCGCCAAGTCCCGGGTCGATGTCGCGCCGGTGGACGGCCAGTACGGTGCCGCCGAGGTCGGCGAGGAGCAGCACCATCTTGTGCAGCCCTATGTCGGCGCCGAGCACGTACCCGGCCTCCGCGCGGAAGCGGAAGCGGCGTGCGGGGCGGCCGGGGGTGCGCTCGGCCGACTCCTCGGCGGACTCGCCGACCAGCCCGCGCTCGGCGAGTTCTTCGACGGCGGCTTCCACGGTGGGCCGGGACAGGCCGGTGCCCGCGGCGAGTTCGGCGAGGGTGCGCGGGCTGCGGCGGTGCAGGGCACGCAGGACGACGGTGGTGTTGAGCCGCCGCAGCGCGATCAGGTCGTGCCCACGAGCCCCGTTCCGCATCAGTGCTTCACCCCGGATCCGCACGGCGACAGACCGCTTGACGGGCTGTGATGTCCCCCGGCGCGCGGAATTAGAGAGGAGACTTGCATAACCGTGGCGGCAGGGGAACCCCTCCGGCGGCGGTCAGTCGAAGTACGTTTCGAGCGTGCCGCGGCGCCGGACGTCGAGCGTCGCGCAGTGGAACGAGCCGCCGAACGGCGCGTAGTGGAGCAGGTCGCACGGGATCGGCTCGAACCCCCACGATTCGAGCGCGCGCAGCATGCCCGTGTGGTGCCGCTCCGCGATCACCCGCTTCTCGTCGATCATCAGCACGTTCATGCTGAGCCACTTGCCGCACATCGAGGTCATCTTCAGCACGCGCTCGTCGATCGGGTCGGGCTCCGGGGCGACCAGGACGTCCCACGAGCTGAGCACGTCGGGCAGCCGGTCGACGTCGACGTACTCGGGATTGACGAGGACCTTGCCGGGTGCGAGCAGGACGAACGTGGTGTCGATGTGCATGGGCACGCGGCAGCGGCTCTCGATCTCGTGGACGCGGTACTCCGGCCCGAGGTGGCGGCGCAGCCATTCGATGCCCATCCGGTTCGTGACGTTGCTCCGCGTCACGAACAGGTCGCGGCCCGCGCGCACGAAGTCCGCCGCGTCGAAGACCGGTTCGAACTCGGTGAGGATGTAGCGCATGGGCTCGCCGTCCTTGGGAGGACGGAAGTCCTTCTCGTACAGGGCATCGGTGAGCTGGGGTCTCGGCGCCGCCGTCCAGCGCGCGCCGCGCCGGAAGTAGTCCTTGAGGAGTTCGCGGTAGGAGTGCGTCTCGAAATACCGGCACGGCCACGCCATCGGGGTCTCGATGATCTCGTCGCCGATGACGAGCATGCCGTCGCGCGGACAGGCGTTGCAGAACCCGCGCGAATGCCAGTCGGGGGTGGCGAAGCGCTGCTTGTGGTCGACCGCGGCCGGTCGCGTCACCGTGATGTCGAGGGATTCCAGGAGAGCGATGAACTGGTCGAGTTCCTGTTGCGCGGGCTCGATCAGCCGGTGCGGATACGCGAAGCCGGCGGCGAGACCCTGGAGCCGGGCGGCCCAGGGCGGGATGTTGCAGGTCACGACCGGGTGACTGGACGGGATGGTGGCGCCGTCGAGGCGGCCGACGACGACTTCCTCCAGGGGGTCCCACTCGTTGTGGGAATTGACGGGTGAATTCCCGGGCCCGTGCATGGTCGCCATGGTTCAACCGCCTCCGCTCGCACCGATCGACCGGCTCGATTCCGATCGACCACGTCGATAAATCGCCATCAATGCTTTACCACGGACTGCGCGCGCATCCCCGGATGGACAGACGTGGCCACTCTGTGAAGGTCCAGGTGGGGGTATGCGCGCCTGCCGTGCACGGATGGGGCAGGATGACGACCGCGCCGGACCGAGCCCTCGTCCCGGCGTGACCGCACTCCCCGGAATCGAGCAGGTATCACAAGGTGACGTCACATCACATACGCCGCACGCAGGCGCACTCCCCCCGTACGACGGGAGGGAACTGATGACCCGTGCGCTCACACTGCACGACTGGATCATGGCCGGGATCGCCGTCGCCGCCGGCATCGCCGCCGGGCTGCTGCTCCGCGCACTCCTGCGGTGGCTCGGCGAGCGGGCGAGCAGGACCCGGTGGAGCGGTGACGACGTCATCGTCGACGCGCTGCGCACCCTCGTCCCCTGCGCGGCCATCACGGCCGGGCTCGCCGCCGCGGCGGGCGCGCTGCCCCTCACGCCGCGCACCGGACGCAACGTCACCATGACGCTGACCGCCCTGCTCATCCTGGCGGCCACGCTCACGGCGGCCCGGATCGTCACCGGCCTGGTCAAGGCCGTCGCGCAGTCCCGCTCCGGAGTGGCGGGCTCGGCCACCATCTTCGTGAACATCACGCGCGTCGTGGTGCTCGCGATGGGCTTCCTCATCGTCCTGCAGACCCTCGGCATCTCCATCGCGCCGCTGCTCACCGCGCTCGGCGTGGGAGGTCTCGCGGTCGCCCTCGCGCTCCAGGACACGCTCGCCAACCTCTTCGCGGGCGTGCACATCCTCGCCGCGAAGACGGTGCAGCCCGGCGACTACATCCAGCTCAGCAGCGGGGAGGAGGGCTACGTCGTCGACATCAACTGGCGCAACACCACGGTCCGTCAGCTCTCCAACAACCTCGTCATCATCCCCAACGCCAAGCTCGCGGGCACCAACATGACCAACTACAGCCGCCCCGAGCAGGAGCTGTCGATCATGGTGCAGGTCGGGGTCAGCTACGACAGTGACCTGGAGCAGGTCGAGAAGGTCACGACGGAGGTCGTGGACGAGGTGATGGCCGGCATCACCGGCGCGGTCCCCGACCACGAGGCGGCCATCCGCTTCCACACCTTCGGCGACTCGCGGATCAGCTTCACGGTGATTCTCGGTGTGGGCGAGTTCAGCGACCAGTACCGCATCAAGCACGAGTTCATCAAGCGCCTGCACCAGCGCTACCGCGCCGAGGGCATCCGGGTCCCCGCCCCCGTGCGCACGGTCAGGGTGCAGCAGGGTGAGCTGCCGCCGCCGCTCGGCATCCCGCACCAGCGCGACACGTCGGTGTCCTCGCAGCTGCACTGAGGCCCCACTGGGCTGCGCCGAGTGGACGACCGCTCGGTGGCGGCCCCCCGGAGCGCGTGTTCCACTCGCGGGCATGGGGCACGACCACGGCCCGTCCGCCGGCGCGGCGGGCGGCACGCTGAGCGGGACGTACCGCAACCGCCTGCTGTGGACCATCGGCATCAGCGGCTCGATCACCGTCATCCAGGTGGTCGGCGCGCTCCTGTCCGGCAGCCTCGCGCTGCTCGCCGACGCGGCCCACAGCCTGACCGACGCGGTCGGCGTCTCGCTGGCCCTCGGCGCCATCACCCTCGCCCAGCGGGCGCCGACCCCGCGCCGCACCTTCGGCTTCTACCGGGTCGAGATCTTCTCCGCCGTCCTGAACGCGCTGCTCCTCGTCGCCATCTTCGTCTGGGTCCTGTGGTCGGCGATCGGCCGGTTCAGCGAGCCGGTGGAAGTCGAGGGCGGCCTGATGTTCGTCGTCGCGGTGGGCGGGCTCCTCGCCAATCTGGCGGGCCTGTGGCTGCTGCGCGACGCCAAGGACAAGAGCCTCAACCTGCGGGGCGCCTACCTGGAGGTTCTCGGGGACGCGCTCGGCTCGGTCGCGGTGATCGTGGGCGGCCTCGTCATCCTGCTCACGGGGTGGCAGGCCGCCGACCCCATCGCGTCGATCGTCATCGGCCTGCTGATCGTGCCGCGCGCGTACGGGCTGCTGCGGGACTCCGTGCACGTCCTGCTGGAGGCGACCCCGCAGGACGTCGACCTCGGCGAGGTGCGCCGGCACCTGCTGGCGGAGCGGGGCGTGGTCGCCGTGCACGATCTGCACGGCTGGACGGTCACTTCGGGGATGCCGGTGCTCACCGCTCACGTGGTGGTCACGGAGGCGGCCCTCGCAAGCGGCTACGGGGAGCTCCTGGGGCGGCTGCAGCGGTGCGTCGGGGGGCACTTCGACGTGGCCCACTCGACGATCCAGCTGGAGCCGGAGGGGCATGTGGAGGAGGACGGTGCGCTGCACACGTAGCCCCGGCTTCCGGCATCCGGGGGCCCCGGCGGGTCAGGGCCCCTCGGCGTCGAGGACCCGCTGCACCGCCTGCTGGGCGGCGTAGAAGTCGGCGTCGGAGACTCCCGGGTCGTCCTCGACCCGGTCGAGCCAGTCGGAGATCTCCTCGGCCGTCCACAGGTCGAAACCCTTCGGAATGTCCAGCGTCGTGGTCTCCGCGCGCAGCTGCTCGGCGGCGGCCGCTTCCTTGACGCTCCGTGTGCTCACTTCGATCATCGTGATCGTGACTCTCCCTTCGGTCCTGGAGGGGGACGGACGGGCGACCATGCCAGAGGCCCCGGGGGGATGTCCAGCCGCCCTGGGCACCCGGCCGGGAGCCGGGCTCCGCTCCTCGGTCAGGAGCCGGTCCGGCGTGCGCCGAAGGCCAGTGCCACCGCGTCCCGCACCGCTGCTTCGCCGGGGGCCTCGACTCCCCGCTCGGCGGCCATCTCTGCGAGGGAGGTCATCGCCACCTCGGGCAGCCCGCACGCGGTGAAGCGCGTGAACTCGTCGAGGTCCGAGGTGATGTTGAGCGCGAAGCCGTGGCTGGTGACGCCGCCGCGGATGCGCATCCCGATCGACACGAGCTTCTCGTGGCGCGGCGTCCACACGCCCACGAGGCTCTGGGCGCCGGAGGGGGTGTCGCGGCGCAGCGTCTCGTGACCGAGCGAGCGGACCGCGTCGATCAGGCCGTTCTCGACCCGGCGCACGATGTCGCCGGGGCCGCGCTCGCGCAGGTTGAGGATGAGATAGCCGACGAGCTGGCCGGGCCCGTGGTACGTCGCCTGACCGCCCCGGTCGACCTCGACGAGCGGAACGGGCGAGTCGGCGCGCGGCAGCTCGTCGGGCGGGGTACGGGTGCCGTACGTGATCACGGGCGGGTGGGTGAGGAGCACGAGGCGGTCGCCGATGGTCCCGGCGCGGCGCTGCTCGACCCAGCCCCGCATGGCCTCCATGGCCTCGAGGTAGGGCACCTCGCCCAGATCGACCCGCTCCAGCTCCTGGACGCCCACCGCGCGCCGCCTTCCTTTTCCGTTCTCCCACGCTCTCCTCGTGCCTCAACTCGACCGCCGGGCGGGGCATTCCCCGGTTCATGCCGACGGAACAGGCGCCGACGGAACAGGAGGAGCCGCCAGCGCGTCGGTTCGCGCAGATCCGCGGGCGCTTGCCTATGTTGATCCGGTCGCGGAACCCGCGGCTCCTCCCCCGCCCCAACACCTGGACACGGACGCCACATTGAAGTCGAGCACGAAGCACCTCACCCGCGTATCGACCCTCTCCGGAATCGTCGCCACCGCCGTTCTGGGGATGGCGACCGTCACGGCGGGCGCGACGCCGCCACCCGCCCCGGACCGCTCCTCGGCCACGCCCGCGCCCGGGCCCGAGGCCCCTCGCCCGGCGCTCACCGCCAAGGCCTCGGTGAGCAGCGTGCGCGCCGCCGAGGAGTTCCGTATCTCCGGCGAGAGCCGCGACCTGCCGACGGGTACGCCCGTCACCCTGCAGCAGAAGCAGGGCGCGCGGTGGGTGGACCTGCCCGCGACGGTGAACACCACACCCCGGGCGACGTACAGCATGCGGGTCAGACTCGGCATCGAGGGCGCCAACGCGCTCCGCGTGACGGGCGGCGGCGCGCTCTCGCCGGTCGTGCACGTCACGGTGCGTCCCGCGGCCCGGGCCGAGAGGCCCGAGACTGGCCCGCAGGGGACTTCATGAGCAGTACGGGCTGACGCGGGTCGTCAACGCCAGGGGCACCTGTACGCCGTTGGGCGTCTCGCGGAGCGATGGGCGGGTCGCGGCGGTCGTCGCCGAAGCGCTGGGTGAGTTCGTCGTCATGGCGGAGTTGCAGGACGTGGTGAGCCGGGTCGTCGCCGAAGGCACGGGGGCTCAGTCCGCAGCCGTCGTGCACTGCACGTCGTCGGCGATCACCCTGTCGGTCGCGGCGGCCATGACCGGGGATTCCGCCGAGCGCGTCGCGGCGTTGCCGGACACGAGGGGCATGCGCCCGCGCGTGGTGCTGCCCGCCGGACACGCGGTCGACCACGGGCATCCCCTCACGCAGGCCGGCCGGCCGGTGCCACGCCGATTCCGACGGGGGCGGTGGCCGGGTGCACCGTGCGGGATCTGGAGGACGCCCTCGCCCACCCGGACACGGCGTGCCTTCTCCTCGTGTCGTCCCGGCTCGTCCGAGGGGCGGACGTCCCCCTCGCCGAAGCCGTCGCGGCCGCGCACCGCCGCGGGGTGCCCGCCGTCGTCGACGGTGCCGCGCAGGATCTGCGGATCGGCGAACTGCCGGCGACGGGCGCCGATCTCGTACTGGTCAGCGGGCAGAAGTACCTGGGGCCCCCACGGCCGGTCTGGTGCTGGGGCGTGCCGGGATGGTGGACGCGGTCCGGGCGCAGGAGAAGGGCATCGGCCGGGCGATGAAGGCGAGCAAGGAGGCCGTCCTCGGTGTGCTCGCCGCGCTCCAGGTGCGGGGAGAGACGGACGTGGGCGCGTGGCGGCGGGCGCAGACCGACAAGGCCGTACGTTTCGTCGAGAAAGCCGGTGCGCTGCCGGGCATCGACGCGGCCCTTGTCGCCGACCCGACCGGACTCCCGTTCCCGCTCGTCCGTCTCGGCGTCGACCCCGTGCGGGCGGGGCAGGATGCTGCCTCCCTGGCCAGGGCTAGGCTGTCCGCCCTCCTGCCGGACGAGTGACACACACCTCAACTGCCGTAACCGGTGGGGCTGTTGACGTTTCCTGTGGCGTCGCTCCACGATGAGGTCGATGAGGTCTCCCCTTGGCGGGAGCGGCACTCCCGTGGAGGTCCCTGTGCGCTTGTCCTCATGGCTCGGCGGCCTCGCGGCGGCCGTGCTGACCCTGGCCGCGCTTCCGGCGCCCGGCGCCCTGGCGGCGGCCGACCCCTCTCCGCCGCTGGAGCTTCCGGCCGCCGAGCTCGCGAAGGCCCTGCATTGCGGGACGGACCTCCAGGACATGCGGGAGGCCGACGACAAGCCGACCGTCCTCTTCGTGCCCGGCACCGGCCTCAAGGGCGAGGAGAACTACGCCTGGAACTACATGGCCGAGCTGAAGAAGAGGGGTTACCAGTCCTGCTGGGTGGACTCCCCCGGCCGCGGCCTCAGGGACATGCAGGAGTCCGTCGAGTACGTGGTGCACGCGACCCGCACGATCCAGGAGGCCACCGGCCGCAAGGTCGACCTCGTCGGACACAGCCAGGGCGGGCTCCTGACGGCCTGGGCACTGCGCTTCTGGCCCGACCTGACGGGGAAGGTCGACGACATGGTGACCTTGGGCTCGCCGTTCCAGGGGACACGGCTCGCCAGTACGTGCCGCCCGATCGCCGAGATCACCGGCTGCCCGGCCTCGGTCCTGCAGTTCGCCCGCGACTCGAACTGGTCGAAGGCTCTCGGCGCCGACGGCACGCCCATGCCGGAGGGCCCGTCGTACACCACGATCTTCTCGTACGCCGACGAGTCGGTGATCGCCGACGGGCAGCCCCCGTCCCTGCCGGGCGCCCGCCGCATCGGCGTCCAGGACATCTGCCCCGCACGGCCGTGGCCCACCCACATCGCCATGGTCGTCGACCAGGTCAGCTACGACCTGGTCGCCGACGCGGTCGAGCACCCCGGGCCCGCCGACATGAGCCGCATCGACCGCGCGCACTGCGCCAAGCCGGTCATGCCGCTCAACAGCGAGGGCGCCGTCAACGCCCTTCCCGGCCTGTTGAACTACCCCGTCGAGCTGCTGATCCACAGTCAGCCGTGGGCCGCCGAGGAGCCTCCGCTGCGTGCGTACGCGCGCTGAACGCCGTCACGAGCGAGGCGCCGATGTCCGGCCCTCGGCGTCGGCCAGGTGGGCCTCCATGGTGGAGTTCAGGTCGGCCATGAAGGACTCGAACCGTTCCAGGAGGTCCTGCGGGTAGTGCGCCATGGCGGTGTCGAGGCGGTGGGCGAGCGGGCCGAAGAATTCATCCGCGCGCTCCTGGATGTGTGCGCCGCTGCGCAGGGTGATGACGCGCCGGTCGGAGTGTTCGCGGCTGCGGGTGATGTGCCCCGCCGCTTCGAGACGGTTCAGAAGCGCGGTGGTGGCGCCCGTCGAGAGGGAGATGCGCTCGCTCAGCCGCGCCGGTGACAGCGGCGCGCCGCGCTCTTCGGCGGAGGCGATCTCCAGCACCGCGGTGGCGTCGGTGGAGTGCAGCCCCAGCCAGGCGGCGAAGCGGCGACTGAGCTCGGCGTAGTGACCGCCGTAGATCCTCAGTCCTTCCATCAGCCGCTCGCGCTGCGCCGCGACGCCGTCGCGCATCGCTTCCTCCATGAAGGCCCCGCCACCTCTCTCTCGTGCCGCGCGGTCCACGTCGGCGGCCCGCGTTGACAACCTACCGCCACCCTTTTACCTTCATGATGGAATTACTTCATCATGGAGGCATTAAGCGTGCAAGCCCCATCCCTGCCAACCACCGATCCCGCCGGGACCGCCGACACCTCCGGGCCCTACCGATGGCGATGGCTGATCCTGGCGGTGATGATCGTCGCGGAGATCATGGACCTCCTGGACGCCTCGATCGTCAACGTCGCCGGGCCGGCGCTCGAGGAGTCCCTCGGGGCCGGTTCCGTCGGCCTCCAGTGGGTGATCGGCGGTTACGCCCTGACGCTGGGGGCCGGGCTCGTGCTCGGCGGCCGCCTCGGCGACCGCTACGGGCGCCGCCGCATGTTCCTGCTCGGCCTCACCGCCTTCACCGCCGCCTCGCTGCTGTGCGCGATCGCGCCGAACATCGGGTCGCTGATCGTCTTCAGGCTGCTGCAGGGCGCCGCCGGGGCGATGCTCCTGCCGCAGGGCCTCGGCCTGCTGCGGGAGAACTTCTCCGGGCCCGAACTCACCAAGGTCTTCGCGATCTTCGGCCCGGTGCTCGGCCTGGGCGGCATCGTCGGTCCGGTCCTGGGCGGCTTCCTCATCGAGGGTGATTTCTTCGGCCTCGGCTGGCGGTTGGTGTTCCTGGTCAACCTGCCGATCGGCATCGCGGCGCTGATCGTCGCCGCGAAGTTCGTGCCCAGGAAGCCGGGCGACCGGACCGTGCGGGTGGACGTGACCGGCGCGGGCCTGGTCGTGGCCTCGTGCGCCCTGCTGGTGCTTCCCCTGAACCAGGGGCAGGAGGACGGCTGGCCGCTGTGGACGTGGGCATTCATGGCCGCCTCCGCGGTCGGGTTCGCCCTGTTCGCCGTACAACAGCGCCGTACGGCAGCGGCGGGCCGTGCGGCCCTGGTCACCCCCGGCCTGCTGCGCAAGCCCGCCTTCACCGTCGGGCTCGGCGGCATCGCCCTGTTCTTCGGCGGACTGATCGGCACGCAGCTCGTGCTGACCCTGTTCCTGCAGATCGGACAGCGCTTCACCGCCGGGGACGCGGGCCTCGGCAATCTGCCGCTCGCGGTGGGCACGGCGATCGGCGGAGCCGTCAGCGGCGCGTTCCTCGCCGACCGGATCGGCCGCAAGGTGCTGCAGGTCGGCCCGCTTGTCCAGCTGGCCGGTGCGGCAGTGCTGTGGTTCGAGCTGGACGGTCTCGACGCCGCCTCGTTCACGATCTGGAACATCGTTCCCGGAGCGGCGCTCGCGGGTGTCGGAGCGGGCATGGTGATCGCCGCCCTGTTCAGCTTCGTCCTCGCCGCGGTCGACGACGACGAGATCGGTTCCGCCTCCGGCGTCCTGTCGGCCGTGCAGGCGGTCGGCGGCTCCATCGGCGTCGCGGTCTTCGGGTCGGTGTTCTTCGCACGGGCCGAGGCCGGTGACTTCACGGGCGGCTTCCATCGCGCGCTGATCGTCCAGGCGTGTCTGCTGGTGGCGTTCCTGGCCATCACCTTCCTGCTGCCCGAGCAGGGGCGCCCCGACGACGGGCCCGACCCGGAACCCGAGCTCGCCGACACCCACGCGTGACGCCCACGCGTGACGCCCACACGTGACGCCCACACGTGACGCCCACACGTGACGCCCACGTGCGAGGTGCGACGCCCCCGGCCACCCCGGGACGGCCATGCGCGATCATGACCGGCATGGACGCTCGATTCACCGGTATCGCCGGTATCGCCGATCTGGCCGAACCCCCGTCCGTGGCGGTCGTGGTCGACGTCATGCGCGCTTTCACCGTGGCCGCCTGGGCCTTCGCCCGGGGCGCGGAGAGGATCGTTCTCGCCGAGTCGCTGGACGAAGCCCTGGCGCTCAAGGACCGTCATCCGGACTGGGTGGCGATCAAGGACGGTCCGCCCGCGTCCGGGTTCGACCTGGTCAACTCGCCGGGCCTGCTGCGGTCCGCCGACCTCGGCAGTCGGACCGTCGTGCAGAAGACCACGGCAGGGACGGTCGGCGCCCTCGCGGTCAAGGAGGCGCCGCTGGTGCTGTGCGCCGGCTTCGTCGTGGCGGAGGCGACGGCCCGGCTCCTGCGGGAGCGCGGGAGTGACGACGTCACGTTCGTGGTCACCGGCGAGGACGGGCAGGCCGAAGAGGATCTGGCGTGTGCTCAGTACATCGCCCTGAGGGCCGCGGATGCCACGGGGACCGGGACGGATGCGGCCGGGTTCGTCCGCCGCGCTGCAGAATCGCGTGCCGCCGCCGAACTGGCGGAGGGGGTGCGCCAAGGCGTGCACCCCGATGACATCGCCCTCTGCCTCGAGGTCGACCGGTTCCCCTTCGCCATGGTGGCGGCCGTGGAAGGCCCGCTCATGGTCCTGCGTTCATGCGCGAGCCTTCCAGGTCCGCCACCGCCGACCGGCGAGGGCCCGGCCTGATCGTCGGTCAGGCCGCCGTGCGACGGCGGCTTCTCAAGCCGCGAGCGGGATGACCGTCCGGTACTTGCCGCCCGAGGCCTGACGCGGTGGCTCCTCCGCCCGTTCGACGGTCACGTTGTCGAGCTTGTTGTCGGCGAGGAGATGGGTCAGGCCGTCGTGGGCCTTCTGCCACACGCGGTCGGCGTCGGCGCCGGGGGCCCGGACCATGCGGACCCGCAGGGTCGACGGCGCGGTCTGCTCGATCTGGAAGCGCTCGACGCCGGGCATGCGGTCGAAGAGGCTGCTGAAGGCGAGCGGGGCGAGGCTGACGTCTTCGCCCCGGCCGGACGGGAAGGTCAGGATGTCGCCCGACCGGCCCTGGACCCGGATCGCGGGCGACGAGACACCGCAGGGGCAGGGGTCGGGGCGGAGCATGACGCTGTCCCCGAGGTCGTAGCGGAGGAACGGCTGTACGCGGTTGGCGAGGTTGCTGATCAGGACGGTGTGCGAGAACTCCCCCGGCGGGGTGGGCCGGTGGTCGGCGTCGACCGGTTCGAGCACGGCCCAGTCGTCGTTGACGTGGTACCAGCCCTCGGCGCAGCCGTGGCTGAGGTAGGTGCACTCCGTCGCGCTGTACATCGTGCGCACCTTGGCGCCGAAGGCCGCCGCGATGCGGTCGGTGTCGCTCTCGGTCATCGTCTCGCCGGCGGGCTCGACCAGCACCGGGTCGATGTGCAGGCGCCCCGCTTCCTGTTCGGCGGTGAGCAGCATGATCGTACTCGCGTAGCCGATGACGAACGCCGGGCGGTAGTCGTTGAGTTCGGCGACCAGCCGTGACATGGGCTCGTGCACGGAGAAGGCCCGGAGCAGCTTGCTGCGGCCGCCGCCCTCCTGAGTCATGCGGGAGTATCCGGCGAAGCCGACGTAGTGCCCTTCGGTGGCGACGAGTTGGGCGAACCGACCGCCGTGGACGACGGCCCTGGCGATGCCGAGGGGGCCGAGCCAGGAGGCGAGCACGCGGGAGGACACGGCGGAGGACACGTTCATGTGCCGGTCGTCGAGCACGAACAGGCCGCGCCTGCCGCTGGTGCCCGACGTGGTGGCCACCAGGTACCGGCCGAGGAAGCGCCGGCCGATCAGGCCGGGGTCGTCGGTGAACGCGCGGACCTTCTCGAAGGTGATGTCACGGTCGGTCGCCCAGTCGTCGAAGCGGTCCATCAGCTGCTTCTTGTCGGTGACCGGCAGCAGTGCCGGGTTCGCGATCCGCTCGGGCAGGCCGCGGTAGAGCTCCCGGTAGTACGGCGACGCCGAGCGGGCGTAAGCGACCAGGTCCGCCAGTCGGTCGCCCCGGCGCCGCGCGACCTCGGCCCTGCCCTGCTTGCGGGCCTTGCGGATGTCCCGCGTCAGCCACGACATGCTCTCGCTCATCGGTCTTGTGCTCCTTCGGGTGGCAGGTCCGGCCTGCGGCCGGCTTGCCGACGGTCAGCGGGATCGGCGGCTCGGTGGGCGGGTGCGGGGCCGGTGGTCCGTCTTCCCGCGGCCTCCGTACTTCACCCATGTCACGACGATCGCCGATGCCCTGTGGGACAGGGCGCCTTGAACGAGGCACAGTCACCCCAAAAGGTGACAACCCCGCCTTTGGAGCCTGCAAGGCGAGTGGCCGACTGCCACGGATTCACACGGGGCCGAATCCGGCCAGTCGCCGCCCCGCCACCGGGCCCGCCGCCGCCCCGCACCAGGGCCCAGGGCGGCGGCACTTCGGGGCCCCGCAGGTCGCGGAGGCGCATCGACGCCGAAATCAAGATCGATCCCCACCGGCCGGTGCCGCAAGAAAACAACAAGCCACAATCGCGGCCCCCGTGAATTCGCCCGTCGGCTCCGGCGGGAAAGCAGAGTGTTTCCCTTACGTGACGAGAAGGAGGAGAAGTGGTGCAGGCCAACGGCCGCTGCACGAGTCAAACCAATGCGACGTAATGATCCCGCAAAAAACGTCGCGGCGGCGGGACGGCGCCGGTCCACGCGGGCCCCGGGGACCCGCCCCACCGGCCGCGCCGACCGGCCGGTCCGCACACACGGGCCCTGACCAGCCCGTTCGTCGGCACCAGCGGCACGCCCGGCCATCCGGTCGCCCGAACCTCGACACATACGCAACAGGGTGCGGCGTTAAGCATTCATATTGAAATTTACCCCAAGTTTCGGACTTCGATTCGATCACTCAAGAATCACTGCATAAACGATGGGGAATGTCTGATTCCGCCCTGTTGCCGAGTTAGCGACGTTGCCCTTTAAACTTTGAGCTGTGCATGATCAGGAACGGCTATGCGATGTGGCGACACCGTTGTCAGCGATCCTGACGAAGGGAAAAGTCTTGTCTGCCTCCCCCACACCCGATATGTCGGACCCATGGATACGGCGCTTCCGACCCCGGCCGGAAGCCACTGTCCGCCTGGTCTGCTTCCCCCACGCGGGTGGCTCGGCCTCCTACTACCACCCCCTCGCGCAATCCCCCACCCTGCTGCCCGACGCCGAGGTCCTCGCGGTGCAGTACCCCGGACGGCAGGACCGACGCAAAGAGCGACTCCTGGACGACATCCCCGAGCTCGCCGACCTCATCACCGGAACGCTCGGGCCGTTCGACGACCGGCCGTTGGCCTTCTTCGGCCACAGCATGGGCGCCGTCCTCGCCTACGAAGTCGCCCAGCGGCTCCGCGAGCGGACCGGGCAGGAGCCCTGCCGGCTCTTCGTCTCGGGGCGCCGGGCACCGTCCCGGTTCCGGCCGGGCACCGTACACCTCCTGAGCGACAGCGAGTTGGTCGCCGAGCTGCGCAGGGCCGGGGGCACGGATCCGCGGTTCCTGGACGACGAGGAACTGCTCGCGGAGATCATCCCGGTCGTGCGCAACGACTACCGGGCCGTCGAGCTGTACCGGTGGAATCCGGCGCCGCCGCTGTCCTGCCCCGTCACCGCCCTGGTCGGCGACCGGGACCCGCAGGCCCCGCTCGACGAAGTGGAAGCCTGGCGGCAGCACACGGACGGGCCCTTCGACCTGAAGATCTTCCCCGGCGGCCACTTCTACCTGAACACGAACCAACAGGGCGTCGCGGAGGTCATCTCCAAGGCCCTCGCGGACAGCGGGCACGCCAACGGCGAGCAGGGGCGCGTGAGCGCGAGGGGGGACGCGCGATGAGATACGAGATGCTCGGCCCACTCCGCATCAAGGACGGGAACAAGTACGCCACCATCAACGCGCAGAAGGTGGAGATCGTCCTGACCGTGCTCCTCATCCGCGCGGACCAACTGGTCTCCCTGGAGCAGCTGATGCGGGAGATCTGGGGCGAGGACCTGCCGCGGCGTGCCACTGCGGGGTTGCACGTGTACATCTCCCAGCTCCGCAAGTTCCTCAAGGTGCCGGGCTCGGCGGGAAACCCGGTCGAGACCCGCGCGCCGGGGTACGTGCTGCGCAAGCAGGACGACGACCAGATCGACGCGCAGGTCTTCCCCGAACTCGTCGACACGGGGCGGTCGTTGCTCCGGCAGCAGCGCTACGGCGAAGCGGCCTCCGCCTTCGGTCAGGCGCTCGCGCTGTGGCGCGGCCCGATCCTCGGCCAGGGCGGGAACGGCACCGTCTCCAACGGCCCGATCATCGACGGGTTCTCGACCTGGCTGAACGAGATCCGCCTGGAGTGCCAGGAGATGCTGGTCGAATGCCAGCTCCAGCTCGGCCGTCACCGGGAGGCCGTGGGGATGCTGTACGCGCTCACCGCAGAGAATCCCATGTGCGAGGCGTTCTACCGGCAGCTGATGCTGGCGCTCTACCGCTCCGAGCGGCAGGCGGACGCGCTCAAGGTGTACCAGTCGGTGCGCAAGACGCTCAACGACGAACTGGGTCTCGAGCCCGGGCGCCCGCTCCAGGATCTGCAGCGGGCCATCCTCACGGGTGACATGAACCTGATGGCGCCGACGCCGCCCCTCGCCCTCTCCGGCCGCTGACCGGAACCTGGTGAGGCACACGTGCGCAGAGGGAAGCGTATGTGTGCAGAGGGACGGCGTACGTGCTCAGAAGTCGCAGTGCAAGTGCTTGATTCCTTCGATGAAGCTCGAGTCCAGCCTGCGGGGCTGCCCCACGGCACGGATCTGGGGCAGCTGGGCGAGGAGCTCCCGGTACAGGACGGTGATCTCCATACGGGCGAGGTGGGCCCCGAGACAGACGTGCGGGCCCACCGCGCCGAACGTGACGTGCGCGTTCGACCCGCGTGTGATGTCGAAGCGGTACGGGTCGGGGAACACGCCCTCGTCGCGGTTGCCCGACCAGTAGAAGAGAAAGATCCGGTCGCCCCTGCGGAACCGGTGGCCGTTCATGTCGCAGTCCCTGGTGGCCACGCGGCGCATCCAGTTGATGGGCGTGGAGACCCTGAGGATCTCCTCGACCGCGTCCGTCGCGTACGCGTCGAAGTCCGAGAGCAGCAGCTGCTTCTGCTCGGGGTGCTCGGTCAGCAGTACCAGGGCGTGCGAGATGGCGTTACGGGTGGTCTCCATACCGGCGATGACCAGCAGGATGAAGAACGAGACGAGTTCCTGGCGCGTCAACTGCTCGCCGTCCGCCCGCACTTGCACCAGTTTGGTGATCAGGTCGTTGCCGGGGGCGGCGAGGCGTTCCGCACGGAGACGCGCGATGTAGTCGCCGAGTTCGCGTGACGCCTCGATCACGGCACGCTCGGAGTCCGCGCGGTCGGGCACGTAGTCCGGGTCGAGCGGGCCCACGATGGTGTTGGACCGGTCGAAGAGGAAGTCGTGGTCCTCTTCGGGGATGCCCATCATGTCGCTCAGCACGGCGATGGGCATTTCCGCCGCGACGGGCCTGATGAAGTCGCCGGGCCCCCGCTCGATGAGCTCGCCGATGATGCGCCGGGCGGTGCGCGTCGCCACAGCCTCGAACTCGGGGATCATGTTGCGGCCGAAGGAGCGCGAGACGATGCGGCGCAGCCGGGAGTGCTCCGGGTTGTCCATGTTGATCATCGAGCCGTAGTACTCGTCCAGCTCGGGCGGCAGGCCGATGATCGTGGTCGCGCCGTTCGAGGAGAAGTCCTGCGGCCGGCGGCTGACCTCCACGATGTCCGCGTACTTGACCAGCGCGTGATAGCCGAACGCCCACGGTACGCCGGGCATGTTCTGCTGGATGAACGCCGGACGCGGCAGCCCGCGCATCTCCTCGAACAGCGCCACCCGTTCCTCGTGCGGCCGCGCCCAGAAGGACGGGTCGACCAGGTCGGGGAAGGTGGCGGCCGGCTTGCTATCCGTGATGGGCACGATGCCTCGCTTCGCGTTGTCCGGACCGACGGTCAGGCCCACCGGCCGCACGGCACGGCACGGCGCGATTGCGCTGATCAGAGCATGACGGCGCCTGACACCTGACACCGGCACACCCTGGCAGGGACCGCTTAAGCGCACCTAAGAGACTCCTCCCGCAGCCGAGTATTAGGAGGGCTTTAGCGCCGTCGACGAGTCTGCGGTCTGTTCTCGCGGAGAGGGGCGGTTGTCACCGGGATGGCGCACACCGAAGAGAAGCTTCTTGAATACCTCAAGCGTGTCACCGCGGACCTGCGTCAGACGGAACGCCGGCTGCGGGACGTCGAGTCGGCGGGACACGAACCCGTCGCGGTCATCGGCATGGCCTGCCGGCTGCCCGGCGGGGTCCGGTCTCCCGAAGAGTTCTGGGAGCTGATCTCCACGAGCGGCGACGCCGTCGCCCCGCTGCCCGGCAACCGCAACTGGGACCTCGAATCCCTCTACGACCCGGACCCGGAGAGCAGCGGCACGAGTTACGTCCGTGAGGGCGGTTTCGTCTACGACGCCGGTGACTTCGACCCCACCTTCTTCGGCATCGGACCGACCGAGGCCGCCGCCATGGCGCCGCAGCAGCGGCTCGCCCTGGAGACGGCGTGGGAGGCCATCGAACGCGCGGGCATCGACCCGCTCAGCCTCCGCTCCAGCGACACGAGCACCTTCATCGGCTGCGACGGACTCGACTACGCCCTGGGCGCGTCCGAAGTCCCCGAGGGCACCGCCGGCTACTTCACCATCGGCAACTCCGGCAGCGTCACCTCCGGACGCGTCGCCTACACGCTGGGCCTCGAAGGCGCGGCGGTGACGGTCGACACCGCGTGCTCCTCGTCGCTCGTCTCCCTCCACCTCGCGGCCCAGGCCCTGCGCACACAGGAGTGCTCCCTGGCGCTGGCGGGCGGTACGTACGTGATGTCGTCGCCCGCCCCCCTGATCGGCTTCAGCGAACTGCGCGGCCTGGCCCCCGACGGGCGGTGCAAGCCGTTCTCGGCGAACAGCGACGGCATGGGCATGGCCGAGGGCACGGGCGTGGTGCTCCTGGAGCGGCTGTCGGACGCGCGCCGCAACGGCCACAAAGTCCTCGCCGTGATCCGCGGCTCCGCCGTCAACCAGGACGGCGCCAGCAACGGACTCACCGCCCCCAACGGCCCCTCCCAAGAACGCGTCATCCGCGCCGCCCTCGCCAACGCCCGCCTCACCGCCACGGACATCGACGTCGTGGAGGCCCATGGCACCGGCACCACCCTCGGCGACCCCATCGAGGCCGGCGCCCTCATCTCCGCCTACGGGCGGGAACGGCCGGCGGACCGGCCGCTGTGGGTCGGAGCCGTGAAGTCCAACATCGGCCACACGCAGATCGCCGCGGGCGTGGCCGGTGTCATCAAAATGGTCCTCGCCCTCCAGAACGACCTCATGCCCGCCATCCTGCACATCGACGCCCCATCGCCCCACGTGGAGTGGGACGGCAGCGGGCTGCGCCTGCTCACCGACCCGGTGAAGTGGCCCCGGGGCGAGCGCCCGCGCCGGGCAGGCGTCTCCTCGTTCGGCTTCTCGGGGACGAACGCGCACCTGATCCTGGAGGAGGCGCCGACGGAGGCGACGGCTCCCGACTCGGAGCCCGAGGTGCCGGGTGGGGTGCGGGTGGTGCCGTGGGTGGTGTCCGGGCGGACTCCGGATGCGTTGCGTGAACAGGTGCGTCGGTTGGATGAGTTCGTGGCGGAGGGCGCGTATGTGGCGCCTTTAGAGGTGGGCTGGTCATTGGCCACGACGCGGTCGGTGTTCGAGCACCGGGCTGTGGTGGTGGGCCGGGGCCGGGAGGAACTGATCGCCGGTGTACAGGCTCTGGCTTCGGGGGCGGTGTCCTCGGATGTCGTGGCTGGTAACGCGACCTCCGGTGGCGCGGCTTCCGGTGGTGCTGGTGCGGTGTTGGTGTTTCCGGGGCAGGGGTCGCAGTGGGTGGGCATGGGTGCCCAACTCCTGGTCGAGTCCCCGGTGTTCGCGGCGCGCATTGCCGAGTGTGAGCGGGCGCTGTCGGCGTATGTGGAGTGGTCGTTGACGGAGGTGTTGCGCGGGGACGGGAGTGAGCTGTCCCGGGTCGAGGTCGTGCAGCCGGTGTTGTGGGCGGTCATGGTGTCGCTCGCTGCTGTCTGGGCGGACTACGGGATCACCCCGGCCGCCGTGGTGGGGCATTCGCAGGGTGAGATGGCCGCCGCGTGCGTCGCGGGCGCGTTGTCGCTGGAGGATACGGCGCGGATCGTAGCCGTACGCAGTGACGCACTCCGTCAGTTGCAGGGGCACGGCGATATGGCCTCCCTCGGTACCGGTGCCGGGCAGGCCGTCGAGCTCATCGGGGATCGGCCGGGCGTGTGTGTCGCGGCCGTCAACGGGCCTTCCTCCACGGTCATTTCGGGACCGCCCGAGCACGTGGCCGCCGTGGTCGCCGATGCGGAGGAGCAGGGGCTCCGCGCCCGCGTCATCGACGTCGGCTACGCCTCCCACGGCCCCCAGATCGACCAGCTCCACGACCTGCTCACCGAGCGCCTGACCGGGATCGAACCCGCCCCCACCGACGTGGCGTTCTATTCGACGGTCTCCGCCGAGCGGCTGGCCGACACCACGAGGCTGGACACCGACTACTGGGTCACCAACCTCCGCCAGCCCGTCCGCTTCGCCGACACCATCGAGGCACTCCTGGCTGACGGCTACCGCCTGTTCTTCGAGGCCAGCCCCCACCCCGTCCTCAACCTCGGCATGGAAGAGACCATCGAGCAGGCGGATGTGACCGCCACCGTCGTCCCCACCCTCCGACGCGACCACGGCGACGCCACCCAGCTCACCCGCGCCGCCGCCCACGCGTTCACCGCCGGGGCCGACATCAACTGGCGCCGCTGGTTCCCGGCCGAGCCGAAGACCCCCCGTACCGTCGACCTGCCCACCTACGCCTTCCAGCACCAGCACTACTGGCTCGACCCTTCCGCATCCGCCCCGCGCTCCGGTGGCGGGGAGCCGGGGGCGGCGGAGGCGCGGCTGTGGCAGGCCGTCGAGGAGCTCGACCTCGGGCTGCTGGCCGAGACGCTGGGGTCGGAGGAGGGCAGTGAGGAGGCGGTCCGGGCGCTGGAGCCCGCGCTGCCGGTGTTGCAGGGCTGGCGGCGGCGGCACCGGGAGCAGGCGACCATCGACTCCTGGCGGTACCGCGTCACGTGGAAGCACAAGGCCGACGGCCCGGCACCTGAACTGGGCGGGGAATGGCTCCTGTTCGTACCCGCCGACCAGGCGGAGCACCCCGCCGTACGAGCCACGGTCGATGCGCTGAGCGAGCACGGGGCGGCCGCCGTCCGGTTGCATCCTGTCGAGACCGGCCGGGTCGGGCGTGACGATCTGGCCGCGGTGGAGACGGCAGGGCTGGCCGGGATCGTCAATCTGCTGGCGTTGGACGAGGAGCCGCACCCCGGGCATCCGGCCGTGCCCGCCGGGCTCGCCGCGACGACCGCTCTCATCCAGGCGCTCGGCGACAACGGTACGACCGCGCCCCTGCACACGGTCACGCAAGGCGCCGTGTCCACGGGCGCCACCGACCCGCTCACCCGCCCCCTCCAAGCCCACGTCTGGGGGCTCGGACGCGTCGCCGCCCTCGAACACCCCCGTCTCTGGGGCGGCCTCGTCGACCTGCCCGCCCGTATCGACCGCCACACCCTTCCCCGTCTGGCCGCCGCTCTCCTCCCCCAGGACGAGGACCAGACCGCCGTCCGCCCCAACGGAACCCACACCCGGCGCCTCACCCACGCCGTCGGCGGCACGAACGCGCCCGTAGGCGCCGTCAGCTCGGTCAGCACCGTGAGCTCGGTCAGCACCGTGAGCTCCGTCAGCTCCGTCGGCTCCGTCAGCTCCGCAGGCGGCACGTGGCAGCCCCGGGGCAGCACCCTCATCACCGGCGGTACCGGTGGCATCGGTGCGGTCCTCGCCCGCTGGCTCGCCCGCCAGGGCGCCCCCCACCTGCACCTCACCAGCCGTCGCGGCCCCGATGCGCCCGGCGCGCGGGAACTCGCCGCCGAACTCGACCGGCTCGGCACCACCGTCACCCTCACCGCCTGCGACGTCAGCGACCCCGACCAGCTCCGCCGCCTCCTCGACCGGACGCCGCCGGAACACCCCCTCACGGCCGTCATCCACGCTGCGGGCATGACCGACCTGACCTCGATCGGCGACCTCACGACCGCGCGCCTGAACGAAGTACTGGGGTCCAAGTCCGATGCGGCCTGGCGCCTCCACGAGCTGACGCGGGGGCTGGATCTCTCGGCGTTCGTGATGTTCTCGTCCGGCGCCGGTGTGTGGGGCAGCGGCCAGCAGGGCGCCTACGGCGCGGCCAACCACTTCCTCGACGCGCTCGCCGAGCACCGCCGCTCCCAGGGGCTGCCCGCCACCTCCATCGCCTGGGGCCCGTGGGCCGAGGCGGGCATGTCCGCGGACCCGGAGTCACTGTCGTACTTCAAGCGCTTCGGCCTCCTTCCGATCCGCCCGGACCTGTGCGTCAAGGCGCTGCACCAGGCGGTCGACGCCGGTGACGCCACGCTGACCGTGGCCCACTTCGACTGGGCGAAGTTCACGCCGACGTTCACCGCCCAGCGGCCCAGTCCGTTCCTCGACGACCTTCCGGAGAACCAGCGGGAGGCCGAGCGATCCGGGTCCGCCGCCGAGAGCAGTGCGTTCCGTGAGGAACTCGCGAAGACGCCCGCGTCGCAGCGGCTCGGCTTCCTGGTCCAGCAAGTCCGGACGTACGCGGCGGCGACGCTCGGCCACACGGTGGAGGACATTCCCGCGGCGAAGCCGTTCCAGGAGCTGGGGTTCGACTCGCTGACCGCCGTCCAGCTCCGCAATCAGCTCAACACGACGACCGGGCTCTCGCTGCCCGCCACCGTGATCTTCGACCATCCCACGTCCGAGGCCCTCGCCGCGCATCTGCGCGGGCTGCTGGGCGACGACGGCGATGCCACGGGCGAGGGCGATGTGCTCGCGGCACTCGACAAGTGGGACGCGACGTTCGGCGCGGGCGAGGTGGACGAGGCGGCCCGCCGTCGCATCGTGGGCCGGCTCCAAGTGCTCGTGTCGAAGTGGAGCCCGGCGCAGGACGGTCCGGAGGGGGCCGATTCCGTCCACGCCGACCTGCGGGCGGCGAGCGCGGACGACATCTTCGACCTCATCTCCAACGAGTTCGGGAAGTCCTGAGCCCGGCCCGGCCCCACCACCCCGTCCTCCCGTCCCGCCCGTTGTCCCTCCCGTCGTCCCTCCCGTCGTCCCTCCCGCAACCTCCCCATCCTCATACGTCCCGATCACCACGTAGCGCCAAGGAGCCTGGGTCAGATGTCGAACGAGGAGAAGCTTCTCGATCACCTCAAGTGGGTCACCGCGGAGCTGCGCGAGGCCCGCCAACGGCTCCATGACAAGGAATCGGCCGAACCGGTCGCCATCGTCGGCATGGCCTGCCGCTACCCGGGCGGCACCCGGTCCGCGGAAGACCTGTGGCGGCTCGTGCGCGACGGCGGCGACGCGGTGTCGGCGTTCCCCGACGACCGTGGCTGGGACCTGGAATCCCTGTACCACCCGGACCCGGAACACCCCGGCACCAGCTATGTGCGGGACGGCGCCTTCCTCTACGACGCGGGGCACTTCGACGCCGAGTTCTTCGGCATCAGCCCGCGCGAGGCCGTGGCGATGGACCCCCAGCAGCGGCTGCTCCTGGAGACCGCCTGGGAGGCGATCGAACACGCGGGCCTCAACCCGCAGGCGTTGCAGGGCAGCGACACCGGCGTCTTCACCGGTGTGAGCGCCCACGACTATCTGACGCTGATCAGCCAGACGGCCAGTGACGTCGAGGGGTACATCGGCACCGGCAACCTCGGCAGTGTGGTGTCAGGGCGGATCTCCTACACCCTGGGGCTCGAAGGTCCGGCGGTGACGGTCGACACGGCCTGTTCGTCGTCGCTGGTGGCGATCCATCTGGCGAGCCAGGCGCTGCGGCAGGGCGAGTGCTCCCTCGCGCTGGCCGGTGGCTCGACGGTGATGGCCACGCCGGGCTCGTTCACGGAGTTCTCCCGGCAGCGCGGGCTCGCGCCCGACGGGCGGTGCAAGCCGTTCGCGGCCGCCGCCGACGGCACGGGCTGGGGCGAGGGCGCCGGAGTGGTGGCGCTGGAGCTGCTCTCCGAAGCGCGGCGACGCGGCCACAAGGTCCTTGCGGTGATACGGGGTTCGGCCGTCAACCAGGACGGCACGAGCAACGGGCTCGCCGCCCCCAACGGGCCCTCCCAGGAACGCGTCATCCGCGCCGCCCTCGCCAACGCCCGCCTCTCCGCCGAGGACATCGACGTCGTGGAGGCGCACGGCACAGGCACCACCCTCGGCGACCCCATCGAGGCCAACGCGCTCCTGGCCACGTATGGACAGGGAAGGCCGGAGGACCGTCCGCTGTGGCTCGGTTCGGTGAAGTCGAACATCGGCCACACGCAGGCCGCCGCCGGTGTCGCGGGCGTGATCAAGATGGTCATGGCGATCCGCAACGTCCTCCCCGCCTCCCTGCACATCGACGCGCCCTCACCGCACGTCCAGTGGGAACAGGGCAGCGTACGGCTGCTCTCCGAGCCCGTGGAGTGGCCGACGGAGCGCACGCGCCGAGCAGGCATCTCGGCGTTCGGGATCTCGGGCACGAATGCGCACCTGATTCTGGAGCAGGCGCCGGAGGACGCCCCGGACGCCGCTCCCGCTCCCGCGTCCGCATCACCGGATGGAGTGGTGCCGTGGGTGGTCTCCGGGCGGACGTCGGGCGCACTGCGTGAACAGGCGCGGCGGTTGGGCGAGTTCGTGGCCGGGGACGCGAAGGCGTCGGTGGCCGAGGGCGCGGATGCGTCGATGGCCGAGGTCGCGGACGCGTCGGTGGCCGAGGTCGGTTGGTCGCTGGCCACCGGCCGGCCACTGTTCGAGCACCGCGCCGTGGTCATGGGGCAGGACTCCGGCCAGGCTGCGGAGGGCCTCCGGTCGCTGGCTTCGGGCGAGGCTTCGCCGTCGGGCGCGGTGGTGTCCGGGGTTGCCGGGGATGTGGGCCCGGGGCCGGTGCTGGTTTTCCCGGGGCAGGGGTCGCAGTGGGCGGGCATGGGTGCCCAACTGCTCAACGAGTCTCCGGTGTTCGCGGCTCGGATCGCGGAGTGTGAGCAGGCGCTGTCCGCGTATGTGGAGTGGTCGCTGACGGACGTGTTGCGCGGGGACGGGAGTGAACTGTCCCGCGTCGAGGTCGTGCAGCCCGTGCTGTGGGCGGTCATGGTGTCACTGGCCGCCGTGTGGGCGGACTACGGGATCACCCCGGCGGCCGTGATCGGGCATTCGCAGGGGGAGATGGCCGCCGCGTGTGTCGCGGGGGCGTTGTCGTTGGAGGATGCGGCGCGGATCGTAGCCGTACGCAGTGACGCCCTCCGTCAGCTTCAGGGGCACGGCGACATGGCCTCCCTCGGCACTGGCGCCGGGCAGGCCGCCGAGCTCATCGGGGACCGGCCGGGTGTGTGCGTCGCGGCCGTCAACGGGCCGTCCTCCACCGTCATTTCGGGGCCGCCCGAGCACGTGGCCGCCGTGGTCACCGAGGCCGAAGCACGTGGCCTGCGCGCCCGCGTCATCGACGTCGGCTACGCCTCCCACGGCCCCCAGATCGACCAACTCCACGCCCTCCTCACCGAGCGCCTCACCGGGATCGAACCCACCCCCACCGACGTGGCCTTCTACTCCACCGTCACCGCCCAACCCCTCGACGACACCACCACCCTCGACACCGACTACTGGGTCACCAACCTCCGCCAACCCGTCCGCTTCGCCGACACCATCGAGGCACTCCTGGCCGACGGCTACCGCCTGTTCATCGAGGCCAGCCCCCACCCCGTCCTCAACCTCGGCATCCAGGAGACCATCGAGCAGGCTGGCATCGCGGCCACCACCGTTCCCACCCTGCGGCGCGACCATGGGGGCCGCACTCAGGTCACCCGTGCCGCCGCTCAGGCGTTCACGGCGGGCGCCGACGTCGACTGGCGGCGCTGGTTCCCGGCCGACCCGACCCCTCGTACCGTCGACCTGCCCACGTATGCCTTCCAGCGCAAGCACTACTGGGTGGAGCCGCCCGCGGCGGTGGCGGGCACGGGTGGGGGCCACGATCCCGTCGAGGCCCAGGTGTGGCAGGCGATCGAGGACCTGGACATCGGCGCTCTCGCCGCCAGTCTGGAGATCGAGGGGCAGACGGAGACCGTCGGGGCTCTGGAGCCCGCGCTGCCCGTGCTCTCGGCCTGGCGGCGCCGGCACCGCGAGCAGTCGACGGTCGACTCGTGGCGCTATCACGTCACGTGGAAGCACCTGCCCGACGCGGGGGCGCCGGAGCTAGGCGGGAACTGGCTGCTCGTCGTGCCCACGGCGCACACCGATCACCCCGCCGTCCTGGCGACCGCGCAGACCCTGGCCGCTCACGGCGGTGAGGTGCGTCGCCATGTCGTCGACGCGTGCGCCGTGGAGCGCGCCGAGCTGGCCGCGGGGCTGCGCTCCCTGATGGACGGGGAGACGTACGCGGGCATCGTCAATCTGCTGGCCCTGGACGAGGAGCCACATCCGGAGCACACGGCCGTACCGGCCGGGCTCGCCGCGACGACCGTTCTCGTCCAGGCCCTCGGCGACAACGGCGCCGACACCACCGTACGCACCCTCACGCAGGGTGCCGTCTCCACGAGCGCCACCGACACGCTCACCAACCCCGTACAAGCCCAGGTGTGGGGTCTGGGGCGCGTGGCCGCCCTGGAGTACCCGCGGCTCTGGGGCGGGCTCGTCGACCTGCCCGCCCGTATCGACCACCAGACCCTCACGCGGCTGGCCGCGGCCCTCGCCCCCCAGGACGAGGACCAGGTCGCTATACGGGCCACCGGCACTCATGCCCGCCGCCTCGCCCACGCCCCCGCAAACTCGCCGAACAGCGGCACCAGTTGGGAACCCCGGGGCACCACACTCATCACCGGTGGTACCGGCGGTATCGGTGCCGTCCTGGCCCGCTGGCTCGCCCGTGCGGGCGCCCCTCATCTCCTCCTGACCAGCCGTCGAGGGCCTGACGCGCCCGGCGCGCGGGACCTCGCGGCCGAGTTGGAGGAGTTGGGCGCCAGCGTCACCATCACCGCCTGCGATGTCGGAGACCGCGAGCAGGTACGTCACCTCGTCGAAGGCGTCCCCGCCCGGCACCCGCTCTCCGCCGTCGTCCACGCGGCGGGCGTGCCGAACTACATCGGACTCGGTGAGGTGTCGGGCGCCGAGCTGGACGAGGTACTGAGGCCCAAGGCGCTCGCCGCGCTCCACCTGCACGAGCTGACACGGGAGTCGAACCTTTCGGCGTTCGTGATGTTCTCGTCCGGCGCCGGCGTGTGGGGCAGCGGCCAGCAGGGCGCCTACGGCGCGGCCAACCACTTCCTCGACGCGCTCGCCGAGCACCGCCGCTCCCAGGGACTCGCCGCCACCTCCATCGCCTGGGGACCTTGGGCGGAAGCCGGGATGGCCGCCGACCAGGCCGCGTTGACGTTCTTCAGCCGCTTCGGCCTGCACCCGCTCAGCCCCGACCTGTGCGTCAAGGCACTGCACCAAGCGCTGGACGCGGGCGAGACGACACTGACCGTGGCGAACTTCGACTGGGCGCAGTTCACGTCGACGTTCACCGCCCAGCGGCCCAGCCCGCTCCTCGCCGACCTGCCCGAGAACCGGCGGGCGAGCGCGGCCGCCGCGCAGGAGGACACCGCGGAGGCGTCGTCGCTGCAGCAGGAGCTGACGGAGGCGAAACCGGCGCAGCAGCGGCAGTTGCTGTTGCAGCACGTGCGCTCCCAGGCGGCGGCCACGCTCGGGCACTCCGATGTCGACGCCGTGCCCGCCACCAAGCCGTTCCAGGAACTGGGCTTCGACTCGCTGACCGCGGTGGAGCTGCGGAACCGGCTGAACAAGAGCACCGGCCTGGCACTGCCGACCACAGTCGTCTTCGACCACCCGACCCCCGACGCGCTCACCGACGTCCTGCGGGCCGAACTGTCCGGTGACACGGCGGCCGCCGATTCGGTGCGGGCCGCCGTCGCCGTCGCCGCCGACGACGAGCCGATCGCCATCGTCGGCATGGCGTGCCGCTACCCGGGCGGGGTCCGCTCCGCCGAGGACCTGTGGCAGCTGGTCACGGCCCGCGAGGACGCCATGGGCGACTTCCCCGACGACCGGGGCTGGGACCTGGAGACGCTGTACGACCCGGACCCGGAGAGCCGCGGCACCAGCTATGTGCGCGAAGGCGGATTCCTCTACGACGCGGGTGATTTCGACGCGGGATTCTTCGGCATCAGCCCGCGCGAGGCCATCGCGATGGACCCCCAGCAGCGGCTGCTCCTGGAGACCGCCTGGGAGGCGATCGAACGCGCGGGGCTCGACCGTGAGGTCCTCAAGGGCAGCAACGCCGGAGTGTTCGCGGGCCTGACCATCTTCGACTACCTCGCGCTCGTCGGCGAACGGCCCACCGAGGTGGAGGGCTACATCGGCACCGGCAACCTCGGCTGCGTCGCGTCGGGCCGGGTGTCGTACGTACTCGGCCTCGAAGGCCCGGCGATGACCATCGACACCGGCTGCTCGTCGTCCCTGGTCGCGATCCACCAGGCGGCGCACGCACTGCGCCAGGGTGAGTGCTCGCTGGCCCTCGCGGGCGGCGCGACCGTGATGGCCACGCCGGGCGCGTTCGTGGAGTTCTCGCTGCAGCGCGGGCTCGCCAAGGACGGGCGGTGCAAGCCGTTCGCTGCCGCCGCCGACGGCACCGGCTGGGCCGAGGGAGTCGGTCTTGTCGTCCTCGAACGGCTCTCGGAGGCCCGGCGCAACGGCCACAAGGTCCTTGCGGTGATCAAGGGTTCGGCCATCAACCAGGACGGCACGAGCAACGGCCTCACCGCCCCCAACGGGCAGGCGCAGCAGCGGGTGATCCGGCAGGCCCTCGCCAACGCGCGCCTGTCCGCCGAGGACGTCGACGCTGTGGAGGCGCACGGCACGGGCACCATGCTGGGCGACCCGATCGAGGCCAGTGCGCTCGTGGCCACGTACGGCAAGGAGCGGCCCGAGGACCGGCCGCTGTGGCTCGGCTCGGTCAAGTCGAACATCGGGCACGCGCAGGCGTCGGCCGGCGTCGCAGGTGTGATCAAGATGGTCATGGCGCTGCGCAACGAACAGCTGCCCGCCTCCCTGCACATCAACGCGCCCACCCCGCACGTGGACTGGGACGGCAGCGGTGTCCGTCTGCTGTCCGAGCCGGTCGCCTGGCCGCGCGGCGAACGCCCGCGCCGCGCCGGGGTGTCCGCCTTCGGCATCTCCGGCACCAACGCGCACCTCATCCTCGAACAGGCCCCGGACGCACCGGAGCCCGCGAGCGCTCCGTCGGAGGTGGCCGATGCCCCGGCCGGAGTGGTGCCGTGGGTGGTGTCGGCGCGCGGCGAGGAGGCGCTGAGGGCTCAGGCCGCCGTGCTGGCCGACCGTGCCACGTCCGACCCGGAACTGGCGTCGCCGCTGGACGTGGGCTGGTCCCTGGTCAAGAGCCGGTCGGTGTTCGAGAACCGGGCGGTCGTCGTGGGCAAGGACCGTGATGCGCTCCTCGCCGGGCTGCGGTCCCTCGCGGCGGGCGAGCCGTCACCGAACGTCGTCCAGGGCGCCGTACAGGGCGCTTCCGGCGCGGGTCCGGTGCTGGTGTTCCCGGGGCAGGGGTCGCAGTGGGCGGGCATGGGTGCCCAACTGCTGGATGAGTCGCCGGTGTTCGCCGCGCGGATCGCGGAGTGCGAGCAGGCCCTGTCCGCTCACGTGGAGTGGTCGCTGACGGAGGTGTTGCGTGGGGACGGGAGTGAACTGTCCCGGGTTGAGGTCGTGCAGCCGGTGCTGTGGGCGGTCATGGTGTCACTGGCCGCCGTGTGGGCGGACTACGGGATCACCCCGGCCGCCGTGATCGGGCACTCGCAGGGCGAGATGGCCGCCGCGTGCGTCGCGGGCGCCCTGTCACTGGAGGATGCCGCACGGATCGTAGCCGTACGCAGTGACGCCCTCCGTCAGCTGCAAGGGCACGGCGACATGGCCTCCCTCGGTACCAGCGCCGAGCAGGCCGCCGAGCTCATCGGGGACCGGGCGGGCGTGTGCGTCGCCGCCGTCAACGGGCCCTCGTCCACCGTCATTTCGGGCCCACCCGAGCACGTGGCCGCCGTGCTCGCCGAGGCCGAAGCACATGGCCTGCGCGCCCGCGTCATCGACGTCGGCTACGCCTCCCACGGCCCCCAGATCGACCAACTCCACGACCTCCTCACCGAGCGCCTCACCGACATCCGGCCCACCCCCACCGACGTGGCCTTCTACTCCACCGTCACCGCCCAACCCCTCGACGACACCACCACCCTCGACACCGACTACTGGGTCACCAACCTCCGCCAACCCGTCCGCTTCTCCGACACCATCGAAGCACTCCTGGCCGACGGCTACCGCCTGTTCATCGAGGCCAGCCCCCACCCCGTCCTCAACCTCGGCATGGAAGAGACCATCGAGCAGGCCGACATGCCTGCCACCGTGGTCCCGACGCTCCGCCGCGATCACGGCGACGCCGCTCAGCTCACCCGTGCCGCCGCCCAGGCGTTCACGGCGGGCGCCGACGTCGACTGGACGGGATGGTTCCCGGCCGTTCCGCTGCCGCGGGTGGTGGATCTGCCGACGTACGCCTTCCAGCGGGAGCGGTTCTGGCTGGAGGGCCGCAGGGGGATCGCCGGGGACCCGGCGGTGCTCGGACTCGCCGCGGCGGGCCATCCGCTGCTCGGGGCCGCCGTGGAGCTCGCGGACGGCAGCAGTCACCTGCTGACCGGCCGGATCTCGCCGCGGGACCAGGCGTGGCTGGCCGAGCACCGGGTGATGGACACGGTGCTGCTGCCCGGTTCGGCGTTCGTGGAGCTCGCGTTGCAGGCCGCGGTGCGCACCGGCTGCGAGGAGTTGGCGGAGCTGACACTGCACACGCCGCTCACCTTCGGGGACGAGGGCGAGGGCGCGGTCGACGTGCAGGTGGCGGTCGGTTCCGCGGGTGAGGACGGGCGGCGTCCCGTGACCGTCCACTCGCGGCCCACGGGTGAGGGCGAGGACGTCATATGGACCCGGCACGCGGCGGGCACGGTCGCTCCCGCGGGGCCTGACTCCGGGGACGCCTCGTTCGGCGGGGCGTGGCCGCCGCCCGGCGCCACACCGGTCGGCGGGCGGGACCCGTACGGGGAACTCTCCTCGTACGGCTATGACTTCGGGCCGGGCTCCCAGGGGCTCGAGTCCGCGTGGCGGCTCGGGGACGACATCTTCGCCGAGGTGGCGCTGCCCGGGACGGAGAGCGGCAGGGCCGGCCGCTACCAGGTGCACCCGGTGCTGCTCGACGCCACGCTGCACGCGCTGATTCTGGACGCGGTCACGTCGTCCGCCGACACCGATCAGGTCCTGCTGCCGTTCTCCTGGAGCGGGTTGCGGGTGCACGCGTCGGGCGCGGACAGGCTGCGCGTACGTATCGCACGCGGCGCGCCCGACCAACTGGCCCTGACGGCCGTGGACGAGGGCGGGGCGCCGGTTCTGACACTGGAGTCGCTCACCGTGCGGCCGGTGGCAGCCCACCAGATCGCGGGCGCCCGTTCGGCGGACCGTGACGCGCTCTTCCGGCTCGTGTGGACGGAGACGGCCACGCCGGCCGAGGAGGGTGGCGGCGCCCCGCGTGCCGCGGTCGTCGCGCCTTCCGCGGGTGACCCGATGGGTGCCGCGCTGGCCGGTGTGCTGTCCGATGCGTTGGACTGTGCCCCTGTGCGGGACACGTTCGGGGCGCTGCGGGACGGTGTGGCAGCGGGGGGCGACGCACCCGATGTCGTACTCGCCGTGTGCACCACACCCGGCGCGGGCACCGGCTCGGGCGGTGACGCGGCCGGATACGCGCGGCTGGCCGCCGTGTCCCTGCTGTCGCTGCTCAAGGAGTGGGTCGACGATCCCGCGTTCGCGGCGAGCCGTCTGGTCGTCGTGACCCGGGGCGCGGTCGCCGCGCGGCCGGGTGAGGCCGCAGGTGATCTGCCGGGGGCGTCGCTGTGGGGCCTGGTGCGCAGCGCCCAGGCGGAGAACCCGGGCCGCCTGACGCTGCTCGACGTGGACGCGCTGGAGTCCACGGCGGCCGCGCTTCCGGGCGTACTGGCGTCATCCGAACCTGAGTTGGCGCTGCGCGACGGGCGGGTCTACGTACCGCGGCTGGTGCGCGACGACGCGTCGGCGCGTCTGGTGCCGCCCGTCGGGTCGCTCACCTGGCGGCTGGCGCGGGCCGAAGGCGTGGGCATGGGCGGGCAGTTGGCAATCATCGACGCTCCCGAGGCCGGGCGGGTGCTGGAGCCGCACGAGGTGCGGGTGGCGCTGCGGGCCGCGGCGCCGGGGACGGACCCGCTCGCCGCGGGCCATGTCGAGGGTGCCGGTGTGGTGACGGAGGTGGGCGGCGAGGCCGGTCCCGTGGCTGTGGGCGACCGGGTGATGGGCCTGTTCGACGCGGTGGGCCCGGTGGCCGTGACCGACGCCGCGCTGCTCACCTCGGTGCCGCTCGGCTGGAGTTGGGCGCAGGCCGCCGGGTCCTTGGGGGCCTATGTGGCCGCGTATCACGTCCTGGCGGATGTCGTCGCGCCGCGCGGCGGGGAGTCCCTGCTCGTCGAGGAGGAGACCGGCTCCGTCGGCCGTGCCGTGCGGCGCCTCGCCGGGCGCTGGGAGGCCGATGTCGTCGGCGGGGCCCGGTCCGCGCACGGGGCGGGTGTCGGGCGCACGCCCGACGTCACCGTCCTCCGTGAGGGTGGGCTGGTGGTCCGCCGTGCGGGCGGGCCGGACGAGGGGCAGGCCGTGGCGCCGCCCGCACCCGGTCGCGTACGGGAGATCCTGGCGGAGCTGGCGGAGTGGGGCGACGACGGTTCTCCGACGCCTCTCGACGTGACCGTGTGGGACATCCGGCAGGCCGCCGCCGCGCAGGCGGCGTCCGCCCCGGCTCCGGCGAGCACGACCGTGTTCGCGCTGCCTCCCGCCTTCGACCCCGAAGGCACCGTGCTGATCACGGGCGGCACCGGAGCACTCGGCGCCCTGACCGCCCGCCACCTGGTGGGGCGGTACGGAGCCAGGCATCTGCTGCTGTCCAGCAGGCGCGGAGCCGACGCGCCGGGAGCCCTCGAACTGGCCGCCGACCTCTCCGCGCTCGGCGCGCACGTCACCTTCGCCGCCTGCGACCCGGGCGACCGGGACGCCGCCGTCGCCCTCCTGGAGGCGGTGCCCGCCGCGCATCCGCTGACCGCCGTCTTCCACTGCGCGGGCACCGTGAACGACGCCGTGGTGCAGAACCTCACGGCCGGGCAGGTCGAGGAGGTGATGCGCGTGAAGGCGGACGCCGCGTGGCATCTCCACGAGCTGACGCGCGACGCGGACCTGTCCGCGTTCGTCCTGTACTCCTCGGTCGCCGGGCTGCTCGGCGGCCCCGGCCAGGGCAGCTACACGGCCGCCAACGCCTTCCTGGACGCGCTGGCCCGGCACCGGCAGGACGGTGGAGCCGCCGCGACCTCCCTGGCGTGGGGCTACTGGGATCTGGAGAACGGCATGTCGGGACGGCTCACCGACGCCGACCGGGCGCGCCACGCCCGCGCCGGCGTGGTCGGGCTCGGCGCCGACGAGGGTCTCGCCCTCCTCGATTCGGCGTGGGCCGGCGGCCTGCCGCTGTACGCGCCGGTCCGCCTGGACCTGGCCCGGATGCGCCGCCAGGCGCAGAGCCGTCCCGCGCCCGCACTCCTGCGGGACCTGGTGCGCGGCGGGGGCGGCGGCAGGAACGGTGGTGGCGGCTCCGCTTCGGCGGGCGCGTCCGCACTCCTCAAGGCGCTCGGCGCGATGTCCGACGCGGAGCGCGAGGAGGCGCTGCTCGACCTGGTGTGCACGCACATCGCGGCCGTCCTCGGGTACGACGCGGCCACACCCGTCAACGCGACGCAGGGCCTGCGGGAACTCGGCTTCGACTCCCTGACGGCGGTGGAGCTGCGCAACCGGCTCTCGGCCGCGACCGGGCTGAAGCTGCCCGCCACGTTCGTCTTCGACCACCCCGACCCGGCCGAGCTCGCCGCGCACCTGCGGCAGGAGCTGGCGCCGCGCGCCGCGGATCCGCTCGCCGACGTCCTGGCGGAGTTCGAGCGTCTGGAGAACTCGCTCCTCTCGGTCTCCTCGAACGACGGCACGGCACGGGCCGAACTGGCCGGGCGGCTGCGCGCCACGCTGGCCCGGCTCGACGTGCCGCGGGAGACAGTCGACGAGGCCGCGGTGGCCGCCCGCATCCAGGATGCGTCGGCCGACGAGATCTTCGCGTTCATCGACCGGGACCTCGGCAAGGACAGTGCCGACGGAGGCAACGGACAGGCAGTGGAGGGACAGCGATGAACGAGTTCGCCCGCAAGAAGCGCGCCCTGGAGCACAGCCGGCGGATCAACGCCGGGGACCTGGACGCGATCATCGACCTGTACGCGCCCGACGCGGTCCTCGAAGACCCCGTCGGCTCCCCGCCTGTCACCGGGCACGACGCGCTGCGCGCCCACTACGAACCGCTCCTCGCCGCGCGTGTGCGCGAGGAGGCGGCCGAGCCCGTCGCCGGGCAGGACGCCGCGCACGCGCTGATCCAGGTCACCTCCGTCATGGACTACCTGCCCGCGGGTCCGCTGTACGCGGAGCGGGGCTGGCTCAAGGCCCCCGACGCCCCGGAGACGGCGCGCGTGCGGCGCACGGCGATGCTCGTGATCCGCATGGACGCCTCCGGCCTCGTCCGTCATCTGAAGTCGTACTGGGGCACATCCGATCTCACGGTCCTCGGCTGAACCGGCAGCCCTGACCCGCCACCCTTCCTGGAGGTGTTCCATGCCCGACGAGGCCGCGCGCAAGCAGATGGCCGTCGACTACGCCCAGCGGATCAACGCCGGCGACATCGAGGGCGTCCTCGACCTGTTCACGGACGACATCGTCTTCGAGGACCCCGTGGGGCGGCCGCCGATGGTGGGCAAGGACGACCTCCGCAGGCATCTCGAACTGGCCGTGTCCTGCGGTACGCACGAGGTGCCGGACCCGCCGATGACGTCGATGGACGACCGCTTCGTGGTCACGCCGACCACGGTCACCGTGCAGCGGCCCCGGCCGATGACGTTCCGCATCGTCGGCATCGTCGAGCTCGACGAGAACGGGCTCGGCCGCCGGGTCCAGGCGTTCTGGGGAGTCACGGACGTGACCATGGACGATCCCGCGGAGCCCGCCGACACCCCCCACCCCGAAGGGATACGCGCGTGACCCCCACCCGACCCGCACACGCCGTCGTACTGGGTGCCAGCATGGCAGGCACCCTGGCGGCCCACGTCCTGGCCCGTCACGTCGACGCCGTCACCGTCGTGGAACGGGACACCCTGCCCGAGAAGCCCGAGCACCGCAAGGGAGTCCCGCAGGGCCGCCACGCCCACCTGCTGTGGTCCAACGGCGCCCGCCTCATCGAGGAGATGCTGCCCGGCACCACCGAGCGCCTCCTCGCGGCCGGCGCCCGCCGTCTCGGCTTCCCCGAGGACCTGGTGACCCTGACCGGGCAGGGGTGGCAGCATCGCTTCCCCGCCACCCAGTTCGCATTGGTCGCGAGCCGCCCACTGCTCGATCTGACGGTACGTCAACAGGCCCTGGCGTCCGCCGACATCACTGTCCGGCAGCGTACCGAGGCCGTCGAGCTCTCGGGCAGCGGGAGCCGGGTCACCGGTGTCGTCGTACGCGATGTGGACAGCGGTGCGCAGGAGACGCTCGGAGCCGACCTGGTGATCGACGCCACCGGCCGCGGCTCCCGCCTCAAGCCGTGGCTCGCCGCCCTCGGCGTACCCGCCCTGGAGGAAGACGTCGTGGACGCGGGCGTCGCCTACGCCACCCGCCTCTTCAAGGCCCCGCCCGGCGCGACGACGCACTTCCCCGCCGTCAACATCGCCGCCGACGACCGGGTCCGCGAGCCGGGCCGCTTCGGGGTGGTCTACCCCATCGAGGGCGGCCGCTGGCTAGCCACACTCTCCTGCACACGCGGCGCACAACTCCCCGGCCGCGAGGACGAGTTCCTGCCGTTCGCGGAGAAACTCAGCCACCCGATCCTCGCCGAACTCCTCCGGGGCGCCGAACCGCTCACCCCCGTCTTCGGCTCCCGTTCCGGCGCGAACCGCCGCCTGTATCCGGAGCGGCTCGACGAGTGGCCCGACGGACTGCTCGTCATCGGTGACTCGCTGACCGCCTTCAACCCGATCTACGGGCACGGGATGAGCTCGGCCGCGCGCTGCGCCGACACGATCGACCGCGAGTTCCGGCAGAACCCGCAGGGAGGCGCGGGGTCCGCGCTCCGGCTCCAGAAGGCGATCAGTGCGGCCGTCGACGACCCGTGGATCCTGGCCGCCACCAAGGACATCGACTACGTCAACTGCCGCGTCTCGGCGACCGATCCGCGCCTCATCGGTGTGGACACGGAACAGCGCCTGCGGTTCGCCGAAGCCATCACGGCGGCGTCGATCCGCTCCCCGAAGGCGTCCGAGATCGTCACCGACGTGATGAGCCTCAACGCGCCGCAGACCGAACTGGGCTCCAACCGCTTCCTGATGGCGATGCGCGCCGACGAGCGCCTGCCCGAGCTGACCGCTCCCCCACTGCGCCCGGAGGAGCTGGCTGTGGTGGATCTGGATCCGGCCAAGATCACACCCGAGGCCGTACGCTCCTGACGCGTCGCCACCCCCGCCGTGTGACCGCTGACGGCCCTCACCGAACCACGGGTGAGGGCCGTCGGTCATTCCCGCCCAGAATGGCCAATGGGGAAGTGTGCCGTTTTAACAGTTCCCTTGATGTTCTGTTAAAAGCTGCCCTTGTCACAGACCTTGTTGAAGGGCTGAGCACTGGGCCAGAGTTCATGCCGCAGCGAGCCCCACGCTCGCTGCCGGGCAGGAACCCACCCCCCTTTTCTCGTATTACGGAGAGTTCCTGCCTGCCATTCGGAAGGAATCAGTGTGTCGCATTCTCGTAGATACAGATTCGCCGCCGTGGCCGCTCTGCTCTCGGCATCAGTGGTCGTGGGAACCCAGGCCACGGCGCAGGCACAGGCGCCGGTGAAGGACGCCGCTCCGGCCGCGCGCTACCAGCCGGAGATGGTGCGGGCGCTCGCCGCGTCTCTCGGTGTGAGTGAGAAAGCCGCGGTCGAGCGACTCGACCGGCAGGACGCCCAGCAGACCCGGCTCGCCGAGCTGAGGAAAAGCGGGATATCCGAGGACGGGGCGTTCTTCGACGCCTCCGGCCGGCTGACCGTCAACGCCGACGACAAGGCCGATGTCCCCGCCATCGAGAAGGCCGGCCTCGACGCACGCGTGCCGGCCCGCGGGCAGGACAAGCTCGACGGGATCAAGGCACGGCTCGACGCCGCGGCCGCCCGGCGCACCCCCGCAGGTGTCGTCGACTGGTCCGTGGACCTGGCATCGGACAAGGTCACCGTCAAGGTCAACAGCGACCGCAGGGCGGCAGCGAAGGCGTTCCTCGCCAAGGCCGCGACGTACGGCTCCGCCGTCAGAATCGTGCGGGACCAGGAGAAGCGCGCCCCGCAGGCCGCGATCGCCCCCGGCAGCAAGATGACGATCAACGACACCAGCGGCTGGTGTTCCGTCGGCTACGGCGCCCGCGACCGGTCCGGCAAGCAGTACCTCGTCACCGCGGGCCACTGCGTCGAAGGTCTGCCCACCCTGCGCTACGGCGGCACCGCTTTCGCCAAGGGCTCCCACACCCGCTTCGGGGTCGGCACCAACAGCGTCGACATGGGCGTCGCCGCCATCGGCTCCGGCCACTCGATCACGACCAAGGTCGGCACCTGGGGCCAGGCAGGCAACGTGGCCGTGAACGGCAGCCGCCGCGCCTCGTCCGGCGCCACGCTCTGCAAGTCCGGCGCGACCACCGGGTGGACGTGCGGCAAGGTCGGTTCGTACAACGTCTCCGTCACCTACGTCGACCAGAACGGCGGCCCCGACACGGTCGTCACGGGTCTCGCCACCTCCAGCGTCTGCACCGAGGGCGGCGACAGCGGCGGCGCGTACATCTCCGGCAACCAGGCCCAGGGCATGACCTCCGGCGGCCCGCTGAACCAGCAGTGCACCGGGGGCGTGAATTCGCGCGGTTCCTCCTACTTCCAGCCGCTCGACGACGCCCTCTCGTACTACGGTCTTACGCTCAACACCAACTGACCGGCCTTCCAGGGAAGACCAGGGGCCGCCCACCGGCTAAGGTGGGCGGCCCCTGGTCGCCTGTGTGGCCTGAAACCGCCGTTCAGCCACCTTCATCGGGGCGAGGGACCGAGGCCCAAGGCCGACGGCGCCTCCCGCCCGCCGAAAGACGCCATGCCGAACACCCCCCACGCCGGAGGGCCCGATACGACCTTCGCGACCGTGTTCCGCCGAGCCCTCCAACAGCGTGGGCTGCCACTGGAACGCATACGCGACCACCTCAGGGCCCAGCAGATCACCGTCAGCCTCGCCACGCTCAGCCACTGGCAGCGCGGACGCAGCCAGCCGGAGCGCGCCCAGTCCCTGCGCGCCGTCGACGCGTTGGAACCACTCCTCAACCTGCCCAACGGCACCCTGCGCTCCCTGCTGGGCCCGCACCGGCCGCGCGGCGGGCCCTCACCGGTCGACCCGACCGTCGCCCGCACGGTCTACGGCGAGAACTCGGACGTGGAACAGGCCCTCGGTGACGCGTTCCCACGGTTCAACGAGGGCCTACGGCCGCTGACCGTCCAGGAGACGGTGAGCCTCGACGAGCACCGCTCCATCCACGAGACGTCGATCACCACCGTCGTGCAGGCCGTCCGCGACGCCGTCAAGCACCTGACCGTCGTCCACTTCCTCGACTCCCCGAAGGCGGGCACGGTCGACCTCGCCGTCCCCTACGGGCCGCCGCCGCGCAGCCGCTTCCTACCGGAGCTCGGGTGTGTGGCCGCCGACATTCCGCTCGGGCGGCAACTCGCCAGAACCGAGACCGCGGTGGTCGCCTACACGCTCCGGGCGGCATCGGACGTCTCCCACCAGCACGAGCGCCGCGTCACCACGCCACTGAGGGCCTACCTGCTGCACGTGCGCTTCCACCCCCTGGCGCTGCCCACCGGCTGCTGGGGCTATCAGCGCGAGCAGATCGGCGCCGAGCCCCGCCACCGCCGCCGCACCACACTCGACGCCTTCCACACGACCCACCTGCTGCCCACGCACTGCAGGCCCGGCGTCTATGGGATCGAGTGGGAGTGGCCGGACTGACTGCCACGCTCCGCGCACGACGCTCACCGCCGCGTACCGCGCTCGGAAGAGGACCGGGGCGTGCCGCGCACCGCCTTGAGGTGCCGGTCGAGGGCTGCCGTGAGCCCCGCCATCGCCGCGGCGGCCAGGGCGAAGCTGCCGCAGACGAGGCTCACCGACCCGGCCCATGCGGCGGACCTGTCGAACACCGCGGCGGAGAGACGGACGCCCGCGCCGAGCGCACCCGCTCCCGCGGCGAGCAACCACGTGCCGGGGGTGAGCGCACTCCAGACGTCACCGGCGGCCGCGGATCGCGCGATGCGCAGGACGACGCGCCCGGCGAGCACCGCACCGGCGAGGGGCGCGACGATGGCCGCCCCGAAGAAGAGCAGTTCGGGCAGAGCCCAGAGACCGGGGTCCTCGGACGCAAGGATCATGACTGCATGACCGCCCGAGCAGCGGAAAGGTTGCACGGTCGGCGGACCGGGTCAGCCGTTCCGGCCTGCCGGCCCGCGTGTCATCCGAGCACCGCTTGCAGGTCCAGCCGCTTGACGTCGAGCTTCCGGTAGATCCTGGTCAGGTGCTGTTCGACGGTACTGACCGTGACGTACAGCTTGCGGGAGATCTCCCGGTTGGTGAGTCCGTCGGCGGCCAGCTCGGCCACGCGGCGTTCGGCGTCGGTCAGTTCGGTGTCCGGCTCCGGGCGGCCGGGCGGGGGCGGTGCCGCGGGGCCGGTCGCGGGCGGGGGCGCGCCGCCCCAGCGCCGGGCCAGGAGCTGGGCCTTGCGGGCGAGCAGCCGCGCGCGTTCCGTCTCACCCCCTTCCCGTACGGCCTCACTCTGCTCGGCCACGGCCCGGGCCAGCTCGAAGACGTCACCGGCGCCCCTGAGCACGGCGACGGCCTCGTCGAGCAGCTCGACGCGGTCCGGGGCGGGGGAGGTCGCGGCCCGCAGCCGCAGCGTCATCCCCCAGGTGCGGCCGTCGGCCGGCGCGGGCAGCGTCATCTGGTCGTCGACGAGTTGGCGGGCCAGGAAGGACTCATCGAGGGCCAGGTACGCTTCGGCGGCGCCGAGCCGCCACGATTCCAGCGCGGGCAGGTCGACGCCCCAGCTGCTCATCCGCGTACCGCAGGCGTAGAAGTCGCACAGGGCGGCGTAGTGGCAGCCGGTGGCCAGGTGGTAGCGGCCCCGCGCCGCCAGGTAGTGCAGTCCGGTGCGGGTCTGGAACACCGCCCGGGGCACGGGCCGTTCGAGGAGGGCCGCCGCGCCGTCGACGTCTCCGACGGCCGCCTTCGCCTGTACGGCGGCCGCGAGCGGGAGGCCGATCGCGGCGCCCCAGCCCTTGGGGCCGAGCATGTCGAGCGCGGTGTCGGCGCGTCGGCTCGCCGCCGCCGGGTCGCCCTGCCTGAGGTGGATGAGGGCACGCCACGCGGTGAACCAGGCCTGCCAGGTGGGGCTGTTGCGTTCGCCGGCCTGGGCGATGAGCCCGTCGCACCAGGCGGCCGCGCGGTGTGGCCGGTCGCGGTAGGTGAGCGTGGCGAGGGCGGCGGTCTGGACGGCGACGGTGCGGGGGCCGAGGCGGTAGCGGTTGAGGGTGCGTTCGGCCGCGTCGACCGCCTCGGCCGGGTCGCTCCCGCCGCCGTGCAGCAGGTCGTGCATCAGGGTGCCCGCGCCCTGCAGTTCGGGGGTGACCGCCGGCGGGGCCGAGCGTTGCGCGGACAGCACGCCGGACCCCAGGCGTTCCTTGACGTGCCCGGGGTAGAGGTAGGCGCCCCAGAGCCACGGGGTGTCGAGGTCCGCGGCGTTCATGGGCGGTGCGCCGGCCGGGTTCGGTCCGGCGAGCGCACTGATCGCGTCCAGACCTTCGTCGACGCGACCGTGCCAGAGGAGGTGGGTGGGGAGGGAGAGAGGGAGGGAGAGAGGGGGAGGCAGAGGGAGAGGGGGGTCGTCGGGGGTGGAGGGCGGGGCGGGGGCTGGTGCCGGGGTCCGGTCGGGGAGGTGGCGCAGGACCTTCGCGGGGTCCAGGCGCCACTCCGCGTCGGCGAGCGCGCCCACGACCGCGGTCCGCTGCGCGAGCCCCCGGCACCGCCGGTACGCCGCCCGCAGGTACTCCACTCCCGTCTCCACCTGGTCGTTCTCCAGGGCGAGTTGAGCCGCCTCCTCGAACACGGGGACCGCCCACGGTGCGTCCGAACGGTCGGCGGCGACGAGGTGGGCGGCCACCTCGTCGGCCGGGGCGCCCTCCTCGTGCAGGAGGACAGCCACCCGCCCGTGCAGGGCTCGACGCTCCTCCGTCGGCATCCCGTCCAGGACCGCCGCTCCGAACGCCGGATGGCACAGGCGCCCCTCGTGCAACACCTCTGCGACCGTCAACTGGTGCACGGCACGGGCCACGGAGGCCGCGTCCACGTCGAGGAGCCGGCCGACCAGCGCCGGGGTGGCCTGCTGCCCCAACACGGCGACGGCACGGGCGACTTCGGTCACCGGCGCCTCGTGCCGGTAGAGGAAGCCGAGTGCCGCCCGCCCGAACGCCTCGCCGGCGCGGCCCGTCGTCCGGTGGTCGTCGGCCAGTGCCCGTACGAGCAGCGGGTGGCCCGCGCTCATGCCGTGGACGAGGGGCGTGAGGTCGTGGGCCGTCTCCTGGTCGAGCTGCCGGGCGAGCAGGGCTTCCACCCCGGCCTTGGACAGCGGCTCCAGCCGGATCCGCCGCAGCGTGGGCTCGTGGGGGAACTCACTGGCGAGCAGGGCGTTGTCCGCTTTCTGATGGACGTACTCGGTGAACATCACATGGAGCCGCGCCGAGCGCAGCCTGCGCACCACGTACAGCAGGCACCGCAGTGAAGCCGCGTCGGCGTGGTGCGCGTCGTCGACGGCGATCAGGACGGGCCGCTCGGCGACCAGGCCGCGCAGCGCCTCGCAGAGCCCGCGCAGTGCGGGCGAGGCCGGAACGGGCGGGGGCGCGGGCAGTGTCGGCGCGGGTGCGGAGGCGGGTGCGGAGGCGGAGGCGGCTTCGTCGCACCACGCCAGCGTACGTTCGGCTGTCGCGGCGGGCAGTTCCGGGCAGCCGCGCACCAGCTGCTCCAGGACTCCGAGGGGCAGGTCGCGCTCGGCCCGGCAGGCGGTGGCGGTCAGCACCAGCGCGTCGGGCGCGATCCGCTCCGCCCACGCCCGCAGCAGCGCGGTCTTGCCGGTGCCGATCGCTCCGCCGAGCACCACCACGCTGCCGCGGGTATCCGCCGCGTCCTCGTACGCGCTCCGCAGGGCGGCCAGTTCCTCGGCCCGCTCCACCAGGTCGACCGCACTGTGCCGGGCGGCCGAACTGTGCCAGGCGGCGCGCGTCACTGTGTGCCCCACTCGCGGTCGATCAGCGCGAACATGTCGTCGGCGCTCGCGGCCGACAGGTCGTCCGCGTCGCCCCGCCCGTCCTCGTCGGCGGGGCCCGGGGTCGCCACGGTGTCGTCCGGCTGCTTCCACAGCAGGGTCTGCAGTCGCCGGATCAGGCCCTTGCGGCGGGGGTCGTCGACCGCGAGTCCGGCGAGGGCCTCCTCCAGGTCGTCCAGGTGCCCGGCCACGGGGAGCTCGCCCGCGCCGCCGTCGGGCAGGACCCTGTCCAGCAGGTGTTCGGCGAGGGCGCGGGGCGTCGGATAGTCGTAGACCAGGGTGGCGGGCAGGCGCAGCCCCGTGGCGGCGCGCAGCCGGTTGCGCAGCTCCACCACGACGAGGGAGTCGAAGCCCAGGTCCTTGAACGCCTTCTCCGGCTCCACCTCCTGCCCCGGCTCGTACCGCAGCACGCCGGCGACCTGTTCGCGGACCACGTCGAGCAGCCTTCCGGTCCGCTCCCGCAGGGGCAGCACGGCCAGCTCACGCCGAAGAGCGGAGGCGTTCTCGGCGCTTTCCCCGCTCTCCGAGGAGGCGTCGAGAATCCGCTGGGCCGCGGGGACCTCGTCGAGCAGGCGGGTCGGGCGGGCCAGGGTGAACAGCGGCGCGAACCGCTCCCATTCGATGTCGGCGACCAGGCTGTGCCCCCGGCCCGCGTCGAGCGCGGCGTGCAGCGCGCCGAGGGCCAGCCGGGGTTCCAGGGGCGGCAGGCCCTGACGCCGGGACAGCCCGGCCGCGCCGCGCGCCAGGTCGCCGTCCTCCGGGAGATCCCAGATGCCCCATCCCACGGAGACGGTTCGGGGGCCGTGTCCCTCGGCGCCGTGCCGCTGGGCCAGCGCGTCGAGATAGGCGTTTGCGGCGGCGTACGCTCCGTGCTCCCTGCTGCCGAGGGTGGCTGCCACGGAGGAGAAGTACAGCACCGTGTCCACGGAGCCGCCGCCGGATCCGACAGCGGCCGCCAGTTCTCCCAGCTCCATGGCTGCGGCCGTGGCCGCGTCGAGCGCGTCGGGCGTGACCTCGTCGAGGGGGGCGAGCTCGCCGGGCAGGGAGGTGTGGATGACGGTTCGGATGTATACGTCCGTGAGTTCGGCGAGTGCGCGGCTCAGGCTCCGGTCCTCGCTCCGACTGCCGTACGGGACGGCCAGAACCGTGAACTGCGCTCCTTGGGCCGCCACTTCGGCGGCGAGCTCGCCGTCCTGGCCGTCCTGGCCGTCCTGGTGGTTTCCGCGACCGTCGTCGGGGGCCGTGTCCAGCAGTACGACGTGTTCGGCGCCGGACGCGGCGAGCCACCGCACGACCTGTTCCGTCAGCCGGCCGACGCCGCCCGCGACGAGGACGGCTCCCTCCGGCCGCCGGCTTCCGGCCGCCTCGTCGCCGATCGGCGCGTCGGGCACCAGGCGTCGGCCGAGGACTCCTCCGCGACGCAGCGCCACCTGGTCCTCGCCGCTGTCCCCGCACAGCACCGCGTACAGCGCGGTGGGGTCGAGTGCGTCGGGATCGGCGGGCAGGTCCAGCAGTCCGCCCCACAGCTCCGGGTGCTCCAGGGCTGCCACGCGGCCGATGCCCCAGACGGGCGCCTGTTCCGGGGAGACGACCGGATCGGTGTCGCCGCACGACACCGCGCCCCGGGTGGCGCACCAGAGGGGCACCTGGACTGCGGCGTCGAGGAGGCCGTGCAGCAGGTTGAGGGTGGCCGAGGCGCCGGTGGGCCGGCGACGGGCGCCGGCGCTGACGTCAACCTCGGCGTCAGTGTCCACGTCGGCGTCGGCGTCGGCGTCCGTACCGTCGTCGAGCGCCAGCAAGGAGAGCACTCCCGCGAGCGGTATGTCGTCGCCCGAGAACGTCGACTGCCACGAGCGGATCAGCCCGGCAAGCTCGGCGCGGCCGGCGCCCGGCCCGACCTCGACGAGACGTACCGGCGCACCTGTCTCCTCCAACGCGCGGGCACACGTACGCGACCAGGCCTCAACCTTGCCTTCGGGGGCGAGGACCAGCCAGGCCCCGGTGCCCGGCGCGGGCGTCGGCAGGTCTACGCGCCGCCAGTCCACGCGGTACCGCCAGGCGTCGACCGTGGACCGGTCCCGCCGCTCGCGCCGCCACGCGGACAGCGCAGGGAACACCGTCTCCAGAGCGGTCCGGTGTGCGTCGTCCTTCAGGTGCAGGGTGTCGCAGAGGGCCTGGACGTCCGCGCCTTCGACGGCCGCCCAGAACCCGGCCTCTTCGCCGTCCGCCACAGATGTGGCGGTGGGCACCGCGACGTCCGCCAGCCAGAAGCGCCGCCCCTGGAAGGGGTAGGTCGGCAGGTCGACGGTGCGGGGCGGAGGGTCGGCCGGGAAGTAGCCGGACCAGTCCACCGTGATTCCGGCCGTGTGCAGGCGGGCCATGGCCTGCGCGAAGGCGACGTCGTCCGGCAGGTCCGGGTGCAGGGACGCGGTGACGACGGGCTCGAACCCTCCTTGCGGGTCGGCGACCGCGTCGAGGGTGTGCTGGGCGGCGGTGATCAGTACCGGGGCGGGCCCCAACTCCACGAACACACGCGCGCGGTCGGCGAGGTGGGCGATGGCGGGCTGGAAGAGGACTGTCTGGCGCACATGCTTGGCCCAGTACTCCGCAGCCGTGATCTCCGCCCCGGCTTCCCGTCCCGTGACATTGCTGATCAGCCGGATCTTCGGTGCGGCGAACTCCACCCCACGTACCGCCTCGGTGAAGTCCCCCAGCATCGGCTCCATCAAAGCGGAGTGAAACGCGTGACTGACCGACAACGCCTTGGTCTTACGACCCTTCTCCCGCCACAGCGCAGCAACCCTCTCCACCTCACCCGAAGGACCCGAAACAACCATGGAATCCGGGGTGTTGACCGCAGCGACACTCACACCGGAACCCTCAAGGTCCGCTGCCAGCTCATCAGGCGTGGCCTGCACCGCACACATCGCACCACCATCAGGCAGCGCACCCATCAACCGCGCCCGCGCACCCACCACCCGACACGCATCCGCCAGACCGAAGACCCCCGCAATATGCGCCGCCGCGATCTCACCGACCGAATGCCCGACCACCACATCCGGCCGCACCCCCACCGACCCCCACAACCGCGCCAGACCCACCTGCAACGCAAACAACCCCGCCTGCGCCCACATCGTGTGATCCAACCGCTCCCGCGGACCCCCGAACACCACCTCCCGAACCGAACCACCCAACTCCCCACCCAGCAGCCCGCACACCTCATCAAACGCGGCAGCAAACACAGGGAACCGCTCATACAACCCAGCACCCATCCCCACCACCTGACTGCCCTGACCACTGAACAGCCAGACCAGGTCCCTACCCACGCCGATCGGCACCGCAGGCGGTCCCACCAGTGCCGGATGCGGCTCCTCCGCCGCCAACGCCTCAAGTCCTGCGATCAGCTCGGCGTGCTCCGCACCCACCACCACGGCCCGGCGCTCATGCAGCGCGCGCGCCTTCAGCAGGGACCAGCCGACGTCGACAGCGGTACCCGACCGGTCGCCTTCAGGGGTCCGCTCGGCGAGAGCGCGAGCCTGCGCCCGCAGCGCTTCCCGGCTGCGTGCCGAGACGACCCACGGCACCACGAGACCCTGCCGGGGCTCAGAACCTTCGGCGGCGGACGCGGCGGACGGTGTGGACAGTGCGGGGGCCTGTTCCAGGATCAGGTGGGCGTTGGTGCCGCTGATGCCGAAGGAGGAGACGCCCGCCCGGCGGGGGCGGTCGGCAAGGGGCCACGGCACGGGGGCCGTGAGGAGCTGCACTCCCCCGCCCTCCCAGTCCACGTGAGGCGTGGGACGGTCGATGTGCAGGGAAGCGGGCAGCTCTCCGTGGCGCATCGCCAGCACCATTTTGATGACGCCCGCGACACCCGCGGCGGCCTGCGTGTGGCCGATGTTCGACTTCACCGAGCCGAGCCACAGCGGCCGGTCCGCAGGTCGGTCCTTCCCGTACGTGGCGAGGAGCGCGTTGCCCTCGATGGGGTCGCCGAGCGTGGTGCCGGTGCCGTGCGCCTCCACGGCGTCGACGGTGTCGGGGGTGACGCGTGCGTTCGTGAGGGCCTGGCGGATCACCCGTTCCTGGGCGACGTCGTTGGGGGCGGTGAGGCCATTGCTCGCGCCGTCCTGGTTGACGGCGGATCCGCGTACGACGCCGAGTACTTGGTGTCCGTTGCGGCGGGCATCGGAGAGGCGTTCCAGGAGGATCAGGCCGACGCCTTCGGAGAATCCCGTGCCGTCGGCGGCCTCCGCGAACGGTTTGCAGCGCCCGTCGGGGGCCAGGCCCCGCTGGCGGGAGAACTCCACGAAGGCCGTGGGTGTGGACAGCACGGTCACGCCGCCCGCCAGGGCCAGGTTGCAGTCACCCTGGCGCAGCGCCTGGCAGGCCAGGTGGATCGCCACCAGCGATGCCGAGCACGCCGTGTCGAGGGTCACCGCCGGGCCCTCCAGGCCGAAGGTGTACGCGATGCGGCCGGAGATGACGCTGGCCAGGGTGCCCGTGGTCGCGTACCCCTCGACCTCCGGCGGTACCTGGTCCCCCGACATGTGGTCCTGGCTGGACACGCCCGCGTACACGCCGGTGAGGGTGTCCCTGAGTGTGCCCGGGTCGATGCCCGCCCGCTCGAACAGCTCCCAGGCCACTTCGAGGAGTACGCGCTGCTGCGGGTCGGCGGCGAGCGCCTCGCGCGGGTTGACGCCGAAGAAGTCGGCGTCGAAGCGGGCGGCGTCCCGGAGGAACCCGGCTTCGCGTACGTAGGTGGTGCCCGGGTGGTCCGGGTCGGGGTGGTAGAGGCCGCCCACGTCCCAGCCGCGGTCGGTGGGGAATTCCTCGATGGCGTCGCCCTGCGAGGCCACCAGGTCCCAGAGCTGTTCCGGTGAGGTCACGCCCCCCGGGTACCGGCAGGCCATCGCGACGACGGCGATCGGTTCCCGCTGCCGCTCCTCCACGTCGCGCAGGCGCTGACGGGTCTGCCCGAGATCCGCCGTCACGCGCTTCAGGTAGTGGCGGAGCTTGTCCTCCGTACCCGGCATGTCTTTCCCACCCGGCATGTCTTCTCCACTCCTGGTCAAGTCCACTCCTGGTTCCCTCCTGGTCAAGAGGGCAGCTCTCGGTCGATCAGCTCGAAGAGCTCGTCGTCCGACGCGGATTCGAGGTCGTGGTCGTCGCTCCCGGCGGCGTCCCCGCCGGTGTCGCCCGCCGCGCTCGCGGTGTCGTCGAGGCGCCACAGCAGGCTTTGAAGGCGCGCCACGAGGCGGCCACGCGTGTCCTCGTCGTGCGCGTGCCCCGCGATCACCGTCTCCAGCTTGTCCAGCTCGCCGAAGAGCGGCGCCGCCGGGTCGGCCCCCGCGGGGCACAGCTGCGTGCGCAGCTCTTCGGCGATGGCCGACGGGGTGGGGTGCCGGAAGATGAACGTGGCGGGCAGGCGCAGGCCGGTTGCGGCGGACAGCCTGTTGCGCAGTTCGACCGCCGTGAGGGAGTCGAAGCCGAGGTCCTGGAAGGGGGCGTCGGCGCGGACCGCGTCGGTCCCCGCGTGCCCGAGGACGGCCGCCGCGTGCGTCCGCACCAGGTCGAGCAGGGTGCGGTGCTGTTCTTCGGCGGTGAGCGCGGACAGCTTGCCCGCCCAGTCGATGTTCTGCCGGGCCGCCGTGGCGGCGGTCGGCCGCGCGGCTCCCCTGCCGCCGGCGAAAGCGCGGAGGAGCGGGGGGAGGGCGGTGGCGGGTTTGCCGGCGAGGACGCGGGGGTCGAGGTCGGCGGCCACCAGGTGAGGGCGGCCGTCGCGGTGGGCGGCGTCGAGGAGGGCGAGACCGTGGGCGGTGGTCATCGCCTTGACGCCGATGCGGGCCATGCGGGCGACGTCGGTGGCGCTGAGGGAGCCGGTCATTCCGGCGGGCGCGTTCTCGGTGTGGCCGGGCGGCTGGGCTTCGGTCGCGCCGACCATGTCGTTGCCCCTCTTGTCGTGCGCGGCTTCCCCCTTGTCGTGCGCGGCCTCCCCCTTCTCGTGCGCGGCCTCCCCCTTGTCGTGCGCGGCCTCCCCCTTCTCGTGCGCGGCTTCCCAGAGGCCCCATCCGACCGAGAGTCCTGCCTGCCCCCGAGCCCTGCGGTGCTGCATCAGCGCGTCGCAGTACGCGTTGGCCGCCGCGTAGTTGGCCTGCCCCGGGCTGCCGAGCGTCGCGGCCGCCGAGGAGAACACGACGAACAGTCCGAGACGCTGGTCTCGGGTCGCCTCGTCCAGGTTCGCGGCGGCGGCAGCCTTGGCCGCCCATACCCGCGCAAGCCCGTCCCGCGTCTGCGCGGTCACCACCGCGTCCTCCAGCACACCCGCCGCGTGCACGACGCCGGTCAGCGGATGCGCTGGGTCCGTCTTGCCGACGAGCTCCGCCACTGACGCGGGATCGCCCACATCAGCCGCAGCGAGGGTTGCTTCTGCGCCCAACTCGGCTATGCGAGCCATGAGTTCCTCAGCACCCGGGGCGTCGGGGCCGCGTCGGCTCGCCAGCAGCAGATGCCGTACGCCCCACTCCCGCACCAGGTGCTCCGCCACGACCTGCCCCAGCGCGCCGGTGCCACCGGTGATCAGCACCGTGCCCTCAGGGTCGAGCGGGGCGGGTACGTCGAGCACGAGCTTGCCCGTGTGCTTCGCCCGGCTCATGAACCGGAGCGCCTCGCGTGCCCTGTCCAGCGGCCAGGAACGCACGGGCAGGGGGGCCAGGGTCCCTGACGCGAACTTCTCGCCGAGGTCCCGCATCATGACCTCGATGAGGTCGGGCCCGGCGTCGGTGACGAGGTCGTAGACGGTGTACGTGACGCCCGGGTACTCCGCGCCCACCTCCTCGGGCTCCCGCAGGTCCGTCTTGCCCATCTCCAGGAACCGGCCCCCGCCCTCCCCCAGCAACCGCAGGGAGGCGTCGATGAACTCGCCGGTGAGGCTGTTGAGTACGACGTCCATGGTCCGGCCGTCGGTGGCCTGCCGGAACGCGTCCTCGAAGGCGAGGTCCCGGGAGGACGCACGATGGGCGGCGTCGATCCCCATCTCCTCAAGCACGGCGTGCTTGGCCGGGCTCGCGGTGGCGAACACCTCGGCTCCGAGGTGCCGGGCGATCCGCACCGCCGCCATGCCCACTCCACCCGTGGCGGCATGGATCAGCACGCGCTCGCCCGCCTTCAACCCGGCCAGCTCGACCAGGCCGTACCAAGCCGTCAGATACGCGACGGGCATCGCGGCCGCCTGCCGCATGTCCCAGCCCCTCGGGACCGGCGCGACCATCCGCGTGTCCGCGACGGCCGTCGGCCCGAAGGAACCGTGGAGTACGCCCATGACGCGATCGCCCACCGACAGGTGCGTCACCTCCGGGCCGACCTCTGTCACGACACCGGCGCCTTCGCCGCCCAGGCCGATCTGCCCCGGCACCATGCCGAGACCGACCAGGACGTCGCGGAAGTTGATGCCCGCCGCGTGGATGGCGAGGCGCACCTGGCCGGGCCCCAGAGGCTCAAGCACCTCGGGGTACGCGACCGGCGCCACGCCTTCCAGCGTCTCGGCGCTCCCCTTGTCCAGGCGCCAGGCGCGGTCATCGGGCAGAGTGATACCGGCACCACCGCTTGCGCGAACAAGTCGGGGAATCAGAAGTGTGCCTTCGCGGAGGGCGAGTTGGGACTCGTCGAGGTCTTCGACGGCTTGGCGCAGCAGAGACTGCGGCAGCACCACGCCGGAGTCATCCGCGGGCAAGGCGTCATCGATGTCGAGCAGGACGAGGCGGCCCGGATTCTCCGACTGCGCACTGCGCACCAGACCCCACACCGCGGCCGCTGACGCCTCCACATCGTCGTCACCATCCGTGGCGACCGCGGACCGCGTCACGACGAGAAGCCGGGACTCGACCAGCTCGGGCGCGGCCAGGAACTCCTGCACCGACGACAGCACACGCTCGGCAACCCGCAGCCCATCACCCGCGGAGGCATCGACAGGCGCCAGCACCGCCCACGGCACCTCATCACCCACCGACGCCACCACACCGGCCAGACCGCCGCCCTCGTCCGAGAGCGTGGCCCGACCGCCACCGTCGGACACGTCTGCCTGCGGAGCCGGAAGCGGTGTCCAGTCGACGGTGAACAGACCATCGTCCTGCGTCCGCGCGGACTGCAGTTGCCCGAGGTCGGCGGGCCGCAACGTCACCGATGCCACGCTCAGGACGTTCGCGCCGGTGGTGTCGGTGACCAGGACCCGCACTTCCCGCTCGGTCTCGTCGTGCTCGCCGGGCGACAGTCGCACGCGTACGGTGCCGGCTCCCGCAGCCCACAAGGAAACCTGGTTCCAGGTGAACGGCAGCCAGACCTTGCCGTCGTCCTGCGGTTGACCGTCGGACCAGTCGAGCAGCAGGGCCGGGTGGAGGGTGGCGTCGAGGAGGGCGGGGTGAATTCCGTAGCGGTCGTGCGCGTCGGCGGCCTCGGGCAGGGCGACCTCGGCCAGCAGGTCCTGACCGTCCCGCCACACGGCCTGTAGGCCTCGGAACGCCGGGCCGTACGCATAGCCTGCGTCGGCCACGCGCTCGTAGAAGCCTTCCAGGTCCACGGGCACGGTGCCCGCACCGGGCCATGCCCCGGCCCCTTCGACCGTTTGAGGCTCGGCTTCGGGGGCGAGGACGCCGGTGGCGTGGCGGATCCAGGAGTCCTCACCACCCACGGCAGCTGAAACACCGGCATCGGCGTCGGGGCGGCTGTAGACGTGTACGCCGCGCCGCCCGTCCTCCCCGGCTTCGTCCACCACGACCTGCACGCGCAGCCCCGACGCCGCAGGCACCACCACAGGCGCCTGCAACATCAGCTCCTCCACCGTCGCGCAGCCGACCTCGTCACCGGCCCGCAACGCCCACTCGACCAACGCCGCACCCGGCACCAGCACCGTCCCGCCGACCTCATGGTCGGCAAGCCACGAAGCACCGGACCGCGACAGACGCCCGGTCAGCAGGCACCCGCCCCGATCTGCGAACTCCACCGCCGCACCGAGCAACGGATGCCCCGCCGCCACCAGCCCCAGCCCCGCCGCGTCCCCACTGCCTGCACGCCCCGCCAGCCAGAACCGCTCCCGCTGGAACGCGTACGTGGGCAGCTCGACCGTGCGAGGCGCGGGGTCGGCCGGGAACAGCACCGACCAGTCCACATCCACACCGGCGGTGTGGAGACGGGCCATCGCGTCCACGAACGTCCGCTCGTCGGGACGTTCACCGGCGAGCGAGGAGACCAGCACCGGCTCGGGCGCCAGCGGATCGGCGAGGTCGTCCAGGGTGTGCTGGGCGGCGGTGATCAGTACCGGGGCGGGCCCCAACTCCACGAACACACGCGCGTGGTCGGCGAGGTGGGCGATAGCGGGCTGGAAGAGGACTGTCTGGCGCACATGCTTGGCCCAGTACTCCGCAGCCGTGATCTCCGCCCCGGCTTCCCGGCCCGTGACATTGCTGATCAGCCGGATCTTCGGTGCGGCGAACTCCACCCCACGTACCGCCTCGGTGAAGTCCCCCAGCATCGGCTCCATCAAAGCGGAGTGAAACGCGTGACTGACCGACAACGCCTTGGTCTTACGACCCTTCTCCCGCCACAGCGCGGCAACCCTCTCCACCTCACCCGAAGGGCCCGAAACGACCGTGGAATCCGGCGTGTTGAGCGCCGCGACACTCACACCGGAACCCTCAAGGTCCGCTGCCAGCTCATCAGGCGTGGCCTGCACCGCACACATCGCACCACCATCAGGCAGCGCACCCATCAACCGCGCCCGCGCACCCACCACCCGACACGCATCCGCCAGACCGAAGACCCCCGCGACATGCGCCGCCGCTATCTCACCGACCGAATGCCCGACCACCACATCCGGCCGCACCCCCACCGACCCCCACAACCGCGCCAGACCCACCTGCAACGCAAACAACCCCGCCTGCGCCCACATCGTGTGATCCAACCGCTCCCGCGGACCCCCGAACACCACCTCCCGAACCGAACCACCCAACTCCCCACCCAGCAGCCCGCACACCTCATCAAACGCGGCAGCAAACACAGGGAACCGCTCATACAACCCAGCACCCATCCCCACCACCTGACTGCCCTGACCACTGAACAGCCAGACCAGGTACCCGCTCGGGGCCACCGTGCCGTCACCGGGCCGCGTCAAGGCCGGGTGTGCCTCACCGGCGGCCAACGCGTCGAGGCCCGCTGTCAGTTCGGCGCGCTCGGATCCGACCAGCACAGCACGCTGCTCGAACAGTGAGCGTGAACGCAGCAGCGACCAGCCCACGTCACGTACCGTCGCAGCCGTGTCGCCCGCCACCGCCTCGCGCAGTCGGCGTGCCTGGTCGCGCAGCGCCTGCGGGCTCCGCGCCGACACCACCCACGGCACCAGCGCGCCGTCACCGCCTCCCGCGGCCTCCGGCTCCGGGGCAGGCTCCACATCCACCGGCTCGGGAACGTACTCCACGATCACATGCGCGTTCGTCCCCGACGCACCGAACGACGAGACACCCGCACGACGTGCGGTCCGGTCGGCCTGCGGCCACGGCACCGCCTCCGCCGCCAGCCGCACCGCACCCGACGCCCAGTCGACATGCGGCGTCGGCTCATCCACGTGCAGACTCGCCGGCACCACACCATGCCGCATCGCCATCACCATCTTGATGACACCCGCGACACCCGCGGCCGCCTGCGTATGGCCGATGTTCGACTTCACCGACCCCAGCCACACCGGCCGGTCCGCCGGACGCCCCTGCCCGTACGTCGCGAGCAGAGCCTGTGCCTCGATCGGATCACCCAGCGTCGTCCCGGTCCCGTGCCCCTCCACCACGTCGACGTCCCCGGTCGAGAGGCGGCCGCTCGCCAGCGCCTGCCGGATCACCCGTTCCTGCGACGGACCGTTCGGCGCCGTCAGACCGTTGCTCGCACCGTCCTGGTTCACCGCCGAACCCCGCACCACCGCCAGCACCCGGTGACCGTTCCGGCGCGCGTCCGACAACCGCTCCAGGAGGAGTACGCCGACGCCCTCGCCCCAGCCGGTGCCGTCCGCCGCCGCCGCGAACGGCTTGCACCGGCCGTCGGGGGCAAGGCCGCGCTGGCGCGAGAAGCCGGTGAACACCTCGGGCGTGGCCATGACGGTGACGCCACCCGCGAGGGCGAGATTGCACTCGCCCTGCCGCAGCGCCTGGGCCGCCAGGTGGATGGAGACCAGGGACGAGGAGCATGCCGTGTCGACCGTCACCGCCGGGCCCTCCAGGCCCAGGGTGTACGACACGCGGCCGGACACCACGCTGCCGGAACCGGCCAGCATGGAGTAGCCCTCCAGCTGGGCGTCCTGGGCCAGGCCCGCCGCGTAGTCGTGGTACATCACGCCGACGTACGTGCCGGTCGGGCTGCCCTTGAGCGTCGTCGGGTCGATGCCCGCCCGCTCGAACACCTCCCAGGACGCCTCCAGCAGCAGGCGCTGCTGCGGGTCCATCGCCAGCGCCTCCCGCGGATTGATCCCGAAGAACCCCGCGTCGAAATCACCCGCGTCAGGGAGGAAGGCCCCTTCGTCCGCGTAGCTGGTGCCGGGGTGGTCCGGGTCCGGGTGGAAGAGGCGTTCCAGGTCCCAGCCGCGGCCCGTCGGGAACTCCCCGACCGTGTCCACGCCTGCCGCGACCAGGTCCCAGAGCCCTTCCGGCGAGGTCACTCCGCCCGGGTACTTGCAGGCCATGGCGACGATCGCGATCGGTTCGTCCGTCGTGGCGGCGGGCAGCGCGACCGGCAAGGCGGGGGCCGTGGCCGTTCCGCCCAGGCGGGTGCAGAGGTAGGCCGCGAGGGCCTGCGGGGTGGGGTGGTCGAACGCCGTCGTGGCGGGCAGGCGGAGGCCGGTCGCCGCAGAGAGACGGTTGCGCAGCTGCACTGCTGTGAGCGAGTCGAAGCCCAGGTCCTTGAAGTTGGCCTCGGTACGCACGTCTGCCGCCGACCGGTGGCCGAGCACCGCCGCCACGCACTCGCGTACGACATCGGTGACGGCGGCCCGGCGCTCCGCCTCGTCCAGGCCCGCGAGCCGCCGCTCCAGGGCGCCTTGGTCGACGGCGGCGTCGGTCGCGGCCCTGCGGCGGGCCCTGCCCGTCAGGTTGCGCAGGATCGCGGGTACGTCGTCCCTGTTCAGGCCGCGTACATCAATACCGGCCGCGACCACCTGTGAGGTGTGCGGGGCGGCGGCGCGTGCCGCGTCGAGGAGGGCGAGCCCTTGTTCGTCCAGCAGTGGTTTCACACCGCCCGCGCGCAGCCGCGCCAGGTCGGCGTCGTCCAGGTGCCGGGTCATGGCGCTGCCGCGCGCCCACAGGCCCCAGGCGATCGACAGACCGGGCAGGCCGGCACCGCGACGGCGGGCGACCAGGGCGTCGACGAAGGCGTTGGCGGCCGCGTATCCGGCCTGGCCCGCGTTGCCCAGGACACCGGCGGCGGAGGAGAACATCACGAACAGGCCCAGCGGCAGGTTCGCCGTGGCCGCGTCCAGGTTGGCGGCGACGGACGCCTTGGCCGCCCACACCCTCGCCAGCTGGTCGGAGGTCTGTGCGGTGACCACCGCGTCGTCCAGGACGCCGGCCGCGTGGATCACACCGGTGAGCGGGTGCGCCGGGCCGACCGCCGCGATGAGGTCGGTGGTGGCCCGCGCGTCCGTCAGGTCGGCGGCGACGACGCGCACGGAGGCGCCCAGGCCGGTCAGCCGGTCGGCGAGGTCGCGGGCGCCGGGCGCGGCGAGTCCTTGCCGGCTGACGAGCAGCAGGTGCCGCACCGACCAGGCGCGGACGAGGTGTTCGGCAACGAGAGCGCCCATCATTCCGGTGCCGCCCGCGATGAGGACGGTGCCGTCGGGGTCGAGCGTTGTGGCGGCGCCGGGGCTGAGGTACGGGTCGGCCTCCGTGGTGCTTATGGGGGCTGTGGGGGCGGGGGTTGTGGGGGCGGGGGGTGTGAGGACGGGGGTTGTGGGGGTCTTGGCTCGGGTGAGGCGAGGGGCCAGTGGCTCTCCCGCGCGCACGGCCAGCTGCGGCTCCCCGGTGGCGAGGGCCCGCGCGACAGCGGCCCGGTCCAGCCCCGTCCCCGACCCGGTCCCCGCTTCTGTCCCCGTCACCGGCCCCGTTCCGTGGTCGGTGTCCAACAGGACGAAGCGGTCCGGGTGTTCGGCCTGTGCGCTGCGTACCAGTCCCCACAGGGCGGCGGCGGGGGCGTCGACGGTGGCGGGAACGGTGACGGGGCTCGGGTGGTCGTCCGCCGGGACCGCCACAGCGTGGTGGGTGATCAGCACCAGCCGGGTATCGGCGAGGCGCGGCTCGGCGAGCCAGTCCTGGAGCAGGTGCAGGGTGCGTTCGGCGACCGTCCGGCCGGATATGTCGAGTGGCGCGTCGGCAGGGACGGCTGTCTCGACGAGGACGGTCGCGGGGACCTGCGCCCCTTCGTCCAGGGCGGCCGACAGGGCGGGCACATCGAGGTGGCGGGGCATGTCGGGCCCGGCCCAGTCGGGTATGTCCTGGCCGAGCACCGCCCAGTCGTCGTCGCCGTACTCCGCGACGGCCGCCGGGGGCAGCGCGGTCCACTCCACGGTGAACAAGCCGTTGGTGACACTGCCCGCCCGGTCGGCCGAGCGCAGCAGTTCGGGGTCGGCGGGCCTCAGTGCCAGGGAGGCCACGCTCAGCACCGGCGCTCCGGTGGCGTCGGAGACCGCCATGCACAGTCCGGCACCGGCCTCCGTCCCGTCCTCCCTCTGCGGGGTGAGACGCACCCGCACGGTGGCGGCGCCGGTGGCCCACAGGGACACGCCGTTCCACGCGAACGGCAGGCGGGGGGCTTGCCCGTCGTCGGGTGCACCGTGGTCGCCGGATGCGCCGGGTGCGCCGGGTGCGCCGGGTGCGTCATGGTCGAGCAGAAGCGCCGGGTGCAGTGCGGCGTCCAGCAGTACGGGGTGGATGCCGAAGCCGTCGTGGCCGCCCGCCTGTTCGGGCAGCTCCACCTCGGCCAGCAGATCCTTGCCGTGCCGCCACACGGCGCGCAGGCCCTGGAACGACGGGCCGTACGCGTAACCGGCCGACGCGGCTTGCTCGTAGAGATCACCGATCTCCACCGGCTCGGCTCCCGCCGGCGGCCACTGTCCGCTCGACCCGTCCGGTACGTCACCGGGCTCGGGGCTGAGCACACCGGTCGCATGACACGACCAGCCTTCGTCCTGGCCCGCTTCCTCGTCGGAGTCCGAGCCCGAGTCGACGCGCGAGAAGACGCGCACCTCTCGTCGGCCGTCCTCCTCGTCGGCCGCGCCCACCACCACTTGGACCTGAAGACCCCCGGAGACGGGCAGCACCAGAGGCGCCTGGAGCGTCAGCTCCTCGAGGGTGGGGCAGCCCGCCTCGTCGGCGGCCTGCAACGCCCACTCGACCAGAGCCGCGCCGGGGACGAGCGTCGTCCCCGCCACCGCGTGGTCGGCGAGCCATCCCCCGCCGCCTGAGGCCGCGAGGCGCCCGGTCAGCACGAGCGCACCATCAGCGAGACCGAGCGCCGCGGGCAACAGCGAGTGCTCCAGCCGCCGCAGCCCGGCGGACCGCACATCTCCCACGCCGTCCACCGGCAGCCAGTAGCGGCGGCGCTGGAAGGCGTAGGTGGGCAGATCGACGGTACGAGGGGTCCCCGGCTCGGCCGGGAACCAGCGCCGCCAGTCGATGTCGGCCCCGGCGGTGAACGCGTGGGCGGCGGCGCGGGTGAGCTGGGTGGCGTCGCCGTGGTCGCGGCGCAGGGTGGGGACGACGGTGGCGGTCACATCCGCCTGCTCGATGGTCTCTTCCATGCCGAGACCGAGCACGGGATGCGCGCTCGCCTCGATGAACAGGCGGTAGCCATCAGCCAGGAGCGTTTCGATGGTGTCGGCGAAACGGACCGGTTGGCGGAGGTTCGTCACCCAGTAGTCGGTGCCGAGGGTGGTGGTGTCCGTCAGTCGCTCGGCGGTGACGGTGGAGTAGAACGCCACGTCGGTGGGGGTGGGTTCGATCCCGGTCAGGCGCTCGGTGAGGAGGGCGTGGAGTTGGTCGATCTGGGGGCCGTGGGAGGCGTAGCCGACGTCGATGACGCGAGCCCGGAGCCCCTGCGCCTCCGCGTCGGCGACCACGGCGGCCACATGCTCGGGTGGTCCCGAAATGACGGTGGAGGACGGCCCGTTGACGGCGGCGACGCACACGCCCGGACGGTCCCCGATGAGCTCGGCGGCCTGCCCGGCGCCGGTGCCGAGGGAGGCCATATCGCCGTGCCCTTGCAGCTGACGGAGCGCGTCACTGCGTACGGCTACGATCCGCGCGGCATCCTCCAGGGACAGCGCCCCCGCGACACACGCGGCAGCCATCTCACCCTGCGAATGCCCGATCACAGCCGCGGGTGTGATGCCGTAGTCGGCCCACACGGCGGCGAGCGACACCATGACCGCCCACAACGCCGGCTGCACGACCTCAACCCGGGACAGCTCACTCCCGTCCCCGCTCAACACCTCCGTCAGCGACCACTCCACATACGCCGACAGCGCCTGCTCACACTCCGCGATCCGCGCCGCGAACACCGGCGACTCATCGAGCAGTTGGGCACCCATACCCGCCCACTGCGACCCCTGCCCCGGAAACACCAGCACCGGCCCCGGACCCACATCCCCGGCGACCCCGGACACCACCGCATCCGACGCCGACGGGTCACCCGCCGCCAACGCGCCAAAACCAGCCGTCAGCGCATCCCAGTCACGGCCTATGACCACAGCCCGGTGTTCGAGGATCGCCCGGCTCGTGGCCAGCGACCAGCCCACGTCGGCGGTAGAGGCATCCGTGTCGTCCGTTTCGGCCGTGTCGGACGTCACGAACTCGCCGAGTCTGCGGGCCTGTTCACACAGCGCTTCCGGTGTCCGCGCGGAAACCACCCACGGCACCACCGCACCGGGCTCGGGCTCGGGCTCGGGCCTCGCGGACTCGGGCTCCGCGGGTGTTTCCCGGGGTGCCTCCTCAAGGACCACATGCGCGTTCGTGCCCGAGATGCCGAAGGAGGAGATTCCGGCGCGGCGGGGACGTTCGCCGCGCGCCCATGGGACCGGTTCGGTCAGGAGGCGTACGCCGCCGCCGTCCCACTGGACGTGCGGGGTCGGCTCGTCGACGTTCAGGGTGGCGGGCAGCAGGTCGTTCTGGAGGGCCATCACCATTTTGATGACGCCCGCGACACCCGCGGCGGCCTGTGTGTGGCCGATGTTCGACTTGACCGAGCCGAGCCACAGCGGCCGGTCGTCCTCGCGCTCCTTGCCGTACGTGGCGATGAGCGCCTCGGCCTCGATGGGGTCGCCGAGCCTGGTGCCGGTGCCGTGCGCCTCGACCACGTCGATCTCCGACGTGGAGAGGTGGGCGCTGGAGAGTGCCTGTCGGATGACGCGACGCTGGGAGGGGCCGTTGGGCGCGGTGAAGCCGTTGCTCGCGCCGTCCTGGTTGATGGCCGAACCCCGGATGACGGCGAGGACCTTGTGGCCGTTGCGGCGGGCGTCGGAGAGGCGCTCCAGGAGGATCAGGCCGGCGCCTTCGCCCCAGCCGGTGCCGTCGGCCGCGGCGGCGAACGGCTTGCAGCGGCCGTCGGGGGCGAGGCCGCGCTGGCGCGAGAAGCCGGTGAACACCTCCGGGGTGGACATGACGGTGACGCCGCCCGCGAGGGCGAGGTCGCACTCTCCCTGGCGCAGGGCGTTGGCCGCCAGGTGCATCGCCACCAGCGAGGAGGAGCACGCGGTCTCGACGGTGACCGCCGGGCCCTCCAGGCCGAGCGTGAAGGAGAGGCGGCCCGACAGGACGCTGGGCGCGGTGCCCGCGTACCCCTCGGTCGCCTTGCCTCCGGGGTCGCCCTGGGTCTGGTTGCCGGTGGTCGCGGCGCCGACGTAGACGCCGGTGGGGCTGGCCTTGAGCGAAGCGGGGTCGATGCCCGCCCGTTCGAGGGCCTCCCAGGACGTCTCCAGGAGCAGCCGCAGTTGCGGGCTGCTGGCCAGGGCCTCGCGCGGGCTGAAGCCGAAGAAGTCGGAGTCGAACCGGTCGGCGGCGCTGAGGAAGCCGCCTTCGCGCACGTAGCAGGTTCCCGGGTGGTCGGGGTCCGGGTGGTAGATGCCCTCCAGGTCCCAGCCGCGGTCCGTGGGGAAGGGTTCGATGGCGTCGTCGCCGGCGGCGACCAGCTCCCACAGTCCCTCGGGCGTCTCGATGCCACCCGGGAAACGGCAGGCCATGCCGACGACGGCCACCGGCTCCTGCCTGCGCTCCTCCACTTCGCGCAGACGCTGCCGGGTGTCGTGCAGTTCGGCGGCGACCCGCTTGAGGTAGTCGACCAGTTCCTCTTCACTCGCCATGAGAGTTCACCCAGCCTTCAGCGTGGTTGTCGCGCCGTGCACGGTCGTTTCACACACCCAGTTCTTTGTCGATGAAGTCGAGGACCTGGTCGGTCGTGGCGACCTGGAGCTGCTCCTTGGTGCTGCCGCCCGGGCCGGACGACGCGCCGGCCGCCTTCCAGTTGGACAGAAGGGCTTCCAGCCGGGCCGTGACCGCGTCGGCGTCGAGGTGTTCGACGCGGGCGGAGGACAGGGCGTTCTCGAGTTTCGCCAGGTCGCGGAGGACCGGGTCGGTGGCTTCCTGTCCGGCGGGGGTGTCTGTGCCGGGGGCGAGTCGCGTGCCGAGGTGTGCGGCCAGGATGTCGGCGTCCGGGTGGTCGAAGACGAGTCCGGCGGGCAGGCGGAGGCCGGTGGCGGCGGACAGCCTGTTGCGCAGTTCGACCGCGGTGAGGGAGTCAAATCCGAGTTCCTTGAAGGTGCTGCCTGTGGTGAGGCTTTCGGGGTGGTGCCCGAGCACGGTGGCGGCCTGTTCCCTGATGAGCCGCACCAGCGTGTGGTGACGGTCGGACGGCGGCAGGGCGGCAAGGCGGCCCGCCAGGTCGGCGGGCGGTGCGCCCGCCGACGCGGTCGGCCTGCTCGCGCCGCCTCCGGTGGGAGTCGCCAGGCCGCGCAGGAGGGCGGGCCGGGTGGCCACGGGGTGCGTGGCCAGGGTGCGCAGGTCGAGGTTGAAGCCCACCAGGTGGGGGCGGCCGTGGCGGTGCGCGGCGTCGAGGAGGGCGAGGCCGTGGGCGGGGCTCATGCCCTTGACGCCGATGCGTGCCATGCGGGCCACGTCGGTGGCGCTGAGACCGTTGGTCATGCCGCCGGTGCTGGGCCTGGCGCCGGCGCTGGGCCTGGCGCCGGCGCTGGGCCTGGCGCCGGGCTCGGCGCTGGACGCGTGGCCGGCCTTGCTGCCCGACTTGGCGCTGTCGGCCTCGGCGCTGTCGGCCTCGGCGCCGTCGTTCGGGGTGTCCCACAGGCCCCAGCCGACCGACAGGCCGGCCTGGCCCCGCGCCCGGCGGTGCTGCATCAGCGCGTCGCAATAGGCGTTGGCGGCGGCGTAGTTGGACTGGCCCGGGCTGCCGAGCGTGGCGGCGGCCGAGGAGAACACCACGAACATTCCGAGGCGCGCTTCCCTGGTCGCCTCATGGAGGTTCGCCGCGGCAGCGGCCTTCGCCGCCCACACCCGCGCGAGCCCCTCCGCCGTCTGCGCGGTCACGACCGCGTCCTCGAGGACACCCGCCGCATGCACCACACCGGTCAGCGGATGCGAGGAATCCGTCTTGCCGACCAGCTCCGCCACCGACTCCGGATCGCTCACGTCGGCGGCGACGATGCCGACCTCGGCCCCGAGCCCTGCGAGCCTGTCCGCGAGTTCGCTGCTGCCCGGCGCGTCCGGGCCTCGACGACTGGCCAGCAGCAGGTGGCGTACGCCCCACTCCCGCACCAGGTGCTCCGCCACGACCTGCCCCAGCACACCGGTGCCACCGGTGATCAGCACCGTGCCCTCGGGGTCGAGGGCAGGCGGGATCTCCAGCACCAGCTTGCCGGTGTGCTTCGCCTGGCTCATGAACCGGAACGCCTCCTGCGCCTTGTCCAGCGGCCAGGAACGTACCGGCAGAGGCTTAAGCCGATCTGATGCGAACAACTCGACGAGCTGGTCCAGCATCCGGCCGATGCGGTCGGGGCCGGCGTCACCGACCAGGTCGTACACGGTGTACGAGACGCCCGGGTACTCCCCGGCCACCTCTTCGGAGGCGCGCACATCGGTCTTGCCCATCTCCAGGAACCGGCCGCCCTCCCCCAGCAACCGCAGGGAAGCGTCGATGAACTCACCGGTGAGGCTGTTGAGTACGACATCCATGCCGCGGCCGCCCGTGGCCTCCCGGAACGTGTCCGCGAAGGCGAGGTCCCGGGAGGAGGCCCGATGAGCGGCATCGATGCCCATCTCCTCCAGCACGGCGTGCTTGGCCGGACTCGCGGTGGCGAACACCTCCGCACCCATGTGACGGGCGATCTGCACCGCCGCCATCCCCACACCACCGGTGGCGGCATGAATCAGTACACGTTCGCCCGCCTTCAGACCGGCCAGCTCCACCAGCCCGTACCAAGCCGTCAGGAACGCCGCCGGAACACCGGCCGCCATCCTCATGTCCCAGCCCTGCGGCACCGGAGCGACCATGCGCGCCTCCGCGATCACCACGGGGCCGAACGCGCCCTCGAACACGCCCATCACGTGGTCGCCCACCGAGACGTGGTCGACACCGGGGCCGACCTCCGTCACGACACCGGCACCTTCACCGCCCATGGCTCCGTACGCGGGGACCATGCCCAACGCGACGAGCACATCACGGAAGTTGATGCCCGCCGCGTGCACGGAGACACGTATCTGCCCGGGCGCCAAGGACTCCAGGACCTCCGGGCAGGCAACTGCCGCCAGGTCGTCCAGTGAACCGCCGTTCATCATCCGCAGGCGCCACGCCGGTTCACCGGGCGGCGCGACGAGTTCGGCAGAATGGAGGGCCCGGGTGAGGCGCGGGACGTAGAGCTCCCCTGCACGCAGGGCGAGTTGGGGTTCGTCGAGGATCTCGACGGCCTGGCGGAGGGTGGCCTGCGGTAGCGCACTGCCATCGAGGTGAAGGCCCCCATCGATGTCGGCGTCGGCGTCGGCGTCGATGTCGATGTCGAGCAGGACGAAGCGGCCCGGGTTCTCGGACTGGGCGCTGCGGACCAGGCCCCACACAGCCGCGGCGGACGCGTCCACGTCCCCGCCACCTGCTGTGGCGACCGCGCCGCGCGTCACCACGAGGAGACGGGACTCGGCGAGGTCCGGCGCGGCCAGGAACTCCTGTACGAGTGACAGCACGCGCTCCGCGACCAACAGGCCGTCACCGGTGGAGGTGGCGACAGGGGCGACCACCGCCCACGGCGCCTCCTCACCTTCCGCCCGCATCACATCGGCCACATCGGCCGGCCCGGAGCCGTCCGAGAGCGTGATCCACACACCACCGCCGTCGTCGCCGTGACCGCGACCGTGACCATGACCGGGGATATCCGCTTGTGGAGCCGGAAGTCGCGTCCACTCCACCGTGAACAGCCCCCGCACATCCGCCTGCTGGGCGGCAGCGAGTTGGCCGGGCGTCACGGGGCGCGTCTGGAGGGCGTCGACGTTCAGAACGAGACCGCCGGTCGCGTCCGTGACCGTGACGCTCAGCCCTTGGTCGGCGCTCTCCCCGACCGGACGGAGCCGCACGCGGACCGTCGTGGCGCCCACCGCCCGCAGAGACACGCCGGTCCACCCGAACGGGACGTAGAGCTGACCGTCGCCGGAACCAGAACCGTCCCGGAAGCGGGCCGCCAGGAGCGGGTGGAGGGTGGCGTCGAGGAGGGCGGGGTGGATGCCATAACCGTCACGCGTACCGGCGGCTTCGGGCAGGGCAACCTCCGCCAACAGGTCCCGACCGTGCTGCCACACGGCACGCAGCCCCTGGAACGCGGGACCGTAGGCGTACCCGGCCTCCGCGGCCTGCGCGTAGAAGTCCTCGACTCCCACGGGCTCGGCACCGGCCGGAGGCCAGGCGCCGCCCAACTCCTCAACCGCGAGGGCCGTTTCGGGGGCGAGCACGCCGGTCGCATGGCAGACCCACGAATCGTCGCCACCCAGGGAATCCGCGTCGGGGCGACCGTAGATCTGGACGTTGCGGCGCCCGCGTTCGTCCGCCTCGTCGACAACGACCTGCACCCGCAGACCGGACGCCTCGGGCACCACGACAGGCGCCTGCAACATCAACTCTTCCACCATTGCACAGCCGACCTCGTCACCGGCCCGCAACGCCCACTCGACCAGCGCCGCACCCGGCACCAGCACCGTCCCGGCCACCTCATGATCCGCAAGCCAGGGCACGCCCGACCGCGACAGGCGCCCCGTCAGCAGGCACCCGCCCCGGTCGGCGAACTCCACCGCCGCGGCCAGCAAGGGGTGACCCGCCTCCACCAGGCCCAGCGTCGCCGCGTCCCCGCCACCCGAACGCCCGCTCAACCAGAACCGCTCACGCTGGAACGCATACGTCGGCAGATCGACCCGCCCCGGCGCCGGATCAGCCGGGAACACCACCGACCAGTCCACCGAGACGCCGGTGGTGTGCAGACGAGCCACAGCCTGTAGGAACGCCTCTTCCTCCGGACGCTCCCCGGCGAGGGACGTGACCAGCACCGGCCGCGGGCCGTCCGACGCATCCAGGGTGTGCTGGACGGCAGTGGTCAGTACGGGAGCGGGACCCAGCTCGACGAACGCCCCGGCGTTCCCGGCGACTTGGGCGATGGCGGGCTGGAACAGCACGGCCTGGCGTACATGCTTCGCCCAGTACTCGGGCGAGGTGATCTCCTCACCGGCCCGCTCACCGGAGACGTTGCTCATCAGCGGGATCGAAGGCTGCCTGAAGTTCACCTCACGCAGCGCCTCCGTGAACTCCGTCAGCATCGGCTCCATCAACGCCGAATGGAAGGCGTGACTGACCGACAGCGCCTTCGTCTTGCGCCCCCGCTCCTCCCGCCACACGGTGGCGATCCGGCCCACCTCGTCGGACGGGCCCGAAATAACGGTGGAATCGGGGGTGTTGACCGCGGCCACACTCACACCCGTCCCCGCCAAGTCCTCGGCCAGCTCGTCGGGTGTGGCCTGCACCGCACACATCGAACCGCCCTCGGGCAACGCACCCATCAACCGGGCCCGCGCACCCACCACCCGGCACGCGTCCGCCAGACCGAAGACCCCCGCGACATGCGCCGCCGCGATCTCCCCGATCGAGTGCCCGACCACCACATCCGGCCGCACCCCGGCCGACTCCCACAACCGGGCCAGACCCACCTGCAACGCGAACAACCCCGCCTGGGCCCACATCGTGTGGTGCAACCGGTCCTCCGGACCACGGAAAACCGTCGCCCGCAGCTCCCCCGGAGCAACGCCCAACGACTCCTCCAGCAGCCCGCACACCTCGTCGAACGCGGTCGCGAACACCGGGAACCGCTCGTACAACCCGGCGCCCATCCCCGCCAGCTGACTGCCCTGACCACTGAACAGCCAGACCACATCTCCACTCGCACCGACCCGGGCCTGCGAGGAAGAAGGGCCGATCAGCGCCGGATGCGGCTCGCCCGCCGCCAACGCCTCCAGACCGGCCACCAACTCCGCCCGCTCCGCGCCCACCACGACAGCGCGGTGCTCGTGCAGCGCACGCGTCTTCAGCAGCGACCAGCCCACATCGGCGAGCGGCGCGCGGGACGCGTCACCGGCGAAGCCGCTCAGACGTCGCGCCTGGTCACGCAGCGCCTGCGGGCTACGGGCGGACAGCGCCCACGGCACTGGGCCGGCCGCCTCAGGCGTTCCAGTGCCGACCGACGCCGGTTCCTCCGCTGGTTCCTCCGCCGGTTCGGGAACGTACTCGACGATCAGGTGCGCATTCGTGCCCGACGCACCGAACGACGAGATCCCCGCACGCCGCGGACGATCCCCCACCTCCGGCCACGGCACCGACTCACCCGCCAGCCGAACCGCACCCGACGCCCAGTCCACATGGGGCGACGGCTCATCCACATGCAGACTCGCGGGGACCACGCCACGACGCATGGCCATCACCATCTTGATGACACCCGCGACACCCGCGGCGGCTTGCGTATGACCGATGTTCGACTTCACCGAACCGAGCCACAACGGACGGTCCTCCGGCCGCCCCTGCCCATATGTCGCCAGCAGCGCCTGTGCCTCGATCGGGTCCCCCAACGTGGTCCCCGTACCGTGGCCCTCCACCACATCCACATCCACGGCGGACAACCCGCCACTGGCCAGCGCCTGCCTGATCACGCGCTCCTGCGACGGACCGTTCGGCGCCGTCAGGCCGTTGCTCGCACCGTCCTGGTTCACCGCCGAACCCCGCACCACAGCCAGCACCCGATGCCCGTTCCTGCGCGCGTCCGACAACCGCTCCAGGAGGAGTACGCCGACGCCCTCCGAGAATCCGACTCCGTCGGCCGCTGCGGCGTAGGGCTTGCAGCGGCCGTCGGGAGACAGGCCGCGCTGGCGCGAGAAGCCCGCGAACATGTCCGGGTCGGCCATGACGGTGACGCCGCCCGCGAGGGCAAGGTCGCACTCGCCGTGCCTCAGTGCCTGGGCCGCCAGATGGATGGAGACCAGAGATGACGAGCATGCCGTGTCGACCGTCACCGCCGGGCCCTCCAGGCCGAAGGTGTAGGCGACGCGGCCTGAGACCATGCTGCCGGTGCTCGCGAGGTAGGAGTAGCCCTCCAGTTGGGCGTCGGCCGTGGGGAACGACTTGGCGTAGTCGTGGTACATCAGGCCGACGTACGTGCCGGTCGGGCTGCCCTTGAGCGTCGTCGGGTCGATGCCCGCCCGCTCGAACACCTCCCAGGACGCCTCCAGCAGCAGGCGCTGCTGCGGGTCCATCGCCAGCGCCTCCCGCGGATTGATCCCGAAGAACGCCGCGTCGAAGTCACCCGCGTCGGGAAGGAATCCGCCCTGGTCGGTGTAGCTGGTGCCGGGGTGGTCCGGGTCCGGGTGGTAGAGGCGTTCCAGGTCCCAGCCGCGGTCGGTGGGGAACGCGCCCATCGCGTCCCTGCCCGCGGCGAGCAGGTCCCACAGGTCGTCGGGGGAAGTGACGCCGCCCGGGAACCGACACGTCATGGCGACGATGGCGACCGGGTCGTCGTCCGTGCCGGTCCCGGCCCCCGTCGGCCGCTCACGTGATGCGGCCGGCGTGGGGACGGACGGAGTCGTGGGCGTCGAGGAGCCCGCCAGGCGCTGCACCAGGTGGGCGGCGAGGGCCTGCGGGGTGGGGTGGTCGAAGATGAGCGTGGCCGGCAGTCGCACGTCGCAGGCGGCCGACAGCCGGTTGCGCAGTTCGACCGCGGTCAGCGAGTCGAATCCCAGGTCTTTGAAGGCGATGTCGACGCCCACTTGGGCCGCCGAGCCGTGGCCGAGGGCGGCCGCGACGTACTCGCGTACGACATCGGTGAGGAGCCGCAGGCGGCCGTCGGCGTCGAGGCCCGTCAGGCGGGCGGCCAGCGCTCCGTCGGTGAGGCCCTCGGAGGCCACGCGCCGCCGTGCGGCGGGGGCGGTGAGGGTGCGCAGGAGCGGGGACAGGGCGTCGGTGACGGCGCGCGGGTCGAGGTCGGCGGCGACGACGTAGGCGTGGTCGTGGTCGCGGGCGGCGTCGAGCAGGGCCAGGCCGCTCTCGTCGGTCAGCGCGGCGAACCCGGTGCGCTTCATGCGTGCCAGGTCGGTCTCGCTCAGCCGACCCGTCATGCCGCTCGTCGCCTGCCACAGGCCCCAGGCGATCGAGAGGCCCGCGAGCCCCTCGGCCCGGCGGTGCCGGACGAGGGCGTCGCAATAGGCGTTCGCCGCGGCGTAGTTGGCCTGGCCGGGGCTGCCGAGCGAGGCGGCCGCCGAGGAGAAGACGACGAACAGGTCGAGGGGTGTCTCCCTGGTCGCTTCGTGCAGGTGGCGTGCCGCCGTCGCCTTGGTCGCCCATACCCGCGCGAGGCTCTCGGGGGTCTGCGCTGTGATCACGGCGTCGTCCAGGACTCCGGCCGCGTGGACCACACCGGTGAGCGGGTGCGCCGGGTCGACCGACGCCATCAGGCCTGCCACCGCTTCCGCGTCGCCCACATCGGCGGAAGCGATGGTCACCTTGGCGCCCAACTCGCTAAGGCGCGCGCGGAGTTCCTGGGCCTCGGGTGCCTGTTCTCCTCGGCGGCTCGCCAGCAGCAGGTGTCGTACGCCCCACTCCCTGACCAGGTGCTCGGCCACCAGTCGGCCGAGTACGCCGGTGCCGCCGGTGATGAGGACCGTACCGTTCGTGCCGTTCGTGTGGAGGCCATCGGTGCCTCCGGACCCGGCCGCCGTCTCGCCCGTCTGGGTCGCCTGCGCGGCGGCACGGACCAGTCGGGGCACGCGTACCTCGCCGTCATGGAGGGCGAGTTGGGGCTCGTCGAGGTGGGCCGCGCAGAGGGCCGACGCGTCGGCGAGCGTGTCGTCGGGGCCGAGGTCGATCAGCGTGAAACGGTCCGGGTTCTCCGACTGGGCACTGCGGACCAGGCCCCATACAGCCGCGGCCGCCACGTCCACGTCCTCGTCGCCGCCGCCGCCGAAGGAAACCGCCCCCCGCGTCACCAGAGCCAGGCGCGAATCGTGCAGGGGCGAGGCGAGCCAGGTCTGGACGAGGTCGAGGACGTGAGTGGCGAGTGCCAGGCCGTCGTCGCCCCGGGCGGGCTCGACGGGGGCGGCCACCAGCTGCGGCGCCGGAGCGCCCGCCTCTACGGACGCCAGCAGGTCCGCGAGGCTCGTGGTGTCCTCACCGAGTATCACCCACCCCTCGGAGGAGGCCCGGTCCGGCCCGGCCGGCCCGGCCGCGTTCTCCGGTGCGACCCACTCCAGGTCGAACAGCCCGTGCCGCTCGCGGTTCGCCGCCGCGGCGAGGCCGCCGGTGTCGGTCGGCCGGGAGCGCAGGTCGCGGACGGTGAGCACGGGCGCGCCGACGGCGTCGGCCACGATGATGCCCAGCCCCTGGTCGACCCGCTCGCCGAGCAGGGTGAGGCGCACCCGGACCGTGGTGGCCCATACGGCGTGCAGTGCCACGTCGTTCCAGGCGAAGGGCAGCCAGACCTGACCGGCGTCGGTGGGCGGCAGCAGGAGTGCGGCGGGCTGCAGCACCGCGTCGAGGAGGGCGGGGTGGATGCCGAAGCCGTCCGGGTCGCCGGCCTCCTTGGGCAGCGTCACCTCGGCCAGGACGTCCTTGCCGTGGCGCCACAGCGCCCGGACGCCCCGGAAGGCGGGGCCGTAGCCGTATCCGGTGCGGTCGGCCTGCGCGTAGAGGTCCTCCGCGGGCACCGGTTCGGCGCCGGCAGGGGGCCATGCGCCGTCCAAGGTCCCGGTGGCGCCGTCCGTCGGGTCGGGGCCCAGTACGCCGGTGGCGTGGCAGGTCCAGGGGCGTGCCGACGCGAAGGTGTCGTCGTCGTCCGGGCGGGAGAACAGCTGGACGTCGCGCCGGCCGTGCGCGTCGGCCGCGTCCACGACGACCTGGACCTGGAGGCCTCCCGTGTCGGGCAGGACGAGCGGAGTCTGCAGCGTCAGTTCCTCCAGGGCGGGGCAGCCCGCCTCGTCGGCGGCCCGCAGCACCCACTCCACCTGTGCGGCGCCGGGCACCAGCGCCTGGCCCGCCACCACGTGGTCGTCCAGCCAGGCGGCCGACTGCCGGGACACCCGTCCGCTGAGCAGGTGTACGTCGCCGCTCGCGAGGCCGACGGAGGCGCCGAGGAGCGGGTGTCCCGACGCGGCGAGCCCGAGTCCCGCGGGGTCTCCGGAGCGTACGCCGGTGGGGGCGAGCCAGAACTCCTGGCGCTGGAAGGCGTAGGTGGGCAGGTCGACGGTACGAGGGGCGGGGTCGGCCGGGAACCAGTGCCGCCAGTCGACGTCGGCGCCCGCCGCGAACGCCTGGGCGGCGGCGCGGGCGAGCTGGGCGGTGTCGCCGTGGTCGCGGCGCAGGGTCGGCACGACGGTGGCGGGCACCTCCGCCCGTTCGATGAGGCCCTCCATCGCCAGGTTGAGCACGGGGTGCGGGCTGACCTCGACGAACAGGCGGTAGCCGTCCGCGAGCAGCGCGTCGATCGTGTCGGCGAAGCGCACCGGCCTGCGCACGTTCCGCACCCAGTACGCGGTGTCCAGGCCGGTCGTGTCGGTGAGGTGGGCCGCGGTGACGGTGGAGTAGAACGCGACTTCGGTGGCGGCGGGCCGGATGCCGGCGAGGCCCTCCGTGAGCTGGTCGAGGATCGCGTCCAGTTGCGGCCCGTGCCCCGCGACGTCGGAGGCGACGGCGCGGGCGCGCAGCCCGCGTTCCTGGGCGTCGGCGACGACGGCGGCGATGCCCTCGGGCGGGCCCGAGATGACAGTGGAGGACGGCCCGTTGACGGCCGCTATGACCACGCCGGGGTGTCCGTCGATCAGGGTGACGGCCTGCTCCTGGTCCATTCCCAGGGACGCCATGCCGCCGCGCCCGGACAGCTGCCGCAGCAGGACGCTGCGTACGGACACGATGCGCGCCGCCTCGTCGAGGGAGATGGCGCCGACGACGCACGCGGCGGCGATCTCTCCCTGCGAGTGGCCGACGACGGCGGCGGGGCGGATTCCCTGGTCGGCCCAGACGGCGGCGAGCGCGACCATGACGGCCCACAGCACGGGCTGGACGACGTCGATGCGGGCCAGCTCGGCCCCGTCCCCGCGCAGCACGTCGGTCAGGGACCAGTCGACGTACGCGGAGAGCGCCTGCTCGCATTCGGCGATCCGGGACGCGAACACCGGGGACTCGTCGAGGAGTCGGGCGCCCATGCCCACCCACTGGCCGCCCTGTCCGGGGAACACCATGACAGGGCCGGGGCCGGTGGCGCCGACCGCTCCGGACACCACGTCCGGTGAGGCCTCGCCCGCCGCCAGCGACCGCAGTCCTTCGAGGAGCGTTTCGCGGTCCTCGCCGACGACGACGGCCCGGTTCTCGAACACCGACCGTGTCGTGGCGAGCGACCAGCCCACTTCCACGGGTGACTGCGGCTGCTCGTCGTCGCTCACGTGCTCGGCCATCCGGTCGGCCTGGGCCCGCAGGGCTTCTTCGCCCCGGGCCGAGACGATCCACGGGACGACCCGCGGGACGCTCGTACCCGCAGCCGGTTCCGGTGTCCCGGGCCGGGATGTCTGCTCAGAGGCTGTCTGCTCAGGGGGCTCCTCTGTGGGCGCCTCCTCCAGGATGACGTGGGCGTTCGTCCCCGACATGCCGAAGGCGGACACGCCGGCGCGGCGCGGGCGTTCACCGCGGGCCCACGGGACCGGTTCGGTCAGGAGCCGCACCGAGCCGGAGGACCAGTCGACGTGCGGCGTGGGCTCGTCGACGTACAAGGTGGCGGGCAGCAGTTCGCGCTGGAGTGCCATCACCATCTTGATGACACCCGCGACGCCGGCCGCGCCCTGCGGGTGGCCGATGTTCGACTTGACCGAGCCGAGCCACAGCGGCCTGCCCTCGTCCCGGTCGCGGCCGTAGGTGGCGAGCAGGGCCCCGGCCTCGATGGGGTCGCCGAGCCTGGTGCCGGTGCCGTGCGCCTCGACCGCGTCGACCTCGGCGGCGCCCAGGCCAGCGTTGGCGAGGGCGGCGCGGATGACGCGTTCCTGGGAGGGGCCGTTGGGGGCGGTGAGGCCGTTGCTGGCGCCGTCCTGGTTGACGGCGGAGCCGCGGATCACCGCGAGGACCTTGTGGCCGTTGCGGCGCGCGTCCGACAGCCGCTCCAGGAGGATCAGCCCCGCACCCTCGGCGAAGCCCGTGCCGTCGGCCGAGGCCGCGAACGCCTTGGAACGGCCGTCGGGGGACAGCGCGCCCTGGCGGGAGAACTCGGTGAACGCGCCGGGCGTGGACATCACCGTCACCCCGCCGGCCATGGCCAGGTCGCACTCGCCCTGCCGCAGCGCCTGGGCCGCCAGGTGCATGGAGACCAGGGAGGAGGAGCACGCCGTGTCGACGCTGACCGACGGGCCCTCCAGACCGAGGGTGAAGGAGATGCGGCCGGACAGGACGCTCAGCGCGTTGCCGGTGAGGAGGTGGCCCTCCACCGTCCTGTCGGGCTGTGCGCCGCCGAAGCCGAGCACGCCCGCGCCGATGTAGACGCCGGTGGGGGTCAGCCTCAGCGACGCCGGGTCGATGCCGGCGCGCTCCAGTAGCTGCCAGGCCGTCTCCATCAGCACCCGCTGCTGCGGGTCCATGGCCAGCGCCTCGCGCGGGCTTATCCCGAAGAACGAGGCGTCGAAGGCGGGGGCGTCGTGCAGGAATCCGCCGCGGCGCACGTAGCTGGTGCCGGGGTGCTCGGGGTCCGGGTGGTAGAGGCTCTCCAGGTCCCAGCCGCGGTTGGCGGGGAAGTCGTCGATGGCGTCACCGCCCTCGGCGACCAGGTCCCACAGCGCCTCGGGTGTGCGGGTGTCGCCGGGGAAGCGGCACGCCATGGAGACGATGGCGATCGGCTCCTGGGACCGCTCCTCCACCTCACGCAGCCGCTGGCGCGCCTGGCCGAGGTCCACTGTGACCCGCTTCAGGTACTGACGAAGCTTCGCTTCGGTACTCGACGCTTCGGTACTCGGCACTTCGGTACGCGGCACTTCAGTACTCGACATCGAACGTCACTTCTCCATCAGTGAAGGGCACAGGGGGACGAGAGGGGAAACGGGAGAGGCGGGAAACGGGTGGGACGGGGAGCGGGAGGGACGGGGAACGGGAGGGACGGAGGTCACAGTTCTCGGTCGATGAACGCGAACATCTCGTCGTCGGACACGTCGTCGAGGGCGTCCAGGTCCGCCACGCCCGCCCCGCCGGGCGAGGTGCCGCCGCCGGCGCCGTTCAGCTTCGACAGCAGGGTGTTGAGGCGCCTGGTGACCCGGCCGCGCGCGTCGTCGTCGAGGGCGAGGGCGTCCAGGGAGGACTCGATCCTGCCGAGTTCGTTGAGGACGGGGTCCCCGGCGTCCTTGAGGGGCGGCGGTGCGCCGTCGAGTGACAGGCGCTCCAGGAGGTGGTCGACGAGCGTGGCGGACTCGGGATAGTCGAAGACGAGCGCCGCGGGCAGCTTCAGGCCGGTGGCGGCCGCGAGCCGGTTGCGCAGTTCGACGGCGGTCAGCGAGTCGAAGCCGAGTTCCTTGAACGACGTGTCCGGGCGGACCGCGTCGTGGTCGGTGTGCCCGAGGACGCCGGCGACGTTGCCGCGGACGAGGTCGAGCAGCAGACGGCGCCGTTCGGCGGCCGGCAGTCCGGCGAGCCGGTCGGCGAGACCGTCCGCCGAGGCGGCGGTGCCCGCGGCCGCGGTGCGCCGGGCGGTTCGGACGCCGGGGGCCGCAGCGTCGGCCAGGGCGCGCAGGAGGGCGGGCCGGGAGGTGGCGGGCTGCGCGGCGACGGTACGCGCGTCGAGGTCCACCGCGACGACGTACGGACGGCCGTGGACGCGGGCGGCGTCCAGGAGGGCCAGGCCGCCTTCGGTGGTCAGCGGGGTGAACCCGGTGCGCTTCATGCGTGCCAGGTCCGTCTCGCCCAGGTGCCCGGTCATGCCGCTCGCGGTCTGCCACAGGCCCCAGCCGATGGAGAGACCGGCCAGCCCCTCGGCGCGGCGGTTGTGGACGAGTGCGTCGCAATAGGCGTTCGCCGCCGCGTAGTTGGCCTGCCCGGGGCTGCCGAGCGTCGCGGCGCCGGAGGAGAAGACGACGAACAGGCCGAGGCGCGCCTCCCGCGTCGCCTCGTGCAGGAGCCGTGCGGCCGTCGCCTTCGCCGCCCACACCCGCGCGAGGCTCTCGGGGGTCTGCGCGGTGACCACGGCGTCGTCCAGGACGCCGGCCGCGTGGATCACGCCGGTCAGCGGGTGCGCCGGATCGGTCTTGCCGACGAGTTCCGCCACGGCTTCCGGATCACCGACGTCGGCGGCCACGAGGGTCACCTCGGCGCCGAACTCCTCAATTTTCGCCGCTAGTTCACTGCTCCCCGGCGCTTCGGGGCCACGTCGTCCCGCCAGCAGCAGGTGTCGTACGCCCCACTCCTTGACCAGGTGTTCCGCGACCGCGGCTGCGAGGACGCCGGTTCCGCCGGTGATGAGGACCGTGCCGTCCGGGTCGAGGGCGGGCGGGATCTCCAGCACCAGCTTGCCGGTGTGCTTCGCCTGGCTCATGAACCGGAACGCCGCACGCGCCCGGCCCAGCGGCCACGTCGTGACCGGCAGCGGCGCAAGCGCACCGGAGGCGAACAACTCGCCCATTTCCGCCAGCATTTCGCCGATCCGGTCGGGGCCCGCGTGGGGCACCAGGTCGAAGGCCCGGTACCACGCGCCCGCGTGGTCGGCCGCGACCCGGTCGGGGTCACGCTTGTCGGTCTTGCCCATGTCGACCATGCGCCCGCCCTCGGCGAGCAGGCGCAGCGAGGCGTCGGTGAACTCCCCGGCCAGACTGTTGAGTACGACGTCCATGCCGCGTCCGCCCGTCGCCTCCCGCAGGATCTCCTCGAAGCCGAGGTCGCGGGAGGAGGCACGGTGGGCTTCGTCGATGCCCATGGCTTCGAGCACGCCGTGCTTGGCGGGGCTCGCGGTGGCGTACACCTCGGCGCCCAGGTGGCGGGCGATCTGCGCGGCGGCCATGCCCACCCCGCCGGTCCCGGCGTGGATGAGCAGCGATTCGCCCGCCCGGAGGCGGCCGAGATCCACCAGCCCGTACCAGGCGGTCAGGAACACCACGGGCACCGCCGCGGCCTCCTGGAGGCTCCAGCCCTCCGGTACGGGGACGACCATCCTGGCGTCCGCGACCGCGAGCGGCGCGAAAGCGCCCTCGAAGAGGCCCATCACCCGGTCACCGACCGACAGATGGGTGACACCGGGACCGACCTCGGTCACATACCCCGCACCCTCGCTCCCCGCGAACGTCCCCTTGTCGGGATACATGCCCAGCGCGATCAGCACGTCACGGAAGTTCATGCCGGCCGCCCGTACGGAGATCCGCACCTGGCCGGATTCGAGCGGGGCGAGCGCCTCCGGGGCATCGATCACGGCCAGGTTGTCCAGGGTGGCCGTGCCGGAGGTACGGAGGCGCCAGACGGGCGTACCGACCGGCGGGACGAGTTCTTCAGGGGGACCGGCGGGTGTCAACCGGGGCACGGACAATACCCCGTCGCGGAGGGCGAGTTGCGGTTCGTCGAGCACCTCGATGGCGTGGCGCAGGGCGGCTTGGGGCAGCCCCTCGGTCTCCAAGGGCAGTCCCCCGACCTCCGGGGGCAGTCCCCCGGCCTCCGGGGGCAGTCCCCCGGCCTCCGGGGGCAGTCCCCCGACCTCCGGGGAAAGATCGTCGTCGAGGTCGAGCAGGACGAAACGGCCGGGGTTCTCCGACTGGGCGCTGCGGACGAGGCCCCACGCGGCGGCTGCCGACGCGTTCACGTTTCCGGTGCCGGTGCCGGTGCCGGTGCCGGTGCCGTCTTGGTCACCGGCGCTGGCGCTGGCGGTGGCGGTGGCGGTGGCGGTGGGCATCGCACCTCGTGTCACCACGACGAGGCGGGACTCTGTGAGCTCAGGCGCGGCGAGGAACTCCTGCACCAGCGACAACACCCTCTCGGCGACCAGCAGGCCGTCGACGTCGCCGTTCCGGTCACCGGCGGCAGAGGTGCCGACGGGAGCGAGCACGGCCCAGGGCGCCTCACCACGCGACACCGACGACACGACGTCGTCCAAGCCCAGCTCATCGGTGAGCGCGACCCAGCCGCCGCCCGTGAGGTCCGCGAGGTCTCCAGAGCTTCCTGCGCCACCTGACCCTTCGGTCTGCGGGGCCGGAAGGGGCGTCCAGTCGACGGTGTAGAGCCCGTCGACACCACCTCGGGCCGATGCCGCAGCCAGTTGGCCGGGGTCGGCCGCGCGGAGGGTCAGGGCGTCGACCGTCAGGACGGGCGCGCCGGTGGCGTCGGCGACGACGACCTTGAGGTCACCCTCGGCCGACTCTCCTTCCGGGGATAGCCGGACACGGACATGGGTCGCACCCTCCGCGCTCAGCGACACCCCGCTCCACACGAACGGCAGCCACATCCGACCATCGGCGGGCCGGTCGAGGAGCATCAGCGGATGCAGGGCGGCATCCAGCAGTGCCGGGTGAATCCCGAACCCGTCCTGAGTGCCTGCCTGTTCGGGCAACTGCACCTCGGCGAGCAGCTCCGTCCCGTGCCGCCACAGTGACCGCACACCCTGGAACGCCGGGCCGTACGCGTAACCGGCCTCCGCGGCCAGCTCGTAGAAGTCCTCCACGTCCACCGGCTCCGCACCGGTCGGAGGCCACTGGCCTCCCAACTCAGCCGCAACGCCGGGCGTTTCCGAGCTCACCACACCGACCGCATGACACAGCCAGGCCGAGACCCCGCCCACCTGATCCGGGCGCGAGTACACGCGTACGTCGCGTCGGCCGCTCTGCTCATCGGCGGCGCCGACGGTCACCTGGATCCGCAGGCCGCCGGACTCGGGCAGCACCAGCGGCGCCTGCAACATCAGCTCGTCCAGGGTGGCGCAGCCCGCCTCGTCCGCGGCCCGCAGCACCCACTCGACCAGCGCCGTCCCCGGCACCAGAACCGTCCCCGCCACGACGTGTTCGCAGAGCCAGGAGGGGGACTTGCGCGAGAGCCGCCCCGTGAGCAAGTACACGTCGCTCTCAGCGAGTTCCACACAGGCACCGAGGAGTGGATGACCGGCGGACACCATGCCGAGGTCGGCGGCGTCCCCGGCGATTCCGGCGGGCTCCTCCAGCCAGTAGTGCTGGTGCTGGAAGGCGTAGGTGGGTAGATCGACGGTACGGGGGGTCCCCGGCTCGGCCGGGAACCAGCGCCGCCAGTCGACGTCGGCCCCGGCGGTGAACGCGTGGGCGGCGGCGCGGGCGAGCTGGGCGGCGTCGCCGTGGTCGCGCCGCAGGGTGGGCACGACGGTGGCGGTCACATCCGCCTGCTCGATGGTCTCTTCCATGCCGAGGTTGAGGACGGGGTGGGGGCTGGCCTCGATGAACAGGCGGTAGCCATCGGCCAGCAGGGTTTCGATGGTGTCGGCGAAGCGGACGGGTTGGCGGAGGTTGGTGACCCAGTAGCCGGTGTCCAGCGCCGTGGTGTCGGCCAGCCGCTCGGCGGAGACCGTCGAATAGAACGCCACGTCGGTGGGGGTGGGCTCGATCCCGGTCAGGCGCTCGGTGAGGAGGTCGTGGAGCTGGTCGATCTGGGGGCCGTGGGAGGCGTAGCCGACGTCGATGACGCGAGCCCGGAGCCCCTGCTCCTCCGCGTCTGCGACCACGGCGGCCACGTGCTCGGGCGGGCCCGAAATGACGGTGGATGAGGGCCCGTTGACGGCGGCGACGCACACGCCCGGCCGGTCTCCGATGAGCTCGGTGGCCTGCCCGGCGCTGGTGCCGAGGGAGGCCATGTCGCCGTGCCCTTGCAGCTGACGGAGTGCGTCACTGCGTACGGCTACGATCCGCGCCGTATCCTCCAGTGACAACGCGCCCGCGACGCACGCGGCAGCCATCTCCCCCTGCGAATGCCCCACCACGGCGGCCGGGGTGATCCCGTAATCAGCCCAGACAGCAGCGAGCGACACCATGACCGCCCACAACACCGGCTGCACGACCTCGACACGGGACAGCTCACTCTCGTCCCCGCGCAACACCTCCGTCAGCGACCAGTCCACATACGCCGACAGCGCCCGCTCACACTCCGCGATCCGCGCGGCGAACACCGGTGACTCATCGAGAAGTTGGGCACCCATACCCATCCACTGCGACCCCTGCCCCGGAAACACCAACACCGCACCAGCACCACCGGAAGCCGCGTTACCAGCCACGACATCCGAGGACACCGCCCCCGAGGCCAGAGCCTGCACACCGGCGATCAGTTCCTCCCGGCCCCGGCCCACCACCACGGCCCGGTGCTCGAACACCGACCGAGTCGTGGCCAATGACCAGCCCACCTCCAAAGGCAACACATCCGCGCCCTCAGCCACGAACTCCCCCAACCGACGCGCCTGTTCACGCAACGCATCCGGAGTCCGCCCGGAAACCACCCACGGCACCAACCCCGCCCCACCGGGCAACGCGGACCCAACGTCAGGCACCGTCTCCGTCGGCGCCTCCTCCAGGATCAGATGCGCGTTCGTGCCCGAGATGCCGAAGGACGACACCCCGGCCCGCCGCGTGCGGCCGCCGCGGGACCACGGGACCGGTTCGGTCAGGAGACGTACGCCGCCGCCGTCCCACTCCACGTGCGGGGTCGGCTCGTCGACGTGCAGGGTGGTGGGAAGCTGCTCGTGGCGCAGCGCCATCACCATCTTGATGACACCCGCCACGCCCGCGGCGGCCTGCGTATGCCCGATGTTCGACTTCACCGAACCCAGCCACAACGGCCGTTCCTTCGACCGCCCCTGCCCGTACGTCGCCAACAACGCCTGCGCCTCGATCGGATCACCCAGCGTGGTGCCGGTGCCATGCGCCTCGACCACGTCGATGTCCCCGGGCGCGCGGCCCGCGCCGGCCAGGGCGGCGCGGATGACCCGCTCCTGCGAGGGGCCGTTCGGGGCGGTCATCCCGTTGCTCGCGCCGTCCTGGTTCACGGCCGAGCCACGCAGCAGGGCGAGTACTCGATGTCCCTTGCGGCGCGCGTCGGAGAGGCGCTCCAGGACGACGAGTCCTGCGCCCTCGCCCCAGCCGGTTCCGTCGGCGGTGGCGGCGAACGGCTTGCAGCGGCCGTCGGGGGCCAGTCCGCGCTGGCGGGAGAATTCCACGAAGGTGTTCGGGGTGGCCATCACGGTCACGCCGCCCGCGAGGGCGAGTTCGCACTCTCCCTGGCGCAGCGCCTGGGCCGCCAGGTGCATGGCGACGAGCGAGGAGGAGCACGCGGTGTCGACCGTGATGGCGGGGCCCTCCAGGCCGAAGGTGTACGCGACCCGGCCCGAGGCCACGCTCGGCGTGCTGCCGGTCATGATGCGTCCCTCGAAACCGTCCGGCTTGCGGGCGAGGAAGCGGGAACCGTAGTCGTCGTACATGATCCCGGTGATGACACCGCACGGAGTGCCGCGCAGCGTGGCCGGGTCGATGCCCGCGTGTTCGAACGCCTGCCAGGCGGTTTCGAGGAGCAGGCGCTGCTGCGGGTCGGTGGCGGCCGCCTCGCGCGGGCTGATGCCGAAGAAGCCGGCGTCGAACCGTGCGGCGTCGTAGAGGAAACCGCCTTCCCGCGTGTAGCTGTGACCGACCTGCTCGGGGTCGGGGTCGAAGAGGCCTGCCGTGTCCCAGCCGCGGTCCTCGGGGAACGGGCCGATGGCGTCGGTGCCGGTGGACACGAGCTGCCACAGCTGCTCGGGCGAGGTCACGCCGCCCGGGTAGCGGCAGGCCATCCCGACGATGGCGATCGGGTCGTCGTCGGAGGCGGTGGCGCGTGCCGTCGGTACGGGGGCGGCCGGGGAAGTGTGCTGGTCACTGTCGGGAAGGTGGCCGCGGAGGTGGCGTACGAGAGCGGTGGGACTCGGGTGGTCGAAGATGAGGGTGGCGGGCAGCCGGATGCCGGTGGCCGTGGAGAGGCGGTTGCGCAGCTCCAGGGCGGTCAGCGAGTCGAAGCCCAACTCCTGGAAGGCGCGGCCAAGGTCGATGGAGTGGGGCGAGGGGTGGGCCAGTACGGTCGCGACCTGTTCGCGGATGAGATCGCTCAGGGCGCGGTCGCGGTCGGCGGCGGGCAGCCGGGCCAGGCGGGCGCTCCACGAGGAGGGCGCGGCGGCGTCCATGGCGGACCTGTCGGATGCGGCGGACGTGGCTGCCGCGGTGGTGCGAGGAGTGCGAGGAGTGCGTACCAGTCCGCGCAGGGCGGGTTGCAGGGTGCGGGCGGCGGCCTGGCCGCGCAGCACGGCGCGGTCGAAGCGGGTGGCGAGAACCGTGGGATGCGGGGCGGTCAGGGCTGCGTCGAAGAGGGACAGGGCCTGCTCGTCGGTCAGGCCGGTCACTCCGGTGCGGTGGATGCGGGCGCGGTCGGTGTCGCCGAGCCGCGCGGCCATGCCGCCGGACGCGGACTCCCACAGCCCCCAGGCGATGGAGGTGGCGGCGAGGCCGTGGGCGCGGCGGTGTTCGGCGAGGGTGTTGAGGAATGCGTTGGCGGCCGCGTAGTTGGCTTGGCCGCCGTTGCCGAGGACGGAGGCGCCGGAGGAGAAGAGGACGAAGGCCGCCAGGTCCTTGTCGCGGGTGAGTTCGTGCAGGTGCCAGGCCGCGTCGGCCTTGGGCGCGAGGACGGCGTCGAGCCGCTCGGGGGTCATCGTCGCGATGAGGCTGTCGTCGATGACGCCCGCGGTGTGGACGACGGCGGTGAGCGGGTGCGCGGCGGGAATGTCCGCCAGGAGTCCGGTCGCCGCGTCGGGGTCGGTGATGTCGCAGGCGGCGACGCGTACGTCCACTCCGTCGTCCGCGAGGTCGGCGCGCAGTTCGGCGATGCCCTCGGCGGCCTCGCCCCGGCGGCTGACGAGGAGCAGGTGGCGGGCGCCGTACGTGGTGGCCAGGTGGCGGGCGACGGCCCGGCCGAGGCCGCCGGTTCCGCCCGTGATCAGGACGGTGCCCTCGGGGGCGAGGCGGAGCGCAGGGGTGTCGGCCCCGGGCGGGGTGGCGGCGAGGCGCGGCACGTACGCCGTGCCCGCGCGCAGGGCGAGCTGCGTTTCGGCGTGGGTGGTCGCGGCGGCCAGGGCTGCGGGCAGGGCCTGGCGTGACGCGGGGGCCTGGTCGAGGTCGACGAGCAGGACGCGGTCGGGCTGTTCGGCCTGGGCGGCACGGATCAGGCCCCACAGGGGCGCGGTGGTCAGGTCGGCGGGCCCGTCGCCCGCGCGGGCGGTCACGGCGCCGGTGGTGAGGACGACGAGGCGGGCGGCGGTGAGGCTGTCCGCGGTGAGCCAGTCGCGCAGCAGTTCCAGGACGTGCTGGGCGTGGGCCCGCACCTGTGTGGGCACACCCTCCGCGCCTGGGGCGAGGGAGGTGCCTGGGGCGAGTGGGACCGGGAAGGGTGCGACGACGACGTCCGGGACCGCTCCGCCATTCGCGACGGCGGCTTTCAGAGCGTCCAGGTCGGGGTGGTGCGTGGCGTACGGGAGGCCCGCGTCCGCGTCGTCGGGCCCGAGCACAGCCCAGGCACCGGCGGCGGGAACAGTGCCGGGCAGCGGCCGGGGCAGCGGCAGTTGCTGCCAGTCCAGGTGGTGCAGAGGCGCGGTCGCGGTGGTGCGGGCCGCGCGCCAGCGGTCGGCGGGGATGAGCCGCAGCTGGAGCGTGTCGACCGTCGCGACCGGGGCTCCCTCGCTGTCGGTCAGGGACAGCCGCAGCTGATCGTCGCCCTGGGCGCTGAGGCGGACCCGCAGCCGTGTCGCGCCTGTGGCGTGATGGCGTATGTCGCTGAAGGAGAACGGCAGCCGTACGGGCGCGTCCGCGTCGCCCGCGCCTCCGTCCCCACGCTGGCCCTCGCCGCCGCTGTCGCCGCCACTGTCGCTGTCGTTGTCGTTGTCGTTGTCGTTGTACAGCTCGTCCACGGCGTGCAGGGCGGCGTCGAGCAGGGCCGGGTGGAGGGCGAACGCGGCGGCGTGGGCCCGCTGTTCGTCGTCGAGGCGGACGTCCGCGTACAGGTCGTCGCCGTGCCGCCAGGCGGCGTGGACGGCCCGGAAGGCGGGCCCGTAGCTGTAGCCCTGTGCGTCGAGTCGGGTGTACAGCGCGTCGACGTCAAGGGCGGTGGCGTCGACGGGGGGCCAGGGGGCGGCGTCGGGGGCGGGCTCTTCGACGGCGGGGCTCGCACTGAGGACGCCGGTGGCGTGACGGCGCCAGCCGGGAGCGTCGTCACCCATGGTGCCCGCATCGCCGACACCACCGGCGTCACCGACTTCACCGGCGTCACTCCCGTCGCCGGCAGGGCGGGAGTGGACGGTGAGGGTGCGGCGGCCGGACGCGTCGGGCGCGCCGAGAGCGAGCTGCACTTCCACGGCGGCCACGGCGACTACGACACCCGTATCCGCACCCGCGCCCGCCCCCGAACCGACGCCCGCCTCCGCACTTGTCTCATCGAGCAGCAGCGGCGTTTCCAACGTCAGGTCGTCGATGGTGTCGCAGTCGGCGTGGCGCCCGGCGAGCAGGGCGAGTTCGACGAAGGCGGTGGCGGGGAGGGGTACGCCGCCCGCGATGGCGTGGTCGGCGAGCCACGGATGCGTACGCAGGGACAGGCGTCCCGCGAGCAGGACGCCGCCGTCGGCCTGCCGGATGACGGCGGGCAGCAGCGGGTGTCCGGTCTCCTGGAGTCCTGCGGCGCGCGCCGGTGCGGCCGCGTCGGGAGCGACGCGCCAGTACCTCCGGCGCTGGAACCGGTAGGTGGGCAGCGGCAGTTGCTCGGTGTCGGCGGGGACGAGCGCGGTGAAGTCGGCCGGCTGCCCGTCGGTGTGGAGCGCGGCGACGGCGCTCAGCAGCGTGCGTGCCTCGTCGTGCCCGGTGCGCAGTGCGGCCGCGACGACCGGCTCGGCCTCCTCCTCGGCCACCGGGGTCGGGAGGCAGTCCCGCACCATCGTGGCGAGAACCGGGTCGGGCCCCAGCTCCAGGTACCGCACCACGCCCTCGCTGCCGAGCGTGCGCAGCCCGTCGTGGAACCGCACGGGACGGCGCACGTGCCGCACCCAGTACTCGGGGTCGGCGATCAGCTCCGCGCCGGCGAGGCCGCCGGTGAGGTTGGAGACGACGGGCAGCGTCGGCGCGCGGAAGGTCAGCCGTCGGGCCACGCCGCGGAAGTCGTCGAGCATCGGCTCGATGAGCGGTGAGTGGAAGGCGTGGCTGACGTTGAGGCGCTTGGTCTTGAGCCCGCGCCCGCGCAGGGCCTTCTCGGTCTCCGCGACGGCCGCGGCGTCACCGGAGACGACCACGGCGGCGGGGCCGTTGACGGCGGCGAGCGAGAGGCGCTCCTCCTGCCCCGCGAGCAACGGCAGTACGTCGTCCTCGGCCGCCTGCACGGCGAGCATCTCGCCGCCCGCGGGCAGGGCCTGCATGAGGCGGCCGCGGGCCGCGACCAGCGTGCAGGCGTCCGGCAGCGTGAGCACCCCGGCGACGTGCGCGGCGGCGATCTCGCCGACGGAGTGTCCCGTCAGATGGCTCGGGGTGATTCCGAAGGAGGTGACCAGGCGGTACAGGGCGACTTCGAGGGCGAACAGGGCGGCCTGCGTCATGCCGGTCCCGTGCAGCGCGGCCGCGTGCGCGGTGTCGGCGGGCGCGAACAGGACGGATTTCAGGGGCTGTTCGAGCAAGGGGTCCAGCTGGGCGCAGGTCTCGTCCAAGGACTCGGCGAAGGCGGCGAAGTCGGCGTACAACTCTGCGCCCATGCCGGGGCGTTGGCTGCCCTGGCCGGTGAAGAGGAACGCGGTGCCGCCGGTCCTGGCGGGGCCTACGGCGCGGATGAGGGCGGGGTGGGTGCGTCCGGCCGCGAGGGCGGCCAGCGCGGCGCCCCGCTCGCCGTGACCGGCACCGAGCACCACCGCGCGGTGCTCGAACAGGGTACGGCGCAGCAGGGTACCGGCGATGCCGCTCGCAAGGCTGTCGCCATCAGCCGCAGAGCCGACGGTGCCGGTCGAGAGGCTGCCGCCATCACCCTCGGTACCGACGACACCCTTCGCGAGACTGCCGCCATCACCCTCGGTACCGGCAACGCCCTTCGCGAGACTGCCACCATCAACCGCAGAGCCGACAGTGCCCTTCGCAAGACTGTCGCCATCAGCCTCGGTACCGACGACACCCTTCGCGAGACTGCCGCCATCACCCTCGGTACCGGCAACGCCCTTCGCGAGACTGCCGCCATCACCCTCGGTACCGGCAACGCCCTTCGCGAGGCCGTCGCCCTCAGCCGCAGAGCCGACAGTGCCGGTCGCGGAGCCGCCCCCGTCGGCCACCGCGCCGGTGATGTCGTCCGCGGAGGCCCCGGCGTGACGGGTGGCTACGTAGTCCGCCAGCGCGTCCCCCTGGGCGCGCAGCGCGTCGGGCGTGCGTGCGGACAGCAGCCACGGCATCGGCGTCCGTCGAGCCCCTCGGGCCTCCGTGGCGCCGACCCGCGCGACGGGCCGCGGCCCGCCCTCGGCACCGGCCACCGTTTCTCCGGCGTCGGCCGCGGGCGCCTCCTCCAGGATGAGGTGGGCGTTGGTGCCGGAGATGCCGAAGGAGGAGACGCCCGCCCGGCGTATCCGGTCGCCTCGCGGCCAGGCGACCGGCCCGGTGAGCAGCCGTACCGCGCCGGACTCCCAGTCGGCGTGCGGGGTGGGCTCGTCGGCGTACAGCGTGGCGGGGAGCGTCTCGTGCCGCAGCGCCTGGACCATCTTGATCAGGCCCGCCGCGCCGGCCGCGCCTTGGGTGTGGCCGATGTTGGACTTCACCGAGCCGAGCCACAGCGGCCGGCCCTCGTGCCGCTCCTGCCCGTACGTGGCGAGGAGCGCGTCGGCCTCGATGGGGTCGCCGAGCCGGGTGCCGGTGCCGTGCGCCTCGACCGCGTCCACCTCCGCGGGTGAGAGCCGCGCCCCGGCGAGGGCGGCACGGATCACGCGCTGCTGGGCGGGGCCGTTGGGGGCTGTGAGGCCGTTGCTCGCGCCGTCCTGGTTGACGGCCGAGCCGCGGATGACGGCGAGTACCCGGTGTCCGGCGCGGCGGGCGTCGGAGAGGCGTTCCAGTACGAGGAGTCCGGCGCCCTCGGAGAAGGCGGTGCCGTCGGCGGCGGCCGCGAAGGGCTTGCACCGGCCGTCGGCGGCCAGGCCGCGCTGGCGGGAGAACTCGGTGAACACGTACGGGGTGGTCATGACGGTGACGCCGCCCGCCAGCGCCAGGTCGCACTCGTGCTGCCGCAGCGCGTGGGCTGCCAGGTGCACGGCGACGAGCGACGACGAGCAGGCGGTGTCGATCGTCACCGCGGGGCCTTCGAGGCCGAAGGTGTAGGCGAGCCTGCCCGAGAGGACGCTCGGGGCACTGCCGGTGACCAGGTGGCCCTCGGCGGCCGGGTCGATGTGCGGGGTGCCGAAGCCGGGCAGCGCCGCACCCGCGTACACGCCGGTCCTGCTGCCCTGGAGGGACTGCGGGTCGATGCCCGCGCGCTCCAGCCCCTCCCAGGCGCACTCCAGGAGCAGTCGCTGCTGCGGGTCGAGGACCGCTGCCTCCCGGGGGCTGATGCCGAAGAACTCCGGGTCGAACAGGTCGGCGTCGTAGAGGAATCCGCCCTCGCGTGCGTAGCTGGTCCCCGGGTGGTCGGGGTCCGGGTGGAAGAGCCGCTCCAGGTCCCAGCCGCGGTTGTCGGGGAAGGCGCCCAGGGCGTTGCCGCCCGCGGAGACCAGGTCCCAGAGTGCTTCGGGGGTGCGGATGCCGCCGGGGTAGCGGCAGGCGGCCTCCACGACGGCCACGGGTTCCTGGCCGCGCTCCTCCGCCTCGCGCAGCCGCTGCCGGGTGGCGTGCAGGTCCGCGGAGACACGCTTGAGGTAGTCGACCAGTTTCTCTTCGCTCACCATGTGCGCTTCAGTCCCCCGCCCGTGATCGCGGCGTGTGTTGCCGGCATGCGGCTCACACCCCGAGTTCGTTGTCGATGAAGTCCAGTACTTGCTCGGCGGTGGCCGTCTCCAGCTGGTCCACCGCGTCGTCGCCGTCCGCCGCGGCGCCCGTCGTCGCCGTGAAGCGGGCGAGGAGTGCTTCCAGTCGGGCCGCGACGGCCGCCTCGTCCAGGCCCTGCGCGACGGCGGCGGACAGGGCGTGCTCGACCCGGGCCACCTCTTGCAGGACCTGGGCGGTGATGTCGCCGTTCGTGGCCCGCGTGCCCTCGGGGGCGAGGCGTTCGGCCAGGTGGGCGGCGAGTACGTGGGCCTGCGGGTAGTCGAAGACGAGGGCTGCCGGGAGTTTCAGGCCGGTCGCGGCGGCGAGCCGGTTGCGCAGTTCGACGGCGGTCAGCGAGTCGAAGCCGAGCTCCTTGAACGGGGTGTCCAGCTGGACCGCGTCCGGGTCCGCGTGCCCGAGTACGCCGGCCGCGTGGGTGCGCACCAGCCCGGTGAGGAGGTCGAGCCGCTCCTCCTCGGCGAGGTCGGCGAGCCTGCCTGCCCAGTCCGTCTCCCCGTCCGTCGTGGCCGCGGTGGGACGGGCGCCGGCGGGTGCTCCCGCCGCCGCCAGGGCGCGCAGTACGGCGGGGACCGGGGCGTCGGACGCGGCCGGGACGCGAGGGTCCAGGTCGAGGGCGAGCAGGTCGGGGCGGCCGTGGGCGCGCGCGGCGGCCAGCAGGGCACAGCCGCGCGCCGAACCGGTGGGCCGGATGCCGTACCGGTCGATACGGGCCCGGTCGGCCGCGGACAGCGTCCCGGTCAGACCACTGGTCGCCTCCCACAGCCCCCACGCCACGGACAGGCCAGGGAGGCCCTGCGCCCGCCGGAGAGCGGCCAGCGCGTCGCAATAGGCGTTGGCAGCCGCGTAGTTGGCCTGACCCGGGGTGCCCATGGTCGAGGCGAAGGAGGAGAACATGACGAACAGCCCGAGCCTCGACTCCTTCGTGGCCTCGTGCAGTTGGTGCGCGGCGGCGGCCTTGGCCGCCCACACCCGGGCCAGGCTTTCGGGGCTCTGCGAACCGATCAGCGCGTTGTCGAGCACCCCGGCGGCGTGCACGACTCCGGTCAGCGGATGCGCCGGATCGATCCCGGCGACCAGCGCGGCGGCCGCGCCGGGTTCGCTCACGTCGGCCGCCACAAAGGTGACCTCGGCACCCAACTCGGCGATGCGGTCGGCGAGTTCCCCCGCACCCGTCGCGGCGGCCCCGCTGCGGCTGACGATGAGCAGATGCCTGCTCTCCCCGGTACGCGCCAGGTGTTCGGCCACGGCGGCGCCGATGGTGCCGGTGCCGCCGGTGATGAGCACGGTCCCGTCGGGGTCGAGCGGCGCGGGCACGTCGAGCACCAGCTTCCCGGTGTGCTTCGCCTGACTCATGAACCGGAACGCCTCACGCGCCCGGCCCAGGGGCCACGCGGTCACGGGCAGCGGCACCAGCGCCCCGTCGGCGAAGAGCCCGCCGAGCCGGTCGAGCATCCGCCCGAGCCGCTCGGGCCCGGCGTCCGCGACCAGGTCGAAGGCTTCGTACGACACCCCTGGGTGCTCCAGCGCGATCAGCTCCGGGTCGCGCGGATCGCTCTTGCCCATCTCCACGAACCGCCCGCCGTCACCGAGCAACGTCAGTGAGGCATCGAGGAGTTCACCGGTAAGGCTGTTGAGTACGACATCCATGCCGCGGCCGCCCGTGGCCTGCCGGAAGGCGTCCTCGAAGGCGAGGTCCCGGGAGGAGGCCCGATGCGCGGCATCAATGCCCATCTCCTCCAGCACGGCGTGCTTGGCCGGACTCGCGGTGGCGAACACCTCCGCACCCACATGCCGGGCGATCTGCACGGCAGCCATCCCCACACCACCGGTGGCGGCATGAATCAGTACACGTTCGCCCGCCTTCAGACCGGCCAGCTCCACCAGCCCGTACCAAGCCGTCAGGAACGCGGCAGGGGCGGCGGCCGCCTGCCGGGTGTCCCAGCCGGCCGGTACGGGGGCGAGCATGCGCGCGTCGGCAACGGCCCACGGGCCGAAGGCACCGTCCAGCATGCCCATCACACGGTCGCCCACCGAAAGGCGGGTGACGCCGGGCCCGACCTCCGTCACCACCCCGGCCGCCTCGGTACCGGGCAGCGCGCCTGGGTCCGGGTACATGCCCAGGGCGATCAGCACGTCACGGAAGTTGACCCCCGCCGTGTGGACGGCGATGCGGACCTGACCCGGCTCCAACGGACGCAGCACCTCGTCACAGGGCTCCGCCGCGACGGCGTCCAGTGTTCCGGACCGCCCGCCCACCAGCCGCCACGCCTGCGCGCCGGGCGGCCCGGCGGGCTCGATGGGCTCGATGGGCTCGACGGGCTCGACGGGCTCGACGGCCCGCGCCCACCGGGGGACGGACACCTCCCCGCCGCGCAGGGCCACTTGAGGTTCGTCCGCCGCCACGGCACGTCGTACCGCGTCCACCACGGCGGTATCGGACACGTGAGTGAGGGGTGCGTCGGTGTCCAGGAGCACGAACCGGCCGGGGTTCTCCGACTGGGCGCTGCGCACGAGGCCCCAGACGGCAGCGGCGGCAGGGTCGATCGCACTTGCCGCGCCGGCCTCGCCGACCGCACTCACGGCGCCGCGGGTCACGAACACCAGGCGCGTCTGGTCCAGGCCCGGCGCGGCCATGAAGTCCTGGACGACGCTCAACACGCGTCCCGTGAGGGCGAGTCCGTCTCCGCCCGTGATGTCGGGGTCCACGGGGGCCAGGACCACGGAGGGCGGAGTGGCGGCATCGGCGAGCGCGCCCACTTCGCGGTAACGCCCAAGGCCGATGTCCGAGCCCGACCCCGAGTCCGGGCCCGACCCCGACCCCGAGCCCGACCCCGAGTCCGAGTCCGAGTCCGCGACCAGCTCGGTGAGGACGGCCGTCGCCGAGCCCGCCCAGTCGGCGGGACCTGCCGGACCACGACCGTCCGCGGCCGGCACGGAAAGTGGCGACCACCGCAGTTCGTAGAGCCCGTCCGCACCCGGCCCCGCGGCGGCCCGCACCTGCTGGGCGCTGGTCGACCGCAGTCGCAGCTCCGCGACGTCCGCCACGGGGCCACCGGCCGGATCGGTCACCGTCAGGGACACCGTCTCCTCTTCGCCCCCGCGCAGCCCCGCGAGCCGCACCCGCACGGTGGTGGCCTCGGAGGCCCAGAGCGAGACGCCGCTCCAGGTGAACGGCAGCAGCACCTGCCCGCCGCCGACCCCAGCTCCAAAACCCGCCCCTGCCCCTGCCCCTGCCCCATCCTCTGCCTGGGCGCCTTCCCGGCGCCGCTGGGCGAGCAGCGGATGCAAGGCCGCGTCCAGCAGCGCCGGATGAATCCCGAAGCCGGCCGGTGAACCGGCCTGCTCGGGCAGCTCCACCTCCGCCAGAAGGTCCTGACCGTGCCTCCACAGCGCCCGCAGCCCGCGGAACGCCGGACCGTACTCGTAGCCCGCGGCGGCGACACCCTCGTAGAAGCCGCTCAGCTCGACCGGCTCGGCTCCCGCCGGAGGCCACTGCCCGGCCTGCCTCGCCGGCCGGGCGACGGACTCGCGCCCCAGCTCACCGGCGGCATGGCACACCCACGCGGCGGCCGCGTCCTGCTCGGGACGCGAATACACGTGTACGTCGCGTCGGCCCTGCTCGTCCGCTCCGCCGACGGCCACCTGGATCTGGACACCGCCCGACTCGGGCAGCACCAAAGGCGCCCGCAACGTCAGTTCCTCCAGCGCGCCGCAGCCCGCCTCGTCCGCGGCCCGCAGCACCCACTCGACCAACGCCGCACCCGGCACCAGAACCGTCCCGGCCACTACATGCCCGCCCAGCCAGCCGCCACGTTCCGCGGAGACCCGGCCGTTCAGCACCACTCCCCCGTCGGCGAGGGCGACCACGGTGGGCAACTGCGCGTGCCCCGACTGCCCCGACCCGGCCCGGTCCCAGCCGCTGTCACGCGCCACGGAGTCGGCCAGCCAGTAGCGGCGGCGCTGGAAGGCGTAGGTGGGCAGATCGACGGTACGAGGGGTCGGGCCGGCCGGGAACCAGCGCCGCCAGTCGACGTCCGCCCCGGCGGTGAACGCATGTGCGGCCGCGCGGGCGAGCTGGGCGGCGTCGCCGTGATCGCGGCGCAGGGTGGGCACGACGGTGGCGGAGACATCCGCGCGCTCGATGGTCTCCTCCATACCGAGACCCAGCACCGGGTGCGCACTCGCCTCGATGAACAGACGGTAGCCATCCGCCAGGAGCGCTTCGATGGTGTCGGCGAAGCGGACGGGCTGGCGGAGGTTGGTCACCCAGTAGTCGGTGTCCAGCCTCGTGGTGTCGGCCAGCCGCTCGGCGGAGACCGTCGAATAGAACGCCACATCCGTGCTGGTGGGCTCAATCCTGGTCAGGCGCTCGGTGAGCAGGTCGTGAAGCTGGTCGATCTGAGGGCCGTGGGAGGCATAGCCGACATCGATGACGCGAGCCCGGAGCCCCTGCGCCTCCGCATCGGCGACCACGGCGGCCACGTGCTCGGGCGGACCCGAAATAACGGTGGAGGACGGCCCGTTGACGGCCGCGACGCACACACCAGGCCGGTCCCCGATGAGCTCGACGGCCTGCCCGGCACCGGTACCGAGGGAGGCCATGTCACCGTGCCCCTGCAACTGACGGAGGGCGTCACTGCGTACGGCTACGATCCGCGCCGCATCCTCCAACGACAACGCACCCGCAACACACGCGGCAGCCATCTCCCCCTGCGAATGCCCCACCACCGCGGCCGGGGTAATCCCGTAGTCCGCCCACACGGCGGCCAGCGACACCATGACCGCCCACAACACCGGCTGCACGACCTCGACGCGGGACAGTTCACTCCCGTCCCCGCGCAACACCTCCGTCAGCGACCACTCCACATACGCCGACAGCGCCCGCTCACACTCCGCGATCCGGGCCGCGAACACCGGCGACTCATCCAGCAGTTGAGCACCCATGCCCACCCACTGCGACCCCTGCCCGGGAAACACCAACACCGGCCCCGGACCCACATCACCCGCAACCCCGGACACCACCACATCCGACGCCGACACCGACGCCGACGCGTCACCCGCCGCCAACGCCCCAAGACCAGCCGTCAGCGCATCCCGGTACCGGCCCACGACCACGGCCCGGTGCTCGAACACCGACCGTGTCGTGGCCAGCGACCAGCCCACCTCCGAAGGCAGCGCCTCCGTGTCCCCCGCCACGAACTCGCCCAGCCGCCGCGCCTGTTCACGCAACGCATCCGGCGTCCGCCCGGAAACCACCCACGGCACCACCCCCGGCACCGACCCCGGCACGGCCCCCGCCCCGCCCGGCGACGCGGGCTCGGAATCAGGCGCCGTCTCCGTCGTCGGCGCCTCCTCCACGATCAGGTGCGCGTTCGTGCCCGAGATGCCGAAGGCGGACACCCCGGCCCGGCGCGGTCGGCCGGTCTCGGGCCACAGGGTGGGTTCCGTGACGACCTCGACCGCGCCCGCGTCCCAGTCGACGTGCGGGCTCAGTTCCTCGACGTGGAGGGTGGCGGGGACCAGGCCGTTGCGGATCGCCATGACGGTCTTGATGACGCCGGCGACACCCGCGGTGGCGTGGGTGTGACCGATGTTGGACTTGAGGGAGCCGAGGAGGAGGGGGCGGTCGCGGTGCTGCCCGTAGGTGGCGAGCAGCGCACCGGCCTCGATGGGGTCGCCCAGTTTGGTGCCGGTGCCGTGCGCCTCGACGGCGTCCACCTCGGCAGGGGTGAGGCGGGCATTGTCGAGGGCCGCGCGGATGACCTGTTCCTGCGCCGCGTCATTGGGAGCGGTCAGGCCGTTGCTGGCGCCGTCCTGGTTGACGGCCGAGCCGCGGATGACGGCCAGGATGTTGCGGCCGTTGCGGCGGGCGTCGGAGAGGCGTTCCAGGAGGATCAGGCCGATGCCCTCCGAGAATCCGGTGCCGTCCGCGGCGGCGGCGAACGGCTTGCAGCGGCCGTCGGGGGCCAGACCGCGCTGACGGCAGAACTCGGTGAACATCAGAGGGCTGGAGAGGACGAGCACGCCGCCCGCGAGAGCCAGGTCGCACTCGCGCTGGCGCAGCGCCTGGCTCGCCAGGTGGATCGCGACGAGAGAGGCGGAGCAGGCCGTGTCGACGGTGACGGCCGGGCCTTCCAGTCCGTAGTTGTAGGCCACCCGGCCCGAGATGACGCTTGTGAGGCTGCCGGTGGTGGCGTGCCCCTCGAACCCCTCGGGAATGCGCGGTAGTTGGGACATGTAGTCCTCGCTGGACACGCCCGCGTAGACGCCGGTGCGGCTGCCCTTGAGGGAGACGGGGTCGATGCCGGAACGCTCGAACAGTTCCCAGGACGTCTCCAGCATCAGCCTCTGCTGCGGGTCCATCGCCAGCGCTTCCCGCGGGCTGATGCCGAAGAAGTCTGCGTCGAAGGAGCCCGCGTCGTCCACGAACCCGCCGTGGCGCACGTAGCTGGTGCCGTAGGCGGCCGGGTCCGGGTGGTAGAGCGCGTCCAGGTCCCAGCCCCGGTCGGTGGGGAAGTCCTCGATGGCGTCCTTGCCCGCGACGACCAGGTCCCAGAGGTCCTCCGGGGAGGCCACGCCGCCGGGGAAGCGGCACGCCATGCCGACCACGGCCACCGGCTCCTGCCTACGGTCCTCCTCCTGCACGAGGCGCCGACGCGTGTCGTGGAGCTCGGTGGTCACCCTGCGCAGATATTCGACCAGTTGCTCTTCACTCGCCATGTGGGGTCACCCGGCCTTCGGAGTGGGGGTCGCGCGCGAGGTGTCGGGCCCGACACCCAGCTCGTTGTCGATGAAGTCGAAGATCTGGTCGGCGGAGGCGGCCTTGAGCCGGTCGGCGGTGTCGCCGCCGTCGTCCGCCGTGACGTTCGTGGTCTTCCACCGGGCGAGGAGCGCCTCGAGCCGGGTGGTGATCTCGCCCGTCTCTCCGTGCGTCAGCCGGTCGGCGAGCACGGTCAGGGCGTTCTCCACGCGGTTCAGGTCGCTCAGCACGGTGCCGGCGGCGGGAGGTCCGGCCGGGGTCGGCGTCGCCGGTGCGGACATCGCCCCCGCGGGCGCCGGCCCCGTCAGCGTCCTGCCGCGCTCGGTCAGCCGCTCGGTCAGCCGCTCGGTCAGTCGGTCGGTCAGTGGCTCGGTCAGTCGCTCGCGCAGGTGTCCCGCGATGGCCGCGGGGGTCGGGTAGCGGAAGACGAGGGCTGTGGGCAGGCGCAGTCCGGTGTCCTCGACTAGCCGGTTGCGCAGCTCGACGGCGGTCAGCGAGTCCAGGCCCAGCTGCTTGAACGTGGCGTCGCCCCGCAGCGCGTCCGGGTCGGTGCGGCCGAGGACCGCGGCGGCGTGCGCGCGTACCGCGTCGTTGAGCAGCCGGAGTTGTTCGGAGGTGGACAGGGCGGCCAGGCGGGCCGGCCAGTCCGTGGGGGGCTTGCGGTCTGCGGCGGTACGCCGGGGCGGGGCGGCCTGCGCCTGGGCGGCGGCAGCCAGTGCGCGCAACGGCGCGGGCAGGGACGCGGAGTTCACGGTGCCAAGGGTGCGCAGCGCCAAGCTGGCCCCGAGGAGGGGGAGGCCACCGCCGTGCGCGCGGGCGGCATCGAGCAACGGGGGTACCTGTCCGGGCGTCGTTTCCCTGATACCGGGCCTCGGCGCGGTGGACGGGCCGTAGGTGAGGGCCACACCCGTCGCGTCGGCGGCATGCCGCCGCAGGGCGAGGGCCTCACGGAACGCGTCGGCGCCCGCGTCGGCCGCCGCTCGCGGGACCCCCAGGTCCGCGCCCGCCGGAGACAGGACGGCGAACAGGGTCAGAGGGAGGTGGACGGTCGCGGCGTGCAGGGCGGCGGTGACGCCTGCGCTCGACGACCATGCCTCGGCGAACCGGTCCTCTGTCCAGGCGCCGGGGTCGTCCGCATCCGCGGTGTCCGCGACTCCGGTGGCGTGGATGACCCCTGTGAGGGGGTGGTCCGCGTCGACGGCGGTGACCGCTGCGGCGAGGGCGGCCGGGTCCGCCGGGTCGGCGTCGCTCACGCGCACGGCGGCACCCAGCTTCCGCAACTCAGCGGCCACTTCCGCCAGTTCACCGTCACCGTCACCGTCACCGGACAGCAGCAACAGATGCCCGCACTCCCCGGTGCGTACGAGGTGTTCGGCGAGCGCGGCCACCGGGGCACCGGTCGATCCGGTGAGCAGTACGGTGCCGTCCGGGTCGAGTGGCCGCGCCTCGTCGGGGGCGGCCGCGCTGCGGACAACAGTGAGACGGGGAGCCAGAACGCGGCCCGCACGCAGAGCGATTCGCGGTTCGTCCGCGGCCAGAGCCGTCGCCACGGCCTGCTCCAGCGCGGTGCCTTCGACCTCGGCGTCGGCTTCCGTGTCGATGAGGAGGAAGCGGCCGGGGTGCCTCACCTGAGCATGCTGGACGAGGGCTGCTGCCGCGGCAGCGGCCGGGTCGGGAGGAGGCCCGTCACCGGCGGCGACCGCGCCGCGCGTGACCACCGCCAAACGGGAGTCGGCGAATCGCGTGTCGGCGAGCCAGCGGTCGAGGAGAACCGCGGTCCACCGCACCGCGTTCAGCCCGTCGGCTGCCTCGTCGCCACCGCGACCGGCGCCGGAGCCCCAGCCCGCGCCGGTTGCGCTGGCGAGCACGACGGACGGCACCGGAGCCCCGCCGTCGACGGCCGACCCCAAAGCGGCCAGAGAGTCCAGAGAGCCCGAAGTGTCCGGAGCGTCCAAGGCACCCAGATCGTCGACGGCCATGCCCGCCGACGCAAAGGCCGGTACAGGTACAGGTACCGGCACCGGCACCGGCACCGGCACCGGCACCCACTGAACCGCGTACAGCTCCGCTCCCCGCTCCCCCGCGACCCGCAGCTCGCGGCGCCCCGCCGCCACCACGACCAGAGCCTCGCAGGTCAGTACCTCCGCTCCGGTCGGGTCGCTCACGCCGATCCGCCAGGACCGGCCGCCCGGCGACGTGCCGGGCGCGTCGTCCAGCGGGGTGAGCCGGACGCGTACGGACGTCGCATCGGTGGCCCACAGCGTCACGCCGGTCAGGGTGAACGGCAGCCATACCTGGTCGTCCCTGGCCGGCTGCTCGTCGAGCAGGGCGGGGTGCAGTGCGGCGTCGAGGAGGGCCGGGTGCATGCCGAACCCGGTTGCGGCGGGGGCCTCTTGGGGCAGTGCCGCCTCGGCGTACAGTTCGTCGTCCCGCCGCCACAGGGCGCGCAGCCCCGTGAAGACGGGTCCGTAGCCGACGCCGGACGCGGCGGCCCTGTCGTAGAAGCCGTCCAGGTCGACGGGCTCTGCACCGGACGGCGGCCACGCCGTGTCCGGGAAGTCCGTGACCGTCTCGGAGGGCTCGGCGATCAGCCGCCCGTCGGCATGGCAGGTCCAGGATGCGTCGTCCGTCTCGGAGGCGCCTTCGTCGTCGGGGCGTGCATAGATGTGGAACTCGCGGTGTCCGTCACGCGCGTCGGCCGCCCCCACCACGATCTGCACCCGTACGCCCCCGGTTTCGGGCAGCGCCAGCGGGGTCCTGAGCGTGAGTTCGTCGACGCCCGCGCAGCCCGCTTCGTCGGCCGCGCGCAGGGCCCACTCCGCGAGGACGGAGGCAGGCACGAGGGCGGCGCCGAAGAGGGTGTGCTGGGCGAGCCATGGGTGGCTGTGCCTGCTGATGCGGCCGGTGAGCAGGCGTATGTCGCCGTCGGCGAGTTCGGTGGCCGCTCCGAGGAGCGGATGCCCTGCCGCGGTGAGGCCGAGGCCGGTCGCGTCCTGAGTGCCGGTGGGAGCCTCCAGCCAGTAGCGGCGGCGCTGGAAGGCGTACGTGGGCAGCTCCACGGTCGACATGCCGGTACCGCCACCATCGCCACCATCGCCGCCATCGCCGCCACCGCCACCGTCGCCACCGTCGCCGGCGAACCAGCTCTCCCAGCGGACCGCGCACCCGGCGCCGAAGGCCTGCGCGAGTGAGAGGGCGAGGCGCGACAGGCCGCCGTCGTCACGCCGCAGTGTGGGCACGGTGACGGCGTCCGTCTCCGCCTCTTCGAAGGTCTCTTGCAGGCCGAGGGTGAGGACCGGGTGGCTGCTTGCCTCGATGAAGATCCGGTGGCCGTCGGCGAGGAGCGCGGCGACGGCGTCGGCGAACCGGACCGGTTCACGGAGGTTGGTGACCCAGTAGTGGGTGTCGAGACCCTCGGTTTCGACCCGGGTTCCGGTGACTGCCGAGTAGAACGCCACCGGGGCCGGGAGGGGGCGGACGCCCGCCAGGGTGCCGGTCAGTTCGTCGGTGATGGCGTCGACCTGCGGGCTGTGCGAGGCGTAGTCGACGTCGATGACGCGGCCGCGCAGCTCGCGGGCCCCGGCGGCGGCGACGACCGCCCGGACCTCGTCGGGCGGGCCCGAAATGACGGTCGAAGAGGGGCCGTTGACCGCGGCGACGCCCACGCCGGCGTGCCCGTCGATGAGTTCGGCTGCCTGCCCCTGTCCCACCCCGAGTGAGGCCATGGCGCCCCCGCCCGAGAGCTGCCTCAGTGCCAGGCTGCGCAATGCCACGATCCTCGCGCCGTCCTCCAGCGTGAGCGCCCCGGCCACGACGGCCGCCGCGATCTCGCCCTGGGAGTGCCCGACGACGGCGGCCGGCGTGATCCCGTACTCCGCCCATACGGCGGCGAGCGAGACCATCACCGCCCACAGCGCGGGCTGGACCACCTCGACCCGCGACAGTTCGCTCCCGTCCCCGCGCAGCACTTCGGTCAGCGACCAGTCGACGTACGGGGACAGCGCCTGCTCGCACTCGCCGATACGGGACGCGAACACCGCGGATTCGGCCAGGAGTCGGGAGCCCATGCCCGCCCACTGCGATCCCTGCCCGGGGAACACCAGGACCGGGCCGGGGCCGATGTCGCCGGCGACCCCGGACACGACGTCCGGCGACGCCTCACCCGTGGCCAGCGCCTCGAGTCCGGCGGCCAGTGCCTCGCGGTCCCGGCCCACGACCACGGCCCGGTGCTCGAACACCGCCCGTGTGGTGACCAGCGACCGGCCCACCTGCGCGGCGGAAGCGGAGGCGTCTGCGGACACCAACTCGCCCAGGCGGCGAGCCTGTTCGCGCAGGGCCGCCCCGGTCCGGCCGGATACCACCCACGGCAGCACCGCACCGTCCGCCGCCCGGTCGCCGGCAGACTCGGGGGCCTTCAGGGCCTCGGGGGCCTCGGGCGGCTCCTCGATCACCAGGTGCGCGTTCGTGCCGGAGATGCCGAAGGACGACACCGCGGCGCGGCGCGGACGTTCACCGCGCGGCCAGGCGACCGGTTCGGTGAGCAGTCGTACCGCGCCCGTCGACCAGTCCACGTGTCCGCTCGGCTCGTCGACGTGCAGGGTGGTGGGAAGCTGCTCGTGGCGCAGCGCCATCACCATCTTGATGACACCCGCCACACCCGCGGCGGCCTGCGTATGACCAATGTTCGACTTCACCGAACCCAGCCACAACGGCCGGTCCTCCGACCGCCCCTGCCCATACGTCGCCAACAACGCCTGCGCCTCGATCGGATCACCCAACGTAGTGCCGGTGCCATGCGCCTCCACCGCGTCGACCTCGTCCACGGTGAGCCGGGCGGCGGCGAGCGCGGCACGGATGACGCGTTGCTGGGAGGGGCCGTTGGGCGCGGTCAGGCCGTTGCTCGCGCCGTCCTGGTTGATCGCCGAGCCGCGGATCACCGCGAGCACGTCGTGGCCCTTGCGTCGCGCCTCGGAGAGCCGTTCGAGGAGGACGAGGCCCACGCCCTCCGCCCACCCCGTGCCGTCGGCGCCGGCCGCGAACGGTTTGCAGCGGCCGTCGGGGGCCAGGCCGCGCTGGCGTGAGAACTCGGTGAACATGCCCGGTGTGGCGAGGACGGTGGCGCCCCCGGCGAGGGCGAGGTCGCACTCGCCGCGCCGCAGCGCCTGTGCCGCGAGGTGGAGCGTGACCAGTGAGGAGGAGCAGGCGGTGTCCACCGTCAGGGCGGGGCCTTCCAGGCCGAAGCTGAACGAGAGGCGGCCCGAGGCGACGCTGGGGGTGCTGCCGGTCAGCAGGTAGCCGTCGGTGGACTGGGACGGTTCGTGCAGACGGGGCCCGTAGTCCTGGCCCGTCATGCCGACGAACACACCGGTCGGGCTGCCCTTGAGCGCCCGCGGGTCCACGCCCGCCCGTTCGAAGGCCTCCCAGGCGCATTCAAGGAGCAGCCGCTGCTGCGGGTCGACGGCCAGTGCCTCGCGCGGGCTGATGTCGAAGAACTCGGCGTCGAAGTCGGCGGCGTCGTAGAGGAATCCGCCCTGTCGTGTGCAGCTGGTGCCGGACCGGGCGGTGTCGGGGTGGAACAGCCGTTCCAGGTCCCAGCCGCGGTCGGTGGGGAACGCGCCGATCGCGTCGGCGCCGTCCGCGACCAGCCGCCACAGGTCCTCCGGTGAACCGGCGCCGCCCGGGTAGCGGCAGCTCATGGCGACGATGGCGACCGGGTCCTCGTCCGTGCCGGGAGCGTCCGCGCCGGGGGCCTTCGTGGCGGGGGCCTTCGTGGCGGGCGTGGTGCCGGCCGGGGCGGCCGTGCCGGTGAGCTGTGCGCGCAGGTGCGCCGCGACAGCCAGGGGTGTCGGGTGGTCGAAGGTGAGGGTGGCGGGCAGCGGCAGCCCCGTCGCCGTACCGAGCCTTTCGCTCAGCTCGGCCGCGGCCATCGAGTCGAAGCCCGACTGCTTGAAGGTGCGGGCGGTTTCGACGGTTCCCGAGGTGGCGCCGAGTACGACGGACACGTGCTTGGCGACCAGGGCGAGGAGGGTCCGCTCCTGATCGGCGACGGAGAGCACGGCAAGCCGCTCACCGAGCTCCGCCCGGACTCCGTTCCCGCCCCGCTCGGGCGGCTCTACTGCCTGGTCCCGCGCGGGCGGCTCTACTGCCTCGCCCCGCCCGGCCGTCACTGCTGCCTCGCCCCGCTCGGTCGGGTTCCGGGGATCGTCCCGCCCGGTCGGGTTCCGGGGATCGTCCCGCCCGGTCGGGTTCCGCGGCTCGGTCCGCCCGTCCACGGCGTCCGGCCAGTGGCGGTCGCGCTGGAAGGGGTACGTGGGCAGGGGCAGACGGCGGGCAGGAGTGCGGCCGCCGTACGCGGGCGTGAAGTCGACGTCGGCCCCGCGGACGTACACCTGGGCCAGGGCCGTCAGGAACGTGGTGACCTCGTCGCGGCCACGGCGGCACGTGGCGATGGCCGCCGGGCGCGGGCCGCCCGGGTCAGTGGGGCCGGTGGAGCCGGGGAAGCCGGTGGAGCCGGGGAAGCCGGTGGAGCCGGGGAAGCCGGTGGAGCCGGGGAAGCCGGTGGAGCCGGGGAAGCCGGGGAAGCCGGGGAAGCACGCGCGGGCCATCGTGGACAGCGGTGCGTCCGGGCCGAGTTCGACGAACGTGGTCACACCGCGCTCGCACAGCGCCCGCACGCCGGACAGGAACCGCACGGGCTCACGCGCGTGCCGCGCCCAGTAGTCGGGGTCGGCCTGCTCGGACCCTGTCGCGTCCACGGGCTCGCCGGTGACGTTGGAGACGACGGGGACGGCCGGTGCGTGGAAGGTCAGCCCGGCGGCGACGGCCCGCAACTCGTCGAGGACGGGGTCCATGTGCGGCGAGTGGAAGGCGTGGCTGACCTTCAGACGGCGGGCCTTGCGGCCGCGGCCCCGCCAGGCGGCGGTCAGTTCGTCGACGGTGTCACGGTCGCCTGAGATCACCACGGAATCGGGGCCGTTGACGGCCGCCACGGTGACGCGCCGCTCGTGCCCGGCGAGCGCCTCGGCCGCCTCGTCCGCCGTGGCCTGCCACGCGGCCATCGCGCCGGGCACCCGCACCGACTGCATGAGCCGTCCGCGGGCGGCCGCCAAGGCGCTCGCGTCGGCCAGCGAGAGGACCCCGGCCACGTGTGCGGCCGCGATCTCGCCGACCGAGTGGCCCAGGACGTAGTCGGGCTCCAGGCCGAAGGAGACGGCCAGGCGGTACAGGCTCGTCTCGAACGCGAAGAGCGCGGGCTGGGTGTACGCGGTCCGGTCGAGCAGCGCCTGCCGCTCGCGGCTCTCCTCCCCCATGACGATGTCGCGCAGAACGGTCTCGTTCCGCGAGCGGTCCAAGTGGACGTCCAGCGCGGCGAACGCTTCGTCGAGGGCGTCGGCGAAGACAGGGAACGCCGCGCACAACTCGCGTCCCATGCCCGGCCGTTGTGCGCCCTGGCCGCTGAACAGGAAGGCCGTCCTGCCGTCGGTGCCCACCGCCGGACCGCGCACCACGGAGGCGGTGTCCTCCCCCTCGGCCAGCGCGCTCAGGGAGTCGAGCAGTGCGGTGGTGTCGCCGCCGAGCAGGACCGCGCGGTGGGCGAGGGGCGCGCGGGTGGTGGCCAGCGCGTGGCCGACCTCCGGGGCCTCGGGGGTGAGGCGGCGGGCGGCCAGGTGGGTCCGCAGGCCGTCGGCCCGCGCACGCAGCGCGGGTTCGCTGTGGGCGCTGACCGGCCACGGTGTCGGTACCGACGACGGTGTGGCCGTGGGGGCGGCGGGTGTCCGGGGCGCGGGTTCGGGTGCGGCCGCCAGGACGAGGTGACCGTTCGTGCCGCCCATGCCGAAGGAGGACACCCCGGCGATCAGGGGCTGTTCGGGGCGCGGCCAGCCGGCCGGTTCCCGCTGGACGGCCAGGCCGAGGCCGGCGAGGGGGATGGCCGGGTTGGGGGTGGTGAAGTTCAGGCTCGGTGCCAGTCGCCGGTGGTGGATGCTCAGGGCCGTCTTGAGCAGCCCGACGATGCCGGCGGCGGCTTCGAGGTGGCCGACGTTCGTCTTGGCGGAGCCGACGGCCAGCGGCTCGGTGCGCGCCGCGTCCCGGCCGAGGGCGGCGCCGAGCGCGGCCGCCTCGATCGGGTCCCCGACGGGTGTGCCGGTGCCGTGCAGTTCGACGTACTGCACCTGGTCCGGCGTCACATCGGCCCGGCGGCACGCCAGGCGCACCACGTCGCGCTGCGCCTCCCCGCTGGGCAGGGTGAGTCCGTCGGTCGTGCCGTCGCTGTTGACGGCGCTCCCCCGGATCACGCAGTACACCGTGTCGCCGTCACGCCGTGCCGCGGCGAGCGGCTTGAGCACCACGAGGCCGCCGCCCTCGCCGCGTACGAAACCGTCGGCGCGGGCGTCGAAGGTGTGGCAGCGGCCGGTGGCCGAAAGACCGCCGAAGCGGGCCTCGGCCAGCTCGGTGGTCCGCGGCGAGCAGATGAGGTTGACGCCGCCCGCGAACGCGGTGTCGGACTCGCCGCTCCTGATGCTCTCGCAGGCCAGGTGCACGGCGACGAGCGAGGAGGACTGCGCGGTGTCGACGGTGAGGCTCGGTCCCGCCAGGTGATAGGCGTACGAGATGCGGTTGGCCAGAACGCTGCGGTGCACGCCGGTCATGGTGTGCCGGGTGACGGTGCCCCGCGCCCGGAGGTCCAGGACGTCGGTGTAGTCGTCCCAGAGCGCGCCGACGAAGACGCCGGTGCGGCTGCGCGCCAGGGTGGGCGGGCGGATGCCCGCGTCCTCCAGTGCCTCCCAGCTCAGTTCGAGGAGCAGCCGCTGCTGGGGGTCCATCGCCACCGCCTCGCGGGGGCTGATGTGGAAGAAGTCCGCGTCGAAGGCGTCGATCCGGTCCAGGTAGCCACCGGGTCCGTGGAGGCCGGAGTCGGCTCGCCGCCGCTCGGGCGGTGCGGTACTCACCGCGCTGCGTCCCTCGCTGAGGAGCTGCCAGAACGCGGCCGGATCGGCGGCTCCTGGGAGGCGGCAGGCCAGCCCGACGACCGCGACCGGGTCGGGGCCCGCGCCCGCGCCGGAGGTGGCCGTGGCCATCACGTCAGCTGCCGTCGGGCGCGGAACAACTGGCTGCCACAAAACATCAACGGCGCTCCCGGTCCGAAATCGGAGATCGCTTCGAGTACCGGGCTCATCGTGAGCGGGCTGTCTAAAGGCGAACCAAACCCGGGCTAGCCGTCCGCCGCTTTAGACGGGCGCTATGGGCTGCGGCCAGCATCGGGGTGGAGCGGCGAACCGGTCCGCCCTCGGCCGGGCACGTCAGCGCGCCCGCGGAGCAGTGCGAGGAGAGGGAGAGCGATGGACAGGGGCACCACGCGGGCACCGCACAAGACGGGGGCCGGGGTGTGGCTGCGGCGGTACCACGACTCCGCCGCGGCACCGGTGAGGCTGGTCTGTTTCCCGTTCGCGGGCGGTTCGGCGAGTTACTACTTCGGTCTCTCCGGGTTGCTCGCGCCGGGGATCGAGGTGCTTTCCGTGCAGTATCCGGGGCGCCAGGACCGTCATGCGGAACCGTGTCTGGAGTCGGTCGCCGAGCTCGCCGACGGCGTCGTGGGCCAACTGCCGTGCGACGGGAAGCCGTTCGCCCTGTTCGGGCACAGTCTGGGCGCCATCGTGGCGTTCGAGGTGGCGCGGCGGCTGCCGGGGCCGGCCGGTCCTGGCCTGCCAGTGCATCTGTTCGCCTCCGGCGGGCTCGCGCGGCCCTACCGTCCGGCGGGGCGGTCGGGGGCGTTCGGGGACGCGGAGATCCTGGCTCATCTGCGGGCGATGGGCGGCACCGACGAGCGGTTCTTCAGCAGCCCGGAGCTGCAGAGCCTCATCCTGCCCGCGCTGCGGGCCGACTACCGGGCCGTGGCCTCCTACGAGGCGCCCGGTCCCGGCCGCCTGGAGTGTCCGATCACGGCGCTGATCGGGGACGCCGACGAGCGGACCTCGCCCGAGGAGGCGGCCACGTGGCGGGAGCGGACCGGCGCGGCGTTCGAGCTGCGGGTGCTGCCCGGCGGGCACTTCTACATCGACGGCTGCCAGAAGCAGGTCGCGGCCGTCGTGACGGCGGCGCTCGCGGCGGGTCCCGGCTTCTGACGAGAGCGGGGAGGGCGGACAGACCCCTGCGGACAGACCCCTGGCGTGCTCCGTCGAGGGAAGCCGGAGCACGCCAGGCTGGACCGGACGCGGCAGCCGGGGGGACCGTGGCCGCGCGCGGTCGTCTTTTTCTGTGCCCCCCGCGCCCCTGCGGGGGAATCCAGGGGCGCGGGGGTCGTACGCGACTGCCGTGGCCTGCGCGTACGAGTCCGGTCGGGGCGGGAGGTGTCGACCCCCGCCCCTTCGGTCAGGGCCTGAGGACCCTTCGGTGAAGGCCTGAGGCGTCCTTCCGTCAGGGCCTGAGGTTTTCCAGGCAGTGGAGCGCCTCGTCCAGAGTGGTCGCGAAGTCCATCTCCGGATCGTTCGCCCAGTCCATCGAGACCTGCAGCATCACTCCGAACACGGCGCCGGTGTAGGCGCGCACCGCGGGATCTCCGGGGTCGCGGCCTGCCCGCTTGGCCACCTGCTCGCCCATGAGCTGCATGGTCTGGCTGATGTTGCCCAGGCTGGCCCCCCAGAGTTCCGGCTCGGAGAGGATGAGCACGAAGCGCTCGCGTTGCAGGGCCAGTTCCTGTGCGGTGATGTCCTTCAGCATCGATCTGATGGCTTGCCGCTCGGCCTGGATCGGCGTCAGGTCGGGCGACTGGGCCTGGAACATCATGGCGAAGGGCAGGTCGTAGTCGTGAGAGAAGACGAGGTCCTGCTTGGTCGCGAAGTAGCGGAAGACGGTGCTGGGAGCGACCTCGGCGGCTTCGGCGATCTGCTCGATCGTCGTGGCGGTGTAGCCCTGTTCCCTGAACAAGCGCACCGCCTCCCGCTGGATCGCGGCCTTCGTCCGGGCCTTTTTTCGTTCTCTCAGTCCAGGCACTGTTCTGCCCTGGTCAGACTGCGTCTGCGGCTTCATGCTCAGATTCTGCGGTCTTGGCGGTGCTCTGACCAACATGGCGGGGCAGCCACACCACCGCCAGCAGCACACCGAGCAGTCCCAGGCCACCGGAGACGATGAGCACCACGTCCAGGGCGTGGACGTACGCGGAGCGCACCGAATCGGCGAGTCCGTTGGACTTGATCGCCCTGGCGACCGCGAGGCCGCCGAACACCGAGTCCTTGACCGCGCCCTGCGCCTGTTCGGGCACTCCGTCGAGGTCGAGCTTGCCGCGGTAGCCGGAGTTGAGGATGGAGCCCAGGATGGCCGCGCCGAAGCTGCCGCCGAGCGTCCGGATGGACTGGTTGACGCCGGAGCCGACGCCGGCGGAGTCCTCGGAGAGCGCTCCGAGGGCCGCGTCCATGGCGGTGGGCAGGGCGATGCCGAGGCCGAGGCCGTACGCCGCGGTCCACGCGGCCGCGAGTCCGGTGCCGCTGCCGGCGTCCGTGGTGGCGCCGTAGAACAGGGCGGCGGCCAGGAGTGCGAAGCCGATGCCGACCGCGGTCTTCGGGCCGAGTGCCTTGGCGACCTTGTTGGCGACCGTCACACCGACGAGCAGACCGCCGACCATCGGCAGCAGCCGGAAGCCGCTGCCCATCGCGTCGGTGCCGAGGACCGCCTGGTAGTACTGCGGCATCGTGAACAGCACGCCGAACATCGTGAAGTTGATGACCGTGCCGAGCATGGTGCCTGAGGTGAACCGGGCCGAGCGGAACAGCGAGAGGTCGACCAGCGGGTCGGCCACCCTCTTCTCCCACATCACGAACACGACGATGGCAAGAACGCCGCCGATGGTCGGCACCAGCGTGGTGACGTCCGTCCAGCCCTTTTCGCCGCCCTGGATCACGCCGTACGTCATCGCGGCGAGACCCACGCTGGAGAACACGAGGCCGCCCACGTCGAACGGCTTGGCCTCCTTGGCCTTCGACTCCGGGAGCCAGGCGGACACCGCGAGGAAGGCGAGGATGACCACCGGCACGTTGATCAGGAAGACGGAGCCCCACCAGAAGTGGTTGAGCAGGTAGCCACCGAGGATCGGGCCGAGCGGATAGGCGAGCATCGCCGCACCTGCCACCGCTCCGATGGCCTTGGGACGCTCCTCGTCGGAGAACATCACCGGCAGCAGCGACAGCGTCGTCGGCATGATCAGCGCGGCGCCCAGACCGAGCACCGCACGCGCGCCGATGAAGGTGCCGGAGTCCGTGGCGTAGGCACAGGCCAGCGAGGCGAAGCCGAAGATCACCAGAGCGGTGAGCAGCACCTTCTTGCGTCCGAAGCGGTCGCCGAGCATGCCGGCGGGGATCATGCCGGCCGCGAACACCAGCGTGTACGACGTCACGAACCACTGCAGTTCGACGTTGTTCGCGCCCAGGTCGTCGGCCATGGCCGGCAGCGCCAGGCTCAGGATCGTCACATCGAAGCCCACGACCATCGAGGCGAGTACGAGAGCCCCGACGGCCCACCACCGTCGCGCACCCAGATCAGCAGACACGGGAGTCGACCTCCTAAAGAGAGCTCAATATCTAGTGGGAGCGTACTCTCGTTTTTTTGGGCGCGGTACCACCCGTTCCGTATAGAACGCGTCAAGAGCCCGGCCCCCGGCCCAGGAACCGGCCCTGCACCCCGCGGCCCCCTAGGGGTGGTCCACGGGCCTCCGTAGGGGCCGTTGAGGGGCGGCGGTGGGGTTGTGACCCCTGTCGGCGCGCGGTGACGCTGAGGTGGTGACGGAGAACGCGACGACCAAGAAGCCCCCGACGGTGAACAAGACCGTCGCCCCCGAGCCCAGCGACATCGGCCACTACTACGACCACAAGGTCTTCGATCTGATGACTCAGCTCGGGGACGGCAATCTGCACTACGGCTACTGGTTCGACGGCGGCGAGCAGCAGGCCACCTTCGACGAGGCCATGGTCCAGATGACCGACGAGATGATCCGCCGCCTCGACCCCGCCCCCGGCGACCGCGTCCTCGACATCGGCTGCGGCAACGGCACCCCGGCCATGCAGCTGGCCCGCGCCCGCGACGTCGAGGTGGTCGGCATCTCCGTCAGCGCCCGCCAGGTCGAGCGCGGCAACCGCCGGGCCCGCGAGGCCGGCCTCGCCGACCGGGTCAGGTTCGAGCAGGTCGACGCCATGAACCTGCCGTTCGACGACGGTTCCTTCGACCACTGCTGGGCCCTGGAGTCCATGCTCCACATGCCCGACAAGCAGCAGGTCCTCACCGAGGCCCACCGGGTCGTGAAGCCCGGCGCCCGCATGCCGATCGCCGACATGGTGTACCTCAACCCCGACCCCAGCAGGCCGCGGACCGCGACCGTCAGCGACACCACCATCTACGCCGCGCTCACCGACATCGGGGACTACCCCGACATCTTCCGCGCCGCGGGCTGGACGGTCCTCGAACTGACCGACATCACCCGCGAGACCGCCAAGACCTACGACGGCTACGTCGAGTGGATCCGCGCCCACCGGGACGAGTACGTCGACATCATCGGCGTAGAGGGATACGAGCTCTTCCTGCACAACCAGGCGGCCCTCGGCAAGATGCCCGAGCTGGGGTACATCTTCGCGACCGCGCAGCGCCCCTGAGCGTGCCGTCCCCGCCGTCCTCCCCCAGCACAAGGGATCACAAGGGCCCGCCTGTGAAGAACCTCCGCATCCCCGTGTCGCAGACCGTCTCCCTCAACGTCCGGCACCGGCCCGCAGGCGCACCGGGAGCCACGGGCCGCCCGTTCCTGCTGCTGCACGGCATGCTCTCGAACGCCCGGATGTGGGACGAGGTCGCCGGACGCCTCGCCACCGCGGGACACCCGGTCTACGCCGTCGACCACCGCGGCCACGGCGACTCGGACGCGCCGCCCGACGGCTACGAGAACGCGGCCGTCGTCACGGACCTGGTCGAGGCGGTCACCGCCCTCGGCCTGTCCGGCGCGCTGGTGGCCGGGCACTCCTGGGGCGCGCACCTCGCCCTGCGCCTGGCGGCCGAACGCCCCGAGCTGGTGGCCGGTCTGGCGCTGATCGACGGCGGCTGGTACGAGTTCGACGGGCCGGTGATGCGTGCCTTCTGGGAACGCACCGCCGACGTGGTGCGGCGCGCACAGCAGGGCACCACCAGCGCCGCCGACATGCGCGCCTACCTGAAGGCCACACACCCCGAGTGGTCGTCCACCTCCATCGAGGCGCGCCTCGCGGACTACCGCGTCGGGCCGGACGGCCTGCTCGTCCCCCGCCTGACCTCGGAACAGGTCATGTCGATCGTAGAGAGCCTCCAGCGCGAGGCCCCCGCCGACTGGTACCCGAAGATCACCGTGCCGGTCCGGCTGCTGCCCATCATTCCCGCCATACCCCAACTGTCCGACCAGGTACGGGCATGGGTGGCCGCCGCCGAGGAGGCCCTGGACCAGGCGAGCGTGCGCTGGTACCCGGGCTCCGACCACGATCTGCACGCCGGCGCACCCGACGAGATCGCCGCCGACCTCCTCCTGCTGGCACGCGAGCTGCCGCCGCCCGCGAGAGCGGCACGTCCCGGCGGCAAGGCAGGAGTTAGACCCGCTTAAGCAGCCGCGGCAACCCTGACAAGGACAGCGCGCGGCTCCCGCCTGCCCACCTCGTCCCACCTCGTCCCACCTCGTTCCACCTGAGGCTTCACGCGCGAGAACAGGAAGGCTGACCATTCCCGTGGCGAACGAAGAGAAGCTCGTCGAGTACCTCAAGTGGACGACCGCCGAGCTGCACCAGGCACAGCGGCAGCTGCGCGAACTCGAGGCCGCACAGCACGAACCGATCGCCGTCGTGTCCATGGCCTGCCGGCTGCCCGGCAAGACCCGCACCCCGGACGACCTGTGGGACCTGGTGTCCGAAGGACGCGACGCCGTCACCGGTTTCCCCGACGACCGCGCCTGGGAGCTCCCCGAGGAACGCCCGTACGCGGAGCTCGGCGGCTTCCTCGACGACGCGGCGGGCTTCGACGCGGGCTTCTTCGACATCGGCGCCGACGAGGCCGTGGCCACCGAGCCCCTCCAGCGCCTCATGCTGCACCTCGCCTGGGAGGCGGTCGAACGCGGCCGCATCGCCCCGCACACCCTGCGCTCCACCCTCACCGGCGTCTACGTCGGCGCCACCGGGCACGACTACGCCACACGCCTGGAGACCGCGCCCGACGAGCTGCTGCCCTACCTGGGCGGCGGCACCTCCGGCAGCCTCGTCTCGGGCCGCATCGCCTACGCACTGGGGCTCGAAGGCCCCGCCATCAGCGTCGACACGGCCTGCTCGTCGTCCCTGGTCGCCCTCCATCTGGCCTGCCAGGCGCTGCGCCGCGGAGAGTGCCGGCTCGCCCTCGCAGGCGGTGGCACCGTCATGTCGACGCCGCACACCTTCCACGCCTTCGCCCACCAGAAGTCGCTCGCGCAGGACGGCCGTTGCAAGCCGTTCGCCGCCGCGGCCGACGGCATGGGCCTGGGCGAGGGCGTCGGCCTCGTCCTGCTGGAGCGCCTGAGCGACGCGAAGCGGAACGACCACCCGGTGCTCGCCGTCATACGCGGCTCCGCGGTGAACCAGGACGGCGCCGGCTACGGCCTCGCGGCCCCCAACGGCCCCTCCCAGCAGCACGTGATCCGCGCCGCGCTCGCCGACGCGCGACTCACCCCTGACCAAGTCGACGCCGTCGAGGCGCACGGCACGGGCACGCCCATCGGTGACGCCATCGAGGTCCAGGCCCTCCTCGCCACCTACGGCGCCAACCGCTCCCCCGACCGGCCGCTGTGGCTCGGCTCCGTCAAGTCCAACACCGGCCACACGCAGGGCGCCGCCGGAACCGCCGCGCTCATCAAGATGGTCCAGGCCCTCCGGCACGGCACCCTGCCGCCGACCCTCCACGTCGACCGCCCCACCCCTCTCGCCGCGTGGAAGAAGGGCGCGGTCAAGCTGCTCACCGAGGCGGTCGACTGGCCCCGCCGCGAGGAGCCCCGCCGCGCCGGCATCTCCGCCTTCGCCACTTCCGGCACCAACGCCCACCTCATCCTCGAAGAGCCCCCGGCACCGGACGCCGCCCCTGCCGAGGCGGCGGACGTCACCTCATCGCCGGAACCGCCGGTGGCCTGGGTCCTGTCGGCCCGTACCCCCGAGGCCCTCCGGGCCCAGGCAAAGGCCCTCGTCGCCCATCTGGCGGCCACCGATCCCGCCCCTTCCCCGGCCGACGTCGCCTACTCGCTCGCCGCCACCCGCAGCCCCCTGGAGCACCGCGCGGTCCTCACCGGCACGGACCACGCCCAACTGCTCTCCGCCGCCCGCGCCCTGGCAGCGGGAGAGGACCACCCCGACCTGGTCAGGGGCGCCACCGGCAGCAGCGCCGAGAAGACCGCCTGGCACTTCGACGGCCGCCCCTCCGACGGGGTCACGCCCGAGAGCCCTCCCTGGGACGGCTCCGACTTCCACTCGGCGTTCCCGCTCTTCGCGACCGCCTTCGACGAAGCCCGCGCGCTCCTCGGCACCCACCTCACGTCCCCGCCGCCCGCCGATGCCTTCACCACGTGCTTCGCGGCGCACACCGCGCTCGCCCGGCTGCTCCTCGAAACAGGGGCCCGTCCCCACACCCTCACCGGGGACGGTGTCGGCCACATCGCCGCCGCGTACGCGGCCGGCGTCCTGACCCTCGACGACGCGTGCCGCCTGGCCGCGGCCCACGCCGCGGCCACCGCCGGCGCCGACGGTGCGCAACCGCCCCCGCCGGACGCCTACGAGCCGGTGCTGAAGCAGCTCACGTTCCGCTCCCCCACGCTCGCGCTCACCGGCACCGCCCCGGCCGATCTCCCCGTCGACTCCCCCGGTTACTGGCACCACCACCTCACCTCGCCCTCCGCCACCGCACTTCCCGACCCCGGGACCCACACGCTTCTCCAGATGGGCGCCCCCTCTCCGGAGAGGCCCGCCGTACGGGACCTGCTGACCGCCCTCGCGCGGCTCCACACCACGGGCGGCACCGTCGACTGGACCCCGCTCGTCCGGCGCACACCGCACCCCCGGACCCTCGACCTCCCGACGTACCCCTTCCAAGCCACGCGTTACTGGCTGCACGACCACACCACGCACGCCTCGGTCTGACCCGCCACCACCCCACTCACACAGGAGCATTCATGACCAGCACCGACAACACCGCCGGCCAGGACGCCACCGAGCTGGAGAAGCAGCTCGCCGCGGCCACCCCCGAGGAGCGCGAGCGGCTCCTCACCGACACCATCCGCACGCAGGCCGGCACCCTCCTGAACACCACCCTCGGCGACGACAGCAACTTCCTCGAGAACGGCCTCAACTCCCTAACCGCTCTCGAACTCACCAAGACGCTGATGACGCTGACCGGCATGGAGATCGCCATGGTCGCCATCGTCGAGAACCCGACACCCGCGCAGCTCGCCCACCACCTCGGCCAGGAGCTCGCGCACACTTCCGCGTAACTGCCCGTACGCCCCGGACCACCCGGGCACGACGCCCGTCCCCGCCCCCGGACGCACGACGCTCCCGGGGGCACAGACACGTGGCCGTCAGGCGGCGCGGCAGAGCGCTGCGGTGCCCACGGCCGCGTGCGCCTGACGGGCGGTACGCACGGAGGTGGCCGCGACCTGCGAACGGTTCCGCGAGAAGACGACGAGGCGCAGCACCACGAAGCGTGCGACTCCGGCGAGCGCGGAGGCGGACAGGTAGACGACCTGCTCGACCACCGCACCGGGCGCCGCCACCAGCTGTTGCAGGGCCAGCATCGCCGCACAGGTCACGACGTACGCGGCGGCCGCGGAGCCGGCCGACTGCGTGTGCTGCCGCCAGGTCGCGCGGCCGCCCGCGCCGAAGGTGAAGCGGGCGTGGAGCTCGGTGGCGAGGAGCGTGGAGACGACCGTGATCAGGGCGTTGGCCAGCGCCCAGGGAAGCCACGCGGCGAGGGCCGCCACGGCGAAGCTGGAGGCGAGCCCCACTCCGCCGCCGCAGAGCACGAACCGGGCGAAGGCGGCGCAGGCGCCTGGTGCTTCCTGCTGCCGGCTCTCTGCTGTCCCCACGTCCCCAACCCCTTCGACGGCTGTCTCCCCGAGAAGCGCACCTCTCGGCCTGTGAGACCGGGTGCGCCACCCCTTGACGCCATCATGGCACACATCTGGCACCACCGTGAGCCATTAACGACACCACGTTGGAGCCACACAGAGGGAGGCCCCGCCCCTCCGCGTCATGCGGAGGGGCGGGGCCGTGGCGGTCTCCCCCGCCTCAGCTCTGCGGCGGGTCCTGCTGCGACCGGTCCGTGTTGCCGAACTGCTCCCGGAGCTTGTCCTGGCCCGTGTCGACCTGGTCGGAGTACTTGCCCTGGGTCCTCTCGTCCACGAAGTCGCCCGCCTTGTCGATTCCCTGGCCGGCCTTGTCCTCGTGCCCCTTGAGCATCTGCTTGAGCTTGTCCATGACCGTCATGGGCGTACCTGCCTCTCTGCACTCCCCCCATCCAGGGTCAGGGCGCGGAGCGCGATCCGCATCCGCAGGCACGTCCTCGGAACGTCCTCGGAAGTCCTCGGAAGTCCTCGGAACGTCAGAGCTTGCGCAGCTTGGTCGTGTACACGTGATTGGCGATCTTGTCGCCGAGCACGAGTCCGTCCTCGGCGTCCCAGGGGAAGTGGACGCCGAGCCAGACCCGGCTCTGGGCGTCCTCCCGGGCGGCCTGGCTGAAGCTGGTGAACGAGCGGGACTTGACAGGGGACTGCGGTTCGTCGGTGGTCATGGTGAAGGCGATGTCGTCGCTGCCGAAGTAGCGCTTCATCACCCCCGCCCAGGAGGCGCCGAAGGTGGCGTGTCCGGAGGCCCAGGCCGGGAAGCACGGGGAGACGTTCACTCCCGCCCGCGTCTTGAGCAGCGGCTTCCACTGGGGGTCGAGGCCGCTGTCGCGGATGGCGGACACCGGCCGCCACAGGTCGATCGGGGTCAGGTACTTCACGTCCCGCACGGCGATCCCGGCGTCCGCCATCGCGATGGAGACGAGTGCGAACAGACGGGCGTTCTCGTAGGTGTCGAGCTTTTCCTGGGTCGCGACCTCACGGGTGGCCTGGAGCAACTGCCCCGGCGGCTTGTACGTGCCGTCCTCGTCGTTCGCCCAGAACCAGGCCACCGCTTCCTGCTCCGGGGTCCGGTCGACGACGGGGGTCTTGGCGGTGCGCTCGTCGGCGCCGGCCGTGCGGACCGCCTCGACCTGCTGCTTGTACGCGTCGCTGGCCAGCAGCTTCTCGTACGTTCCGTACAGGCCCGGGGTAGGCGGCCGGAACTGTGAGCCCGAAGTCAGCGCGAAGGGTTTGACCTGACCCCAGAAGGGAGTCACGGCCTGGCTGGCGCGGGTGCAGTTGGGGTCGACCATGTCGGGGTAGCTGGTGGGCCGCCAGGCACCCGGCTTGTTGTCCGTGACGTACTTCTCGTCGTTGTCGGAACCGTCGGCGTGACGGGCATCCCGCATCTGCTTGACCATCGGACCGACGATCGTCGTGTCGAGGAGGTCGAACCCGGTCGGCTCGGTGCCGAAGCGGGCGCGGAACCGCGCGTCGAGGTAATTGGTCTGCCCGGGGTAGAGCCCGAGCAGGATGTTGTACGCCGTTCGTCCGACGACCCGCTCCTCCTCGTCCGGCCCCTCGATCCAGCCCGCGTACTTCTCGGCGCGGAGGTAGGGCTCGGAGGTGATCCTGCCCTTCCATTTGAGCTGGTACGAGGACTCCGCGTCGTAGATGGCGGCGTTCAGCATCGCGGCGGACCTGGCCATGGGGCCGGGGCCGCCGCCCTCTCTTCGGACGACCTCCATGAGTACGTCGTTCCAGTAGTGCACCGGGTCCGCGATGGTCTGCGGTGGCAGCGCCGCATGGGCCGACTGTGGCAGCGCCGCATGGGCCGACTGTGGCAGCGCGGTCAGCGTGGCGCTCGCCGCGGCCAGCGCCACGGCGACCGCCAGGGCCCGGCACCGGCGCACCGGCCGCTTGCTGTTGACGTTCCGGATGTGCGTGGTCATGGCCAACCCCCTGGGAACTCACCTGGTACGAAGGCCACCGGAGCGGTGGCGGCGCGATCCTCACCCCTGCGCGCCGATGGCAGATACCGCTCCCGGTGGAATGTCCGGCCCCGCCAGGCTGCTTGTCCGAAACCCGTCACCAACCTGTCACCGCCGACGGGAGTCCTCACCGAGGGCGGCCACGACGTTCGGCCCGTAGCCGGCGGCGGCCAGCGGCCGGTGAATGTCGCGTTCGAGGTCGGGCAGGTAGCCGGCCAGTACGTCGGCGGCGCCGTGGACACGCACTTCCCCTAGAGCGGCGGGCAGCAGTACGGTCTGCCCCCGGTCGAGATCCAGCGCCCGGCCACCGCAGGTGATGGTGGCCGGTGCTCCCGCGTTGCTCAGGATGTGCGCGGTGGCGAAGCCGTGGTCGAGCACGGCTCCGCTCTGTACGCGCCAGCGTTCCAGGGCGAAGTAGGGGCCGGCGCACAGGATCACCCGGTCGACGCCGTCGTCCACGGGCAGGCGCAGGCCGGGGACGAAATCCGGCCGCCGATCGGGTTTCCACTGCCCAAGGAGCGCCTCGATGTTGGCGTGCCACTGTTCGTCGGAGAGTGCGGACCCGTCCTCCATGCGGTGACGCATCGCGTGCTCCTGGAGGTCGGAGGTCTGCTCGATCTCGTAGACGAGCGTCCCGGGGCCGAAGCTGTGCAGGGTGCCGGCCGGGACGTACAACGTCTCCCCGGCACGCACGGGCAGGCGGCGCATCACGGCGTCGAAGTCCTCCGCCAGCAGAGCGCGTCGCAGCTCTTCCGCTGTCACGCCCGGCCGCACGCCGACCAGGGCGGTGGCGCCCGGCTCGGCGTCGAGGATGTGCCACGCCTCGGTCTTGCCATTCGGCTCGCCCTGGCTTCGCGCGGCGCGGTCGTCGGGGTGCACGGGCAGAGGCCCCGCCGCGTCGATGAACTTCGTCATCGCTGACCTCCCATGTCTCGGCGATCCGGCCCGGGGGCAGGCCGGTGCGCCCCAGCCGGTCCGGGATGGCCCGGCCGCCGAAGAGGTGCTGTTTGACCGGTGTGGTGAGCCGCAGCGGATACCAGCCCATGGCAGCCGCCTACAGGATGGACTGTCCACCGGTGACCGCGATGCGGGCCCCGGAGACGTAGCTGCCTTCGTCGGAGGCGAGCATGACGTAGACCGGCGCCACTTCGGCGGGCTGGCCCGGCCTGCCCAGCGGCACGTCCTGCCCGAAGCCCTCCACCTGTTCCTCCGGCAGGGTCGCGGGAATCAGTGGCGTCCGGATCGGGCCCGGCGCGACGCTGTTGACGCGGATGCCCTTGTCCGCGAGGAGTTGGGACGCGGCCCCGACGAAGTTGGCGATGCCGGCCTTGGTGACGTCGTAGGGCAACAGTTGCGGCGGCGGCATGTCGGAGTTGACGGAGGTGGTGGCGATGATCGACGCCCCCGGCCGCATGTGGGGAACGGCCGCCTTGCACAGGTGGAACAGCGCACTCAGGTTGACCGCGAGTGTGTGGTCCCACTCGTCGTCGGGGATGTCCTCCAGCGTGTCGCGGGTCATGTGGTACGCCGCGTTCGACACGAGTACGTCGATATGGCCGAAGGTCTCCGCCGCTGTGCGCACCACCGCGCGGCAGTGCTCCGGCTCCGCGAGGTCGCCCGGGACCAGGACCGCCTTGCGGCCGGCCTGCTCCACCCAGCGTGCCGTCTCGCGGGCGTCGTCGTGCTCGTCGAGATAGGAGATCAGGACGTCGGCGCCCTCGCGGGCGAAGGCGATGGCCACGGCTCGCCCGATACCGCTGTCCCCTCCGGTGACGAGGGCGCTCTTCCCGGACAGCCGGCCGGAGCCGCGGTACGTCTCCTCGCCGTGGTCGGGCCGGGGACGCATCTGTCCTGTGGTTCCGGGCGGGGACTGCTGCTGCGGGGGCTGGTTCACCTTGTTCTCCCTGTTCCTGGGCTCCGACGCGAGGGCCTCGCGCCGCCTGTGAACCCCCGCGGCCTGCTTGGGAAGGGCCTCACGGGGCATCCGGTTTCTCTGGAAACGGGAGGATGCCATGACCATGACGGAGCGGTCGGCCGAGTCGGCGGACGAGAACGAGCACACCGCATGCTGTCCGCGTCACCACGGTGACGGCTCGCGGAACAACGGAGCCGGCTCACGCAACGATGGCGCCGAAGCGCGAAACGACGGTGCCGAAGCACGGAACGAGGGTGCGGAAGCGCCGGAATCCGCGCGCGAGCGGGTCAACCGCCGCTGGCACGAGATCCTGCAAGAGACACGGGTCGCCCAGACAGGTGTGCAGATCCTCTTCGGATTCCTGCTCAGCGTGGCGTTCACTCCCCTGTTCCGGGAGCTGGACACGTTCGACCGCGTCGTCTACGTCATCACTGTGGTCCTGGGCGCGTCGGCCACGGGATCACTGATAGCGCCCGTCTCCATCCACCGCTTCCTGTCCGGCCAGCGCATGAAGGACGAGGTGGTGGAGACCGCGGGCCGCCTGATGATGTGCGGCATGATTCTCCTCGCGCTGACCATCGGCTGCACGCTCCTGCTGATCCTGCGCATCGTGGTCCCGGGCCCTCTCGCCGAAACCCTCGTCGGCGGGGTCATGCTGTGGTTCGCCCTCTGCTGGTTCGCACTGCCGCTGTGGTTGCGGCGCCGCGGCGTACGACGCTCCCGGAGCAGCGAGGCGTAGCCGCGACACCAGTCCCTCAGTCAGTCGGGCCGGTGCGTGTCACCGGGTGATCCGGCCGCAGTTGGTGCCGCTCCTGTCGGCCGACTCACCGGCGATCACACCACCCCAGGAGACACAGTGACCCCTGGCATCGAGATAGACCGGGCCGGCGTACGAGCGGTAGTAGCCGTCGTCATCCGCATAGTCCCTGGTGTCGTCCCGCTGGACCCAGGCGTACATGTGGACGGCGGGTCCCGGGGTGCTGCGGATGGTCACGGCGCAGTTCTTTCCCGTCGCGGAGTTGTAGGTCAGATAGGACGTTCCCACCTGTCCGATGTCGATCTGGTTGACGACTTTGTAGCCGCTGCCACACACCTTGTTGTACGCGGCAGCGGCTGCGGGCGCAGCCGCTGCCGCCCCGGTGGCCGTGCCCATGACGCTCCCCGCCGCCAGCGCCACGACGACTCCCGCCGTCCCGATGTATCCCCTGCGTTCCATACGCCTGTCTCCCCCGAAGTCGGCTCCCGCGCTGCCTGATGAACCGTCACGTCACGTCCTGTCGACGACACCTCACCCGGCGCTCTTGCCTGCAAGGACACAACCGAAGGCCGTGCCGGTTGCACCCTGCCCTTCTCACCTCCGCCACCGGCACCGGCACCGGCACCGGCACCGGCACACACGAGAGGGACCGCTGTGCGTCGCGGTGCCGGAGTGACGCTCATGACTTCACGTACAGCTCGACCGGGTTGAAACCGGGAGGCTCCGGGACGCGCGGCGGTACCTGACGGAACCCGGCCGCGCGCATCGTGGCCCGGACCACTTCGCCGTCGATGTACTTGTCGTGCACTTCCAGGACGATCCGCTCGACCTGCTCCATCCACGGCTGGACCTCGGCGAACACCTCGGCCTCGCTGCCCTCGACATCGACCTTGAGCAGGTCGACGTGGTCGATGCCGTGCTTCGTGAACACCTCGCCGACAGTGCTCGCGGGCACCCGCATGTCCGGACGGGCCAGCACGTTCTCCAGCCGGTACGGGCGACTGCGGCGCAGAGCGGCCACCGCGGGCACGGCGGTGCAGGTGTCCCAGAACGCGCTGACGGTGAAGTCCGCCGTGCCGGACTCCCCGGCCACGGCCGCCGGCTCGATCTTCCAGTCGAGTCCGGACAGGGCCGCGTTGTGCCGCAGGACGGCCAGGTTCTGCGGGATCGGCTCCACGGTCAGCAGGGTGCGGGGGCGGTAGCGGGCGGTGAAGTAGGACGCGGCGAGGCCAGTGTTGCCGCCGAGGTCGACGATCGTGTCGAGGGTGTCGATGTCCTCGTCGAGCCGGTAATGGACGCCGAGTTCGTAGAAGCGCTTCAGGAAGATCTGCCACAGGATGAGCAGATCGCTCTGGTTCCTGCGGATGCGTACGCGGGCCGTCTGCCGAGGGGTGAGGAAGCTCAGCGACAGCGGGGTGTCGTCGGCGAGCGGGCGGCCCGCGGCTCCGAGGAAGCGGCGGCCCATCCAGTAGGGCGCGGTCACCTTGCTCGTCCCCTGCGCCGTGCGCATCGCGAGGGCCATGTCCTTCCCGCAGCCGACGGTCTCCCGCGCCAGTACGCGGCCCATGCCGACGCCCATCGCCCGGTCCGCGTCCGAGCGCAGGTATGCCAGTCCCATGTGTGTACTTTCTGGTTGATACGGGTTCCTGCTCGGTCAGCCGTTCCAGGCAGCGGTCCAGCGAGTGAGCGCGGGGGCTTGCAGGGAGTCGAGGAGCAGGCCGGCCGGGAAGGCGGGGTCGGGCAGGCGGGGTCGGACAGGGCGGGACTCCGAGGGTGACCAGGCCGGCGGCACGGGCGGACGCCAGTCCTTCTTCGGCCGGGGCGGGTGCCGGCTTCGACGGGGCGGGTGCCGGCTTCGGCCGGGACGGGTCCTCGGCGGCGACGGTGAAGCGGACGAGAGCGCTCAGCCCGCCGCGTTCCGGGCCGACCACGTTGAAGGCCATCACCGCACAGCCGTTCTCGGCGGCCTCGTGCAGCAGCCCACCGAGCCGCTGCCGGGTGCCGACGCGGTCAACTCCGGTCACCATGAGAATTCCGTCGCCCTTCGCGCGCTCAACCGGAGCCGATGATGCAGAGAACCTCCGCGTGATGAACAGGCGCGCCCCCGCCGTTTCCCACGTTCGGCCCAGCGGTTGCCCCCCCATCGCGCAATCGGCGAGCAGCGGGATCGCGGCTGGCTCAGCCGGCCCCGACGGGCAGCCGGCTGACCAGGTCCTCGAGCCACGCCGGCAGGCCCAGGAGCCGGACGCCCTCCTGTTCGTCGGGGTCGGTACGCGCGACCAGGCACACCATGTCCTCGGTACCGGTGTTCACCGGCATGTGCGGGGTGTCGGCAGGGATGTGGATGTAGTCGCCCGCCCGCAGGATCACGTGCTCCGTCAGGCCCTCCCCGTGCCAGACCTCGACCTGGCCCGACTGGATGAAGACGGCCGACTCGTGACCCTCGTGCAGGTGAGGGTGGCCTCGGGTCCCCGAGGGCATCACCAGGCGGTGGAGACACAACCGCTCGGCCCCCGCCGACTGGGCGCTGATGCCCGCACCGAACGTGCCGCCCTGGACGCCCTCGTACTGCCCGGTCCGCACGACCGTGCACTGCCGCTGATCTGCCATGCGCGCAGCACAGCAGCCGGCTGCGGAGATGCGAGGAGCACGCGCCGCAGTTCACCGACGGCTGAAGCGCGTTCCGATGTCGCGGCCGGGATGGCCGGCCGTCGTCAGGTGGGCCACTGCGCCGAGGCAGGCGCGGAAGGGTTCGCCGTGGAGGCCCAGGTGGGGGGAACGCCTCATTCAACACAGGGCCACAACGCAGGCCCCGCTCCCGCCCTGCACGCCGACGGGGGCCGACCAGTTCGAAGCCACAGGCCGAACGGGCGGGGCTACCAGGTGCCGAGCCAGCACTGGAGCGCAGGGTCGTCGAGAGAAGGAACGTAGGCGTGCAGGTGTGGGCAGTGCGCCCGGCTGCCCACACCGAGCACGACCATTCCCGCCGCGTTGGCGGCCTGCGCGCCGACCGATGAGTCCTCCACCGCCAAGGATCTCTCTGGCGGCACCTCGAGGGCCGCACAAGCTGCGAGGTAGCAGTCGGGGTGTGGCTTGGGTCGCTCGACATCGTCCCCGGAGACGGTGATCGGGAGCCATCCGGCCAGGCCGCCCTGGGCGAGCGTCTTGTCCAGCAGTGGGCGAGGGCCGTTGCTGGCCACAGCGACCGGCACCAAGGCGGCCGACCGGCGCACCAGGTCCACCGCACCGGGCATCGGTTGTGCCCCCACCGCGACGGCGGACAGGAGTTCCTCGGCGAGTTCTTCGGCGAGCCGGGATGCGTTGCCGCCGAAGAGGCGGGACATCACCTCACCGCCCTGGGTCGTGGACAGGCCGATGAGGGCACCGCGGGCCGCCTCGTCGTAGACGTGTCCCCTGCGGGTGAAGACAGCGCCGCGCGCCGCGTCGGCGAACGGTTCGGTGTCCATGAGGGTGCCGTCGCAGTCGAAGACCACGGCGGCGGGCGGAGCGAGCCCCCGCAGCGCCGCGACATCTGCGGTGCGCTCCATCGTGCGTGCCTCCTCCACCAGTTGACAGACATTCCGACCGGTCGATCCGGTTACACGGCGGTGCAGCCGCCGTCGATGCAGAGGACTTGGCCGGTCATGGAGGCGGAAGCCTCGCCGGCGAGGAAGACCGTGGGTCGTCGGCAGCGGTCATCTCGGTACGCACGTAGCCGGGAGCCAGTGCGTTGACGCGGACGCCGTTCGCGGCCCGCTCCGCAGCGAGGGAACGGGTGAGCTGGTGCACCGCCACCTTCGAGGCGTCGTAGGCGGCCTGCGCCTGGGGGCGCAGGGCCACCAGCACATTGAGGGCCCCGAATTCCTCGACCGTGTCGTCCAGGGCTTGCCGCACGACGCCCTGCACCGTCAGGTCGATCTCCCGATGCATCCCGCGGACGCCGCGTGCCCGGACTTCCTGGACCACCGCCGCATTGCGGATCGAATCTCTCCATCACCGAAGCGGTTGCAGAAGCGGCGTGTGGTGCCTGGGCCACCGCACCTCCCGGAGGCTGATTGCCGTCATGAACGGGTGCACCAGGGCAAGACTAGAAGCGTTCTCCGCCCGCATCGGTCCGACACGACGCGGACGGGCGCGCACCATCGCCCAGGAAGCTCACCGCAATATCCATCTCCGCACGCCGCGCGTCCCACGCTCCCTGCCGAGCCCCACCGTGGTCACCCGCTGACGCGGTCAAGGACGACGGTCCCGTCCCCAACTGGGCCCCAAAAACGATCAAGGGACCGTTTCAGATTGCTCTGAAACGGTCCCTGATCTGCGACTCTCACGAGTCGGGACGACAGGATTTGAACCTGCGACCCCTTGACCCCCAGTCAAGTGCGCTACCAAGCTGCGCCACGTCCCGTTGCCCGTGTGACCTGGGGTTTCCCCCGGCCGAACGTGCACCGAAACAATACCGCACTCCGACCCGTGATCGCTCACCCGTCGGAGGGGACGCCGCGTGACCCGGGTCACCGGCCACGGACACGGGAGTCCTCGCGCACGTCCGGCCGCGGTCCGACCAGGGTGGGCGCGTCGGCGCGGACCAGGCCCCGGATCGCCGGTACGGAGAACAGGCCGGCGCACACCACGAGCGTCATCACGCCGCCCGTGATCAGGACCGTCTCGGCGCCGAAGGCGCTCGCCGCGGGGCCGGCGAGCGCCTGGCCGACCGGGAGCATGGCGAGGGACCCGGCGACGTCGTAGGCGTGGATGCGGTTGAGGACGTCCGGCGGGACCTGCGTCTGGACGCTCGTCGCCCACATCACTCCCCAGAAGGAGAGACCGGCGCCCGCGACGGCCGCGCCCGCCGCCATCAGGGGAACGCCCAGCTGGACCCCGACCGACGCGGGGAAGGCGCTGTAGGCGATCAGGGCGATCGCCCCGGCCCGGAGCATGCGGCGGGGGCGCAGCCGCAGGGCGAGGAGGCCGCCCAGGACGGTGCCCGCCCCGAGGGCGGAATTGACCAGGCCGTAGGCGCCGGAGCCGTGCTCCTGGACGACGAGGGTCGCCACCAGCGGCACGGTCGGCCCCGTGGTCGTGATCATCAGCACGCTGAAGACGGCTATGACGCCCCACAGCCAGGTGCGGGACCGGAACTCCCGCCAGCCCTGCACGAGGTCGGCGTGGAAGCCCTTGCTGTGCGGCTGTGATCCGGGGCGTGCGGGCGGGAGGCGGAGCAGGAGGAGGCACAGGGCGCTCAGCCCGTACGTTCCCGCGTGGGCGGCGAAGACGGCGCCGGGGGACGCGAGGCCGACCAGGACGCCGGCGGCCGCCGGTCCCGCGAGGGACGCGGTCGACTCCGCCACCCGTATCGCGCCGTTGGCCTTCTGCACGTCGGCCGCGAGCCGCGGGACCGTGCTGGCCACGCCGGGCTGGAAGAGGGCCGCGGCCGCGCCGTTGACCGCGCCGATCGCGCAGATCTGCCAGAGGACGACGTGCCCGGTGAAGAAGAAGACCGCCGCGAGCGACTGGGTTCCGAGCCGGACGAGGTCGGCGGCGATCATCAGCAGCCGGGTGCTGAAGCGGTCGGCGAAGACCCCGCCGAAGATCACCAGACCGGCGAAGCAGACGGTCGTGGCGGCCATCGCGAGTCCGACGGCCCCGGCACCGTGCCCGTGCCGCAGCAGCCCGGCGGCGAGGGCGACCGGCAGCATCGTGTCGCCCAGCTTCGCCACGGCACGGGCCGCGAAGAACAGTCCGAAGTCCCGCGACCAGATGCCCCGGTCGGTCCCGGCCTCCCGGTGGTGCTCCACTTGCGCTCCCGACCCCGACGGCACCCTGACCCCACCCCTCCCCGACGGCAGTGGTGGGATCATGCCATGGAGCACAGACAGCGCTCTCCATCTGCGCTCGACGCCCGAATCTGCGCTCGACGCCCGAGTAGTGCGGCCGAGGAGCTCCCTCGCCCCCTCAGCCCGTGGGAGCGACGCCCAACTCGGGGTGTTCTTCCAGAAGTCGGGGCGGCGCGGCCTGGCGCCAGGAATCGGCCAGGATGTCCATGAGCTCGTCGGCGTCCAGGGCCGCGAGACGCACCCGCACCCAGGCCGAGCCGGCCTCGTGGGCGGCGACCCAGAACTTGTCCGGTTCGGCGAGGACCAGTTCGTCGCGCTCGACCTTCGGGCAGCGCACGGCGAAGGACGTCTCGTCGTCGGGGACCGTCACGAACATCTTTCCGGCCACGCGGAAGGTGGGCATGCTCCACGCGGTCTTCTCCACCGTCTCCGGCAGGGCGAGGGCGATGCGGCGCACGTCGTCGGAGGTGACGCGGGCACGGGATCTGGACTTCGACATGCCAGAACCGTAGCCAACGCCACTGACAGCCACCCTCCGACAGCCGCCCGCCGGCAGCCGCCCGCCGACAGCCTCGGGCTTCAACGTGCCCAGGGCCTCAAGCTGCCTCGGGCCTCAAGCCGCCCCGGACTTCAGAGCACCCGCTTGTCCAGCCACGCCGTCAGGTCCTCCTGGACCTCGTCGCGGTTGGTCTCGTTGAGGATCTCGTGGCGTGCGTCGGGGTACCCCTTCCACGTCAGGTCCTCGACGCCCGCGTACCGGTAGTCCTCCAGGAGCTCGTGGACCAGCGTCATCCGCTGGTTGCAGGGGTCCTGCTCGCCGACCGCGATGTGGATCGGCAGATCGGCGGGCACACGCGCGATGTTGCGCGGGTCGTTGATCTTGCGGACGGCGCGCACCCAGTCCAGGGAGAGCCCCGCCGAGAAGCCGAATCCGCAGCGTTCGTCGGCCACGTAGGCGTCGACCTCGGCCTCGTCCCGTGAGAGCCACTCGAAGCCGGTGCGGTGGGTGTACGGGTCGTTGAACGAGGCGAAGAGGTCCGACACGTACGACGAGGGGGCCGCCCGGCCGTGTTCGGCGATCTCTTGTTCCAGGCGGGCGATGGACCCCTCGATCTCGGCGCCGGGCAGCGAGCGGAACGTGCCCGAAAGGATCACACCGGCGAGCCCGTCGGCGTACTCCTGGGCGTAGTCCCGCGCGAGCAGCGAGCCGAGGCTGTGCCCAAGGAGGAAGAACGGGGCACCGGGGTGCAGCGTGCGCACCTGGTCGCCGATGGCCTTGAGATCGTCGACGATCGCGCGCCAGCTGTCGGCGCCCTCCGGGCCCGCCGTTTCGGAGGTCACTCCGTAGCCGCCCGTGGCCTGGGCGGTGGCGCCGTGGCCGCGGTGGTCGGAGGCGACCACTCCGTAGCCGTGCGACGTCAGGTGGCGGGCGAAGCGGTCGTAGCGCAGGGCGTGTTCGGCGGCTCCGTGCGCGATCTGCACGTACGCGCGCGGCCTGCCGTCGGCGGGCAGCCAGGTGTACGTGGCGACGGGCACGCCGTCCGCCGCGTTGAGCAGTCCCGCGGTGTACGCGGCGGGGGCGGTGGTGTCTTCGGCTCGGTCGGGCATCGCTGCGGGCTCCCTGGGAGTGCGACTGGTTCTCTTCGGGCGAGCCTCCCCCACGCGCGGGACGTCATGCGGGCCGATGTGGCCGCGTGACCCGTCCGGTGCCTCGCGGCCGGTCCGGTGCCTCGCGGCCCGTACGGTGCCTCGTGACCCGTACGGCGCCGCGTGCCCCGTACGGACCCGTCCGCCCCATTGACCCTCCGCGGAACCGGAACCTACCCTGTTTTCCGCCTCGTGAAAGCGCTTTCTGGCCGATGGCGCCTTCTAGCGGCCGACGCAACTCACCGCACACCCGGCGACCGGCAGCCGGCCACCAGCCAAGCCAGCCCAGGGAGCGCCATGAGTTCCATGAGTTCCGCGGCTCCGAAGGGAGCGCCGAGAGGCGCACCGAGAGCCCTGCTCGTTTTCGTCGCCCTGCTCGCGCTCGTCGCGGGTCTCGGGATCGCGGCCCCGCCCCGCGCCGAGGCCGCGCCGGCCTTCCGTGTCCTGGTCTTCTCCAAGGTCACGAACTTCGCCCACGACTCGATCCCGGCGGGGGTCGAGGCGATCAAGAAGCTTGGTGGTGAGCACGGTTTCGAGGTCGAGGCGACCGACGACGCCGGGGCGTTCACCGCCGCCAATCTCGCCCGCTTCCAGGCCGTCGTGTTCAACAACACCAACTCGACGCCCGAGAAGGGCGATCTGCTCGACGCGGAGCAGCGGGCGGCCTTCCAGAAGTACGTCAGGGCCGGCGGCGGCTGGGTAGGGCTGCACGCCGCGTCGGCGAGCGAGCGCGACTGGGACTGGTACGAGGGCCTGGTCGGCGCGATCTTCGACAAGCATCCGGCCGTGCAGAAGGGGCGGATCAAGGTGCTCGACCACGCGCACCCGTCCACGAAGGGGCTTCCCGAGCTCTGGGAGCGGACGGAGGAGTGGTACAACTGGCGCGCCAATCCCACGGGGAAGGTGCACACCCTGGCGCAGGTCAAGGTGCGCGACGGCGTCACGGGGCTCGACGAGGGCGTCGACCAGCCGTGGTCCTGGTGCCAGAACTACGACGGCGGCCGCTCCTGGTACACGGCGGGCGGGCACGCCAAGTCGGCCTTCCAGGAGGAGGGCTTCCTGCGGCACATCCTCGGCGGCATCCAGTGGGCCGCGGGGGACAGGCCGGGTGACTGCACGGCGACCAGGACGGGCGCCTTCCAGCGCACTCCGCTCGCCACCGCCGACCTCGCCGACCCGTTCGAACTGGCCGTCGCGCCCGACCGCCGGGTCTTCTTCGTCCAGCGCACCGGAAAGCTGAAGATCATCGACCAGGAGACGCTCAAGGTCTCCACGGCCCTCGACTTCGCGTACACACCGGAGATGACGAGCCAGTCGGACGGGCTGCTCGGACTCGCGCTGGATCCGGAGTTCGAGGACAACCACTGGCTCTATCTGCTGCACTCCGACAAGACGGAGAAGCGCATCAATCTGTCGCGTTTCACGGAGGCGGGCGGCAAGGTCGCGGCGTCGTCGGAGAAGCGGCTCCTGACGATTCCGACGTGGCGCGGCGAGGGCCGGGCCAATTCGCACATGGCGGGTTCGATCGCCTTCGACAAGAAGGGTGATCTGTACGTGGCGACGGGCGACAACACCGATCCGTTCGCGTCGGACGGTTTCGCGCCGATCGACGAACGCGAGGGGCGCCGCGCCTGGGACGCGCAGGGCACTTCCGGGAACACGAACGACCTGCGCGGCAAGATCCTGCGGATCACACCGAAGGACGACGGAACGTACGCCGTGCCCGAGGGGAACCTCTTCCCCGCCGGAACGGAGAGGACGCGCTCCGAGATCTACGCGATGGGCATGCGCAACCCCTTCCGGATCACGACTGATCCGATCAGCGGGGCCCTGCTGATCGCCGACTACGGTCCCGATGCGCGCAAGGCCGTGGCCGACCGCGGGCCCGAGGGAACGGTCGAGTTCGACCGGATCACCGAGGCCGGGAACTACGGCTGGCCCTACTGCGTCGGCGAGAACACCCCGTTCAACGACTACGACTTCGCGACGAAGACGTCGAAGGCGAAGTTCGACTGCGCGAAGCTCGTCAACGACTCCCCGAACAACACCGGCCTGCGCGAACTCCCGCCCGCCGAGCCCGCGGACGTCTGGTACGCCTACTCCGAGTCGAAGGAGTTCCCCGAACTCGGCACGGGCGGCGGCGGCCCGATGAGCGGTCCCGTCTACGACTACGACGCGGCCAACACGTACAAGACGAAGTTCCCCGAGTACTTCGAGGGGAAGTGGCTCGCCTACGAGCTGACCCGGCAGTGGTTCAAGACCTTCTCGATCCAGGAGAAGGACCAGTCGTTCACCGACCCGCGCTTCCCGCCGGCGAAGGCGGGCGATCTGCAGTCCATCAACTCCGTCTTCTCCGACATGAAGTGGAACCAGCCCTTCGACGCCGATTTCGGTCCTGACGGGGCGCTGTACGTCATCGACTTCGGCCTCGGCAGCGGCACGGGCCGCGGCGGCAGCAACGAAGGCGCGGGCATATACCGCATCGACTACGTGGCGGACGGCCGCCTCCCGGACGCCCGGGTCACCGCGACGCCCGACAACGGCCGTACGCCCCTCACCGTCAAGTTCTCGAGTGAGGGGTCGGGACTGCCGGGCGGCACTCCCGTCACGTACGCATGGGACTTCGACGGCGACGGCACGACCGACTCGACCGAGGCGAACCCGACGTACAAGTACACCGAGAAGGGGCGGTTCACCGCCCGCCTGAAGGTGACCGGGCCGAAGGAGCTGAGCGCTCTGGCGGTGCGGGACATCACGGTCGGCAACACCAGACCGGAGGTGACGATCCAACAGCCGCCGGACGGAGGGATGTTCCGCTTCGGAGACACCATTCCGTTCAAGGTCGAGGTGACGGACCGGGAGGACCGGCGGATCGACTGCGACCGGGTCGTCGTCCAGTCCCAGCTGGGACACGACACCCATCTGCACCCGCTGGACAACTACACCGGCTGCGCGGGCGAGATCGTGACGGACGCCGGCGACAGCCACGGTCCGGGACAGAACCTGTACTACGGCATCACCGCGCAGTACGAGGACAAGGGCGCGAGCGGTGTGCCCGCGCTGACCGGTTCCGCCTCGCTGACGCTGCGGACCTCCTTCCGCGAGGCCGAGCACCGGACCGCCACGGGCGGCGCGCACGGCGGGGCGGACACCGGCGACCGCGCGGACGCGTCCGGCGGCAAGCGGCTCATCGAGATCGAGGACGGTGACTGGGTCTCCTTCGACCCGGTGCACCTCAAGGGCGTCGACTCCGTGACCGTCGGTGCGGCGTCGGGCGGCCTCGGCGGCGACGTCGAGTTCCGTGCCGGGTCTCCCACGGGTGAGCTGCTCGGCAAGGTGAGCGTGCCCAACACGGGCGGCTGGGGCAATTTCGTCTCGCCGACCACCGATCTGGCCGACCACGACGGCACGACGACGGTGTACGCCGTCTTCACCAACCCCGAGTGGTCGTCCGGCGAGCCCGACCTCCTCACGGTCGACTGGCTGCACTTCAACGGCCCCGGAGTCGAGAAGAAGACCGGCGCGAAGGTGACGGTGAAGGCCGCACCGGGCAGTGGCCCGGCGCCTCTCGCCGTCAAGCTCACGAGCACGGTGAAGCTCCCGGCGGGCCGCACCGCGGCCTCGTACCACTGGGACTTCGGTGACAACTCCAAGCCCGGCGGCGCGGAGAGCGGCAGCGCCGAGCACGCGTACGCGCGCGCGGGGACGTACACCGCGCATCTGACCGTCACCGACGACAAGGGCGACACGACGACCGGCGCTGTCCGGATCACGGCGAAGTGAGGACGACCATGACCGGATCTTCGAACGCGTCTGCCGTCGACGGGGCCCGACGTACCTTCCTGCGTGCGTCCCTCGGTACGTCGCTGGGGCTCGTGGCGGCGGCCGGCGGGGCGCTGCCCGCGCGGGCGGCGGAGCGGGCGCACAAGCGACGCGTCCCGCGCGGCGGCATCGGCATGCACCTGTACACGATGCGCGACGCCCTGGCGCGGGACTTCGCGGGCACCCTGGAGCAGCTCTCCGCGATCGGGTACGCGACCGTGGGGGTGAGCGGCCGCCACGGGTACGACGCCGCGGGGATCCGGCGGATGCTCGACGCCACGGGACTGCGGGCGGTCCTGGAGCACGTCGCGTACCCCACCCTCACCGGCAGCGGGCTCTCTCAGGCGCTCGACGACCTGCACACCCTCGGCGCCAAGTGGCCGGTGGTGCCGAGTCTGCCCGGCGCGCTGCACACGCCTGGTGGATTCCGTGAGGCGGCGCGGCAGTTCAACAGGATCGGGCGCGCCTCGCGGGAGGCGGGGCTCGGCCCCGTGCTGTTCCACAACCACGGCACGGACCATGTGGTGGTCGACGGCACCAACCTGTACGACGTCCTCCTCACGGAGACCGACCCCGAACTGGTCGGTTTCGAGCTGGACGTGTACTGGGCGGTGAAGGGCGGCGCCGATCCGTCGACGTACTTCCGGCGTCACCGGCGGCGGTTCCCCGCGCTGCACGTGAAGGACATGGCGGCCGACGGCGGCTTCGCCGATGTCGGTTCGGGGACGCTCGACTTCGCCGCGATGTTCGCCCACGCGCGCGTGGGCGGTGTCCGGCAGTGGCTGGTCGAGCACGACTCCCCCGCCGATCCGTTCGCCACCGCACGGAACAGCTACGCGTATCTGGCGGCGCTGCGCTACTGACGCGCCGGGCGGTCCGGCTCGGCGTCGATGCTGTCGGCGCCGAGCCGCTTGTAGAAGAGGGTTGTCGCGCGGAGGGCTCCCGACGGGTCCGCCGCGTAGTCGGGGATGGTCCCGGCCATGGTCCAGCCGGCCTTCCTGTAGACGGACTCCGCGGGGCTGCCGGTCTCGGTGTCCAGGACGAGGAGGGTCACGCCCGCCTCCGCCGCCGCCTCTTCGGCCGCGGTGAGGAGCACGCGGGCGAGGCCCTGCCCGCGTGCGGAGGAGTGCACCATCAGCTTGGCGATCTCGGCGCGGTGGCGGCCGTTGGGCTTGTCGGTGAAGGCGACGCTGACGGTGCCGGTGACGCGTCGGACGTCGTGCCCCTCGTCGCGGACCGCCCAGACGGCGACGTTGCCGGACGCGACCGCCGGGACGAGCCCGCGCCAGCAGGCCGCCGCGGCCGCCCGGTCCAGATCCGCGAGGAAGCCCAGCGACGCTCCGCCCCGAACCGTGTCGACGAGCAGGTCGGCCAGCCCGTCGGCGGCGTCGTGGAGCCCTGCGGCGTCCAGGCGTACGAGGCGTGTTCCGGGCGGAGTCGCCGTCTCCGTGCGGACGCCGGTCACGGCTTCACCGGTCATGGCTTCACCACCACGAGCGCGTACCGCACGGCGTCCTCGCCCCGGCAGCGGAACCGCGACGCGCCCCACAGCCGGAAGCGCAGGCAGTCTCCGGTGCGCAGGGTGTGGGCCTCGCCCTGCACGGTGACTTCGAGGGACCCTTCGAGCACCCAGATGTGCTGCTCCAGGCCGGGTACGGGCGGGCGGTCGTAGGCGAGGTCGGCGCCCGGCTGCAGTCGGCCCTCGACCAGTTCGGCACGCATCCCGGAGCGGGGCGGCGAGACGGCCCAGCGCATGAAGCCCGCCTCGTCGTCGGCCCATACCGCCTGGTCGACGGCGCGCACCAACTGCGCGGGCTCCGCCTCCACTTCGCTCAGGAGCTGCGACATGGTCCGTTCGTAGACGGCGCACAGACGGTTCAGGAGTGCCGCCGTGGGGCTGATCTCCGCGCGTTCGGCGCGGGACAGGGTGGAGCGGCTGATCCCGCTCAGCTCGGCCAGCTCACCCAGGGACCAGCCGCGTTCGGCACGCAGCTCGGACAGCCGGGCGGCGAGGCGCGCGTCGACTCCATCATGTTCCATATCTGGCACGCTATCCCTGATATGGGATGACGGACAACTGTGGACCACATCGCGGACACGCGCCTCCAGTCGTGCGCGGAGTCCTCCTGGTCCTGCGCGGAGTTCCCCTAGTCGTGCGCGGAGTTCTCCTACTCGTGCGCGGAGACTGCGCCCAGCAGCTCCCTGATCCGCCCCGTCGCCTCGCGGAACTCGACCGAGGCGAGTGTCTCGGCGTACCCCCGGTCCGCCTCCAGGCCGACCTCGATGACCTCCGTGACCGTGCCCGGGCGCGGGCTCATCACCACGACGCGGTCCGCGAGGTACGCGGCCTCGGCGATGGAGTGCGTCACCAGGAGCACCGTGGTGCCGGTCTCGCGCCAGATGCGGTTCAGCTCGACGTTCAGCTGCTCCCGGGTGAGCGCGTCGAGGGCACCGAACGGCTCGTCCATGAGCAGTACGGGCGGCTCGTGCAGCAGCGCGCGGCACAGTGCGACCCGCTGCTGCATGCCGCCGGACAGCTCGTGCGGGTAGGCGTCCTCGAAGCCGGTGAGCCCGGTCATGCGGATCAGTTCGTCGGCACGCGCGCGTGCCCACTCCGTGGGGAGCTTGCGCATCTCCGCCTGGAGGAGGATGTTGCGCCGCGCAGAGCGCCAGTCGAGGAGGGCGGCCCGCTGGAAGACGTAACCGATGTCGGGCCGCGGCCCGCGCACCCGTTCGCCACCCAGGAGCACCTCGCCGGACGAGGGCCCGAGCAGCCCCGCGACCAGCTTGAGCAGCGTCGACTTGCCACACCCCGAGGGGCCGACCAGCGCCACGAACTCGCCGGTGCCGATGTCGAGCGAGACGTCGCGCAACGCGGTGACGTCCTTCTTCTTCGTACGGAAGCGTACGGCGACGTCGTCGAGCCGTACGGCGGGCGCCGGCGTGGGCGCGGCCGCTGCGGTGTCCAAAAGGCCCTGCTTCCCGCCGTCCCGGACCTTCTTGAGCGTGGCGTCGTTGGGCATGCTCACCCCTTGACCCCCTTGGCCGAGTCCCAGTACTCCGTCACGGACTTGGGGTTCTTGACCATGCCCGCCTCGGAGAAGACCTCGATGGTCTGCTTCCAGTCCGCCTCGGTGTTGGCGCCCGGCGCCTTGCCCTCGGTGGCGTCGGTGTGCAGCAACGTCAGCGTCGTCCTGAACTGTTCGGACAGGACGCCCTTCGGCGGGAGTTGCTCGGACGCCCCTTCCATCGCCGCGACCGCGGGCCCCGGCTTCTTCTCGGCGGCCGCCCACGCCTCACTGACCGCGGCGGTCATCCGCTTCGCCAGGTCTCCCCTGCCCTGGAGGGTCTTGGCGCCCGCGATGAGGCCGTTGGAGTAGAAGTTCAGGCCATGTTCGGAGAAGCGCAGGTACGAGACGTCCTTCTCGGCCTTGCTCCGCATCGTGGGGCCCTGGTCGCTCGCGTATCCGAGCAGCGCGTCCGTCTTGCCGGATATCACCGCGGCGATCTTGCCCGCGGGGTCGGTGTTCTGGACCTTGACGTCGGAGATCTCCATGCCGTTCTTCTGCAGGAAGATCGGGAAGGTCTTGGTGAGCGCGTCACCCGCCGTGCCCGCGACCGTCTTGCCCTTGAGGTCGGCGGGCGACGCTACGCCCTCGGCCGCGAAGGACTGCACGGAGGCGGGGGTCGTCTGCAGGAACACCCCGAGGCTCTTCACCTTGACGCCCTGGTCGACGCCGGCGAGCACGGCCGGGGTGTCGGCCCAGCCGAAGTCGGTCTGCCCCGCGCCCGTCGCCTGCACGGTCTTCTGGGAACCCTGCCCGGCTCTGATCTCCAGGTCGATGCCGTGGTCCTCGAAGATCTTCTGCTTCTTGCCGTAGTAGAACGGCGCGTGCTCGCCGTACGGGTACCAGTTGAGCGTCAGGGTCACCTTGTCCAGCTTCTCGCCGGAGGCGCTGGTGCTCGTCTTGTCGTCGCCACCGCAGGCCGTCGCGGTCACCGCGACGAGCGCCAGGGGGACGAGGCCGGTGAGGAGTCTGCGCGCGTGCATGGGACGGCCCTTCTCGCGTACGGGGATGAGGTGGAGGGGCGGGACGGGGGGCGAGCGGAGGGGGCGACGTGACGATCGTTCAGTACCGTTCAGTACGCGGTCGTCGCCGTCTGGTCCCTGCGGCTCGCGTGCCACGGGAGCAGCAGCTTCTCCGCGATCTCGACGAGCACGAACAGGACCACGCCGATCAGTGACATGACGAGCAGGCCCGCGAAGAGCATCGGGGTGTCGAGGTTGCCGTTGGCCTGGAGGATCACATAGCCGAGGCCCTCGTTCGCGCCGACGAACTCGCCCACGACGGCCCCGGTGACGGCGAGCGTCACGGCCACCTTCAGGCCGGAGAACAGGTGCGGGAGCGACGCCGGAAAGCGGATCTTCAGGAAGGTCTGCCAGGGCCGCGCGCCCATGGTGGCGGAGAGCTGCAGCATCTCGGGGTCGACGGCCTTGAGTCCGGTGACCATCGAGATGACGACGGGGAAGAAGGCGATCAGGACGGCGATGAGGATCTTCGGTGCGATGCCGAAGCCGAGCCAGACGACGAAGAGGGGGGCGATGGCGATCTTCGGGACGACCTGGGCGAAGAGGAGGATGGGGTAGAGGGTCTTCTCGACCGTCGTCGACGCGACCATCAGGACGGCGGAGAGGATGCCGACGGCGACCGCGATGACGAAACCGATCAGGGTCTCGTACGTCGTGACCCAGCTGTGCTGCCAGAGGTAGTCGGGCTTGTCGAGGATGACGTCGAGGGTGGCGCCGGGCGAGGGCACCAGATAGGCCTCGACCATCTCGGTGGCGGCGACCAGCCACCAGACGACGAAGCAGACGACCAGCAGCGCGAGGGGACGCCAGCTCTTCTCGGCCGCCTCGGCCGCGCGCTGCCGGATGTCCGGCCGCTGTCGGTCGACAACGCCCGCCGTCTGCACGGGAGTTGTCGACAGTGCGCTCTGACTCACGGTGAACTCCCCTGACATTCCCTGGCGTGCGGCGAACTTGGGAGACAGTTGCGTGGACCGGTGCGGGATCAGAAAGCGCTTTCTGGTAGACCGCCCGCCACGCTAATGACTGGCTGACCGCAGGGTCAAGAGGCCGAACCCGAGTTCTTGCCGCGCAGGACCGCGCACCCTGGGACCCGCCCTGCGGGAGTCACACGGGGGTACCCCCACCGGGCCACAGCCGCGACTCTCCCCGAGGGGACGCGGGACCGGCCACAAACACCCCCACCGGGCCGCAGCCGCACGCGCTCCCAAGGGGGACGTGGGACCGGACTCAGACACCCCCGCCGGGCCGCAGCCGCACGCGCTCCCAAGGGGACGTGGGACCGGGCGCGGGCAACCCCCACCGGGCCGCAGCCGCGAAACCGGCCGGAGGGGACGTGGGGGTATGTGCGCACGGAGCACCGAGCACACTGTGGCGTCTTTGGACTTGAGGCGTGACGCAGGGATAGCGAGTACGTACATACCCCCGCGGCCCCGCCCCACCGACGAACCGCAGGCACAGGACCCGCCCAAGGCGCCCCCGCCAGACCACGCCCCACAGACGAACCGCAGGCGAACCGCAGGCGAGGCACAGTAACGGATGCGCGGACGGGGGGGGAGGTCCGAGAGGAGGAGGATCAGGGGGGAGCCCATATAACGCCGATACCGGCCGCGCCCGGTAAAGGCGCGGCCGGCGTCACACGAATGCCACCGGGAATTCAGAATCCGAGAATAGCCATGGTGCGGATATGACCACCGGACCTCCGGGACATCGCGTCATCGAGTCATCGAGCCGTCACAGGATTTCGATGTCGTTCACCTTCGGCGGGCGGCTCGGGAACGTGATGTCGGTCCACCGGTTTATTTTCACCGAGTCGCCATTGGCGTCGTAGTAGATCAGGTCGTTGTTGCCCGTGGAGATCCTGTCGACCCACCACCCGCCGAAGGAGGTCCGCCCGCGGTTCGCGTAGCAGTCCACGCTCTGACGGCCGCCGCTGTGCGACCAGATCTTCAAGAAGTTCTCGCCGCCGCGGCATTCGACGTGGTCGATGGCGAATGCGTTGCCTGCGGGCATCGTCATGGTGAACGCGGCCGCCGCGGCCAGCGCCACGGCTGCGGAACGCGCGATCCTCTTGGTTCTCGACATTCGAGTTCTCCTCATTCCGGCCCGTACATGACCGCTTTACGAGGCCATTACCGGGACTCGTTTCGCGCTTGCACGACGACGATCCTGTAAGACTCCTGTACATGGCAATCTTCTTATTGACCCACGGCCGAAACGGGCCCCCAAATGTCCTGATCGGGAGCATCTTGGGGGTTTTGGCCGAATCGGGCCTCCAGTAAAGGCCGAAAACGACGAAAGCGGGACTCATGGATCTGCAGCTGACCGGCAGGTCCGCCCTCGTGACCGGGGCGAGCCGGGGCATCGGACTGGCCACCGTGGCCGCGCTGCTCGACGAGGGCATGCGTGTCGTGGCGGCCGCCCGCACGATCACCCCGGAACTGGCGGCCCCCGGCGCGACCGGCATCACCGTGGACCTGTCCACGACCGACGGCCCCGCACGCCTGGTCGACCGTGCCGAGGCCGAACTGGGCGGGCTCGACCTCCTCGTCAACAACGTCGGCGGGGGCGACGCGGACGCGGGCTGGACGGGCGGCTTCCTCGACCGCACCGAGCAGCAGTGGCACGACGCGTTCGACCTGAACTTCTTCGCCGCGGTCCGCACCGCACGGGCCGCGCTCCCCCACCTCACCCTCGGCGGTGGCGGCGCCATCGTGAACGTCTCCTCCACCAGCGCCAGGACCCCGCACGCAGGACCGGTCACGTACAGCACCGCCAAGGCCGCGCTGACCGCGTTCGGCAAGGCGCTCGCCGAGGAGTTCGGGCCGCGGGGCGTACGCGTCAACACCGTCTCGCCCGGCCCCGTGCGCACGGACATGTGGGAGGGCCCCGACGGATACGGGGCGCAGCTCGCCGCGTCCATGGGCCTGCCTCAGGAGCAGTTGATCGACGGCCTCCCGGAGACCGCGGGCATGGTCATCGGCAGGATCGTACGGCCGGCCGAAGTCGCCGCGCTCATCGCGTACTTGGGGTCACCGGTCGCCGCCGGCATCACCGGGGCGGATCACGTCATCGACGGCAACTCCGTCAAGACGGTGTGACTTGGGGCGGCGCGCCTCGGGGCGGTGCGGCCCGGAGCGCTGCGACGGCCCGGGGTGCTGCGACGGCCCGGGGCGGTGCGACGGCCCAGGGCGGTGCGACGGCCCAGGGCGGTGCGACGGCCCAGGGTGCTACGACGGCTCGGTGCGTTCTCAGGCCGCCGCGTCGCCCAGCGCGTCCAGTACCGGGCGGATCAGCGGATGCCCCTCCGCGCCGCACCGCACCGCCGCGAACACCCTGCGCGTGGGGGCCGCGCCCTCCACCGGGCGCACCACCGCCCCGGACACGTCCATGCCCCGCAGGGCCGAGCGGGGCACGAGGGCGACTCCCGCGCCGGCCGACGCGAGGGCCACCACCGCCCTGAAGTCGTCCGACCAATGCTCCAACGTCGGCTGGAACCCGGCCTGTTCACAGGCGAGGACGACCACGTCGTGGCAGGGGTTGCCTGCGAAGGGGCCGATCCACGCGTCCTTGGCGAGCTCCGCCAGGGCCACGCGTTCCGCGTCCGCGAGCCGGTGGCCGAGCGGGAGCACCGCGTCGAAGGGCTCGGCGTAGAGCGGGACGCGGGTGAGCCTCGGATCGTCCGCGCCCGGCGCGCCCCGGTACTCGACGGCTACGGCGACGTCCACCTGCCGGTCGAGGACCATCGGCAGGCTCGCGTCACCCTCCGCGTCCTGGACGCGGACGCGGATTCCGGGGGCGGAATAGGCGAGGCGGGCCAGGGCGGGGGCGACGACCAGGCCGATCCCGGTGGCGAAGGCGGCGACGGTCACGGTGCCGGCCTCACCGGAGCTGTACGCGGCGAGCTCCGCCTCGGCGCGCTCCAGCTGGGCCAGGACCGCGTTGGTGTGCGTCAGCAGGATCTCGCCCGCCGCCGTGAGCCGGACGCCTCGCGCGGACCGTTCGACCAGGCGGTGGCCGGTCTCCTGCTCCAGGGCCGTGAGCTGCTGGGAGACGGCGGACGGGGTGAGGTAGAGCGCGGCGGCGGCGGCCGTGACCGTGCGGTGGTCGGCCACGGCACGGAGGATGTGCAGGCGCCGTGCTTCGATCATGCGGTGATTCTCCCCTACGGGGGGCTCATCCGTAGCGGTGGGGCGGGGCCCTCGCCGCGGCGGCGCCGGCCGGTGACCCCAGGGGCGCCTTGGGGGGCTTGCGTTTGGCGTGACCCGCGGGCGGGTTGGGGCCGGCGCGCAGTTCCCCGCGCCCCTGAACAAACTCAGCCTCGCGCCCCCTCCCCCGAGGGCGCCGGAGGGAGCGGAGGGGGCGGAGGGGGCGGAGGGGGCCGAACGTGGCGCAGCCCTAGCGTGCGACTCGGTAGCGGAGGCGGACCACCTTCGAAGCGAAGGCGTGGGATTCCATCAGCTCCAGGTTGGCTCGGCGTTCATGGCGGGGGAAGTACGGGATGCCGCCGCCGACCAGGACCGGGTGGATACGGGGGCGGTACTCGTCGATCAGGTCCGACGCCGCCGCCTCGGCGGCCAGGCGCGCGCCGCCGATCGCGATGTCGCCCTTCCCGGGCTCGGCCCGTAACCGTTCGATCTCCTCCGAGACGCCCATCGAGCAGGTCACCCTGCGCATCAGAAGTCCTCCCGGTAGCGCTGGGTTCGACGGTACGACAGCCGGACGCCGCGGGACTCGGTCCGGTCAGTCCGACATCGCCACGCGGTAGAGAGCGGCGAGCGCGTCGTCGATGGGGTGAGGCTGCGGCTTGCCGGAGGAGTCGAGCCTGTGCCACCTCTGCAGGTTCACCGCGACAGCCATCTGCCTCTTGCCGTCGGCACGGGTCATGGCCAGTGCTCCACCACCCCAGACCATGCCGCCATGGCCCCAGTAGATGTCCTGACCGGGGCCCTGCATCGGGTGCAGGCCGAGGCCGTAGTCGATCGTCCTTCCCTCTTGGGAGATGACCGGGACGGTGCGTCGCATCTGCGCCAGCGACGACGGCCCGACGATCTCTCCGGCCAGCAACATGCCGAAGAAGCGGTTGAGGTCCGAGACGGTCGATATCAGCGCGGCTGCCGGACCCACCCATGACATGTCGTAGACGCTGTAGTCGCGCGGCGGGTCGATCATGCCGAACCACGCCTCGTAGAGCTGCGAGTGCGGTCCGTCGACGTACGGTCCGGTGGGGAGTTCGGTGTCGCGGAGTCCGGCGCGCTCGATGACGTTCCGGGTGATGTACTGCTCGGCCGTGGTGCCGGTCACCTCTTCCAGGAGTTCGCCGAGGAGCAGGTAATTGGTGTTGGAGTACACGCCCGGCGTGCCGCCCGGAGTGCCGACGGCCGGCGCGGTGACTCCCATCTCGATCAGTTCGGCGGGGTCGAACCGCGTGAGCCGGTGGTCGTCCAGACTCTGGGGCCCGGTGTCCGCCACGACGGGGAGCGCCTTGAGGGAGGGGTAGGCGTAGGGGAGATACTCGGCGAGGCCGCTGGTGTGGTCGAGCAGCATCCGAACGGTGATCACGTCCCCGCGCTCTCCGGGGACCAGCTTCGGAAGATACCGGCCGATCGGCGCGTCGAGTCCGATCCGGCCGCTCTCCACCTGCTGGAGAACCGCGGCCGCGGTGAAGGTCTTGGTGATGCTGCCCACCCGGTGCCGCATGTCGGCGGTGACGGGGCGGCCGGTGACGACATCGGCGACCCCGGCGGCGCCGCGCCAGACCTCGTCGCTGTCACGCACCTCGGCGAACAGGCCCGGTATCCCGGCGCGGTGGACGTTTTCCAGGGCGGCACTCAGCTCGGTGGGATCCAGTGGTTTCCTCACGGCATACGTCCTTTCGTCATCCCCGGGGGTGCGCGCCGCGTCGGCCGCTCGGCCCGGGCAACGGGGCACGAAGGGCATCCCGGTCCGCCCGGCACACCCATGTCCTCATTATGCACGCGGTGCGTGCAACACCAAGTGCACTACTTCACACGCACGGATAGGATGAGAGTGGGCGAGAGGAGCAAGATGACAGGCCGAAGGCGTTGGTCGACCGAAGAGATCCTGGATGCGGCCGCGGAGCTGCTGCGCACGGGCGACGCGGATTCGTTCAGCGTGCGCAAACTGGCCGCGGCCCTCGGGACCGATTCCTCCAGCCTCTACCGGCACTTCCGCAGCAAGACCGAGCTGATGCGCGCGGTCGCCGACCGGATTCTGCTGGCCGCGATGGACGACTATCGCGCCGAGGGCGACTGGAAGCAGCGCATCACCTCCCTGGCCCTGCATGTGAGGGAGGCCTTCGGGCAGCAGCCTCAGCTCGCCGCGGTCTGGGGACGCTACGCATCGAGTGGCACCGGTTCCCGGCTGGTCATGGAAGAGGTGCTGCGGTCCCTGCGCGCGTCGGGGCTGCCCGACGAGGAGATCCCGGGGCGTTATCACCGGATCGCGGTCCTCATCGCCGCGTTGATCTCCTCCGAGGCCGGGGCCAGTACCGTCACACCGGAAGAGTACGAACAGGGCATGGAGCTGTTCCGCGTGGCGGTTCTGGGGGCCGACCCCGAACGCTTCCCGACCCTGGCCCACTTCGCCCGCGACGTCCGTCCCCTCGGGGCGGACCGCCGTGCCGCGTTCGAGGAGATCCTCGCCGCGCAGCTCGCCCATATCGAGGCCGCGGTCGGCCCGACCTAGCCGACCGGCCGGCGGTCAGCGGCCGGCGGTCGGCCAGGTCGGGCCTTTCGCGGTGACGCAGTCGGAAACGGTCTAGCCCTCCAGCTCGGCCCGCGCAGCGACGAACGCGTCGACCGCGTGGTTCACGTCCTCCGTGGAGTGGGCCGCGGAGAGCTGGACGCGGATGCGGGCGGCGCCCTGCGGGACCACGGGGTAGGAGAAGCCGATCACGTAGACGCCGCGCTCCAGGAGCAGTTCGGCCATCCGTCCGGCCACGGCAGCGTCGCCGATCATGACGGGGGCGATGGCGTGGTCGCCGGGCAGGACGTCGAAGCCCTCCTCGGTCATCCGCGAGCGGAAGAGAGCCGTGTTGGCGGCGAGGTGTTCCCGCAGGTCGCCCGCCGACTCCAGCAGGTCGAGGACCTTCAGCGAGGCGGCCGCGATCACCGGGGCGAGCGTGTTGGAGAAGAGGTACGGGCGCGAGCGCTGGCGCAGCAGCGCGACGATCTCGGCGCGGGCCGCGACGTAGCCGCCGGAGGCGCCGCCGAGGGCCTTGCCCAGGGTGCCCGTGATGATGTCGACGCGGTCCATCGCACCGTGCAGCTCGGGGGTGCCGCGGCCGCCGGGGCCCACGAAGCCGACGGCGTGCGAGTCGTCGACCATGACCATGGCGTCGTAGCGCTCGGCGAGGTCGCAGATGTCGGAGAGCGGGGCGACGTAGCCGTCCATGGAGAAGACGCCGTCGGTGACGATCAGCTTGCGGCGGGCGCCGCCCTCGGACGCCTCCTTCAGCTGCTGCTCCAGGTCCGCCATGTCCCGGTTCGCGTACCGGAAGCGGCGCGCCTTGGACAGCCGGATGCCGTCGATGATCGACGCGTGGTTGAGGGCGTCGGAGATCACCGCGTCCTCCGCGCCGAGCAGCGTCTCGAAGACGCCTCCGTTGGCGTCGAAGCAGGAGGAGTAGAGGATCGTGTCCTCCTGGCCGAGGAACGCGGACAGGCGCGCCTCCAGCTCCTTGTGAACCTCCTGCGTGCCACAGATGAAGCGGACGGAGGCCATGCCGTAGCCCCAGCGGTCCAGGGCCTCGTGCGCGGCGGCGACGACGTCGGGGTGGTCGGCGAGGCCGAGGTAGTTGTTCGCGCAGAAGTTGAGGACCTCGCCGGGACGGCCCTCGGAGGTAACGGCGACCTTCGCGGACTGCGGGGTGCCGATGACGCGCTCGGGCTTGTGCAGGCCGGCGGTGCGGATCTCGTCGAGGGTGGCCTGGAGGTCTTCGCGTACGGAGTCGAACATGGTTGGTTCCTTCAGGAGTTCAGGAGTTCAAGGGGCGGAGGGCCGGTGCGCAGGGCGGTGGTCAGGCGGTCCAGTCGAGGATGACCTTGCCGCCGCGGCCGCTCGCCGCGTCGTCGAAGGCGGCCTCGAAGTCGCGGTGGCCGTACCGTCCCGTGATGACGGGGGCCAGGTCGAGGCCGCCTTCGAGCAGCACCGACATCGCGTACCAGGTCTCGAACATCTCGCGGCCGTAGATGCCCTTGATGGTGATCATCGAGGTGACGATCCGCGACCAGTCGACGGCGAACTCCTCGGCGGGCAGGCCGAGCATGGCGATCTTGCCGCCGTGGGTCATGTTGGCGACCATGTCGCGCATCGCGCGCGGGTTGCCGGACATCTCCAGGCCGACGTCGAAGCCCTCGCGCAGGCCGAGCTCGCGCTGGCCGTCGGCGATCGTCGACTCCGCCACGTTCAGCGCGAGGCCGGCGCCGACCTTGCGGGCCAGCGCCAGGCGCTCCTCGCTGACGTCGGTGACCACGACATTGCGGGCGCCGGCGTGCCGGGCGACGGCCGCCGCCATCAGGCCGATCGGGCCCGCGCCGGTGATCAGCACGTCCTCGCCGACCAGCGGGAAGGAGAGGGCCGTGTGCACGGCGTTGCCGAACGGGTCGAAGATCGCGGCGACGTCTAGGTCCACGGGAACGCGGTGCACCCACACGTTCGACGCGGGCAGCGCGACGTACTCGGCGAAGGCGCCGTCCCGCCCGACCCCGAGGCCGACCGTGGCGCGGCACAGGTGACGCCGTCCTGCCAGGCAGTTGCGGCACTTGCCGCACACCAGGTGGCCCTCGCCGCTGACCCGGTCGCCGGCCTTGATGTCGGTGACGTCCCTGCCGGTCTCCACGACCTCGCCGACGAACTCGTGGCCGACCACGAGCGGCGCGGTGATCGTCTGCTGAGCCCAGCCGTCCCAGGACCGGATGTGCAGGTCGGTGCCACAGATCCCGGTGCGGAGCACCTTGATGAGGACATCGCCGTGGCCGATGACCGGCTCCGGCACGTCCTTCAGGCTGAGACCGGGCTCCGCCTTCTCCTTGACCAGCGCCTTCAACGCTACGGCTCCTGTCGTACGTCGCTTCTTCCCCCGACGACACAGGAATCTTCCCTACGGCGGCGCCCCGGTCCATCGAGGATTTCTTAAGCGCCGCCGCAGCTTTCCTTCAGGCCCTGGGGTTCAGTGGGTCTGACCACGTTCGAAATAGGCGGTCAGCTCGGGGTCGAGGCCGGGCACCTCGCGGGGCGTGCCGCCGTCCCGCAGCGACTGCGTCGCCCCTACTCCCGTCGCCACCGCCATGCGCGCCGCGACGGGCGACGTGTCGGTGCGCGCTCCCTCGCGTACGAAACGTACGAACTCGTCGATGAGCAGCGGGTCCGCGCCGCCGTGCCCGCCCTCGTCCTGCACGGCCGGCACCGGGTACTCCGCGTCCGCGTCCCCTCGGTAGGACGACCGGCGCGCGTTCCACACCTTGACCGCGCCGCCGGGTCCGTCGCCGAAGTTCTCCAGCCGGCCCGCGTCGCCGATGACGGTGTAGTTGCGCCAGTAGTCGGGGGTGAAGTGGCACTGCTGGTAGGCGGCGAGGACGCCGTTGTCCAGGCGCATGTTGACCAGGGAGACGTCCTCGACGTCGATGACGGGGTTGAGGTCGCGCTGGGTGTGCGGCGGCCAGTGGCCGTCCTTGGTGTACCAGTCGTCCGTCTTCGGTTCGCCCGGCTCGCGGCGGTGCGGGTTGTCGCCGTAGACCATGAGGTCCCCGAGGGCCTGGACTCGCCGCGTGCAGCCGTTCGCGAGCCAGTGCAGCACGTCGATGTCGTGGGCGGCCTTCTGCAGCAACAGGCCGGTGGTGTACCGCCGTTCGGCGTGCCAGTCCTTGAAGTACCAGTCGCCCCCGTAGCCGACGAAGTGGCGCACCCAGACCGTCTTGACCGTGCCGATCTCGCCGCGCTCGATGATGTCGCGCATCAGCCGGACCACGGGCATGTGGCGCATGTTGTGGCCGACGTAGAGGCGTGTGCCCGTCTCGTGGGCGGTGCGCAGGATCTCGTCGCAGGCCTCGACGCTCGTCCCCAGGGGCTTTTCGACGAAGACGGGCTTGCCCTCGCGCAGCGCCTCGCAGGCGAGAGCCGCGTGCGTGTGGTCGGGGGTGAGGACGACGATCGCGTCGACGTCCGGGGCCTCGACCACCTTGCGGTGGTCGCCGGATATCAGCGCGCCGGGGAAGGCCACGGCCGCCGCCGCCCGGGCTGTGGTGTCGTGATCGGCCAGCGCGGTGACGCGTGAGCCCGCGCCGGGCCGGTGGGCGGTGCGGGCGAGCGAGCCGCGCAGCCCGTAGCCGAGGACGCCGAGACGGAGGTCGGTCATGGAACTTCCTTCGCTTCACTTGAGCAGGTGTTGCGGATGGGACGGTGGGGCGGACGGGCTTGATCCCTGTCTGCCCGGCCCCGCCCGCCCGTGTCGAGGCATGTGCATGCTCGTCCAGCCGCCCGGCCGCGGTGGGACGAGCACCCCGCTACGGATGCACGAGCACGTGTGCCAGTGCGACGCGCCCGGTGCCGGTGAGCCGGATCCGCACGAACCTGGCCGGCTCGCCCTTGTCGAAACCCCTGTCGAAACCCCCGTCGAACTCCAGGAGCGTGGGACGCAGCGCCTTCCCGGCGACGTGCCGGGTCGTGGCGTCGGTGAAGTCCGCGGTCCTCGACAGCTGTACGTCGAAGTCCGCCGTGGCCGTCGACGCACCGTTCCAGACCTCGACCTGCCCGACCCGCCGCAGGTCGCCGAGGTCGACCTGCCACCAGGCGCCCTCCTCGGCGAGCGTGCGGGTGTCGGTGCTGGTGTCCCCGTCGACGGCGTACGCGGCCGGGGCCCCGCCGTCCGTCGACGACTGGGTCGCCGTGCCCGTCCGCGCCAGGTCGGGGCGGAGCTGTTCGGCCGGCCGCGGGTGGGCGCCCGCGCGCCGCGCCACGGCCAGCGCCGCGGCGGGCAGCCGGTCGAGTTCCGTGTGGTTGTCCCGCATCGTCGAGCCGGTGCCGGTGAGGGCGGGTGCGTCGGTGTCGGTCCAGTTGCCGGTGGCGTGGTTGCGGATGCCGTAGTCGGCCCAGTTGGAGACCCATTTGTAGCCGACGCGGGTGATGACGTTGCCTTCGACGCGGATGTACGAGGACTGCTCGTCCAGGTAGATGCCGTTGCCGTCGCGCTCAGTGTTGCCGTACGCCGAGCGGTTGATGTAGTTACCGGAGACCACCGTGCCGGGCTGGGCGCCCTGCGTGTAGACGGCGCCGCCGTCGTGCTGGTCGTGCTCGACGCGCATGACGTTCGTGATGCGGTTGGCGGTGACGCGGTTGTCGCGCAGCACGGACTCGCGTGCCTCGGGCTGGTTCCAGCCCCAGCCGACGGAGATCCCCGAGTAGGGCAGGTCGTCGAGGGTGTTGTGGTCGACGCTCAACTCCGCCTCGTATCCCGCCCAGATGCCCACGGAGTCCGTGTACTCGACTCCGGTGTGGCGCACGGTGTTGTACGCGAAGGTGTTCCGCTCCCCCGCGAGTTCCGGGCCGGGCTTCGGCTCGGTGTCGCCGATGTAGGCCGCGCCGGAGGACAGGTCGGTGAAGCGGGAGCGGGTGACGGACGAGTCCTTGGTGCCCGCTTCGAGGACGACGCCCGCACCACCGAGGTGCATGAACTCGGCGCGCGTGACGGCCACTTGGCCTCCGCCGCGCACGGTGAGCGCCGCGGCGGGCTTGGTGTAGTACCGGCCCGCGTGGTCGACAGGGCCGGTGGCGCCGGTGAGGGTGAGGCCGGCCTGGGTGCCCGCGTACCCCTCGTCGGTGTCGGGCTGCCGGTAGGCGGCGTACGCGAAGCCGATGCCGTCGACGCGCACGTCGTGGGCGCCGTCGAGGACCATGAGCTGTTCGGTCACGGGGGTGACCATGTGGGCGCGGCGCGGATTCTCGCCCGCCCGTGGCAGGTAGGTGACGGTGCGGTCCTCCGCGTCCCACACGAACTCGCCCGACTCGTCGAGGAGTTCGCGGGCGTTCTCGAAGAAGGCGACGCCGTGGTAGCGGGGCGAGTCGACGGTGGTCGAGTCCCAGGCGGGGCCCGTGCGGTTGGTGCCGCTCGCCGAGTTGGCCCAGCAGGGCTGCGCGAACGTGATGCGGTCGCCCTGGACACCCGTGATCCGGCAACGGTAGTTCCGCCAGCGGACCTTGATGACCGCCTCGGCCCCGGTCGGCCGCCGCCACTCGGCGATCCCGGTCGCCTCGGCGCCCGTCATGCCCGCCTTCGTGGCGTCGCAGGTGGTGGCCGGGCAGGCCGCGCCGCGCGCCCGGACCGCGCGGCGGCCGTCGACGAAGAGCTGCCGTGGGGTGACCCCTTCGGGGGCGGTGGCCGTCCAGGTGCCTTCCGGGTTCTCCGTCCAGCCCTCGATCGCGCGGCCCCCGGAGAGCACCGGGTGGGCGCCGGGCGCCGCCGTCCAGGTGACCGTGTGCCCGTCCCGCCCGGAGTCGGCGGCGCCCAGGTGCAGTGGTTCAGTCAATTCGTAGGTGCCGTCGGCCAGTTGTATTCGTATGTCGTGCCCGGTGACCGTGCGTGCGACGTCCCGGGCGCCGATGGGCGAGCAGGGGTGCGCGGCGCTGCACGCGTCGCCGCCGCCGCGCGGTGCCGCGTGCAGGACGCGCGGGCCGGGCCGCGCGGCGGCCTGCGGGGCGATCAGCGTGCCGAGTGACACGGCCGCGGCGAAGAGCGCGACGAGAGCGGAGGGTCGGCGTCTCACTTCGCGGCACCCCAGTCCGGGTGTCCGGGCATGGGCGGGTTGTCGAGGTCGAAGAGCCAGTGGCGCAGGAAGGTGCCGACGGACGGGTCACCCGTCACCTTCACCGCGTTGTCGACGAAGTCCTCGGTGGAGGCGTTGGCGTGCCGGTGCTTGATGAGCCAGGCCTTCATGACCGCGTCGAACTCGTCCTGCCCGATCTGCTGCCGGAGGGCGTAGAGGGAGACGGCGGCACCGTCGTAGATGTTGAAGCCGCCGAGCCCGGTGGGCTTGCCGGGCGGGCCGTCGGTCTTGCGGACCTGGTCGAGCTCGGCGTAGGCGGCCTTCATCTTCTCCTCGATGGGCTGGAAGCCCTTCTGCTCCGCCCAGAGGGCCGCGTAGAACACGGCGGGCCCCTCGTTCAGCCAGGCGTCCTGCCAGGTGGTGGGGGTGACGGAGTCGCCGAACCACTGGTGGGTCAGCTCGTGGACCATGGTGGTGGAGTAGGTGGGGCGCTCGAACCAGCCGGGGCCGAAGAGGGAGAGGGTCTGGTTCTCCAGCGCGTCGCCGTAGCCGTCGCGGACGATCTGCACGCCGTACGTGTCGAAGGGGTAGCGCACGCCGAGGGTCTTCTCCAGCCAGGCGAGCTGCCCGCCGGTCTCCTCGACGATCGGGCGGTACTTCGCCTGCTGGTCCTCGGGCACGAGGTGGCGCAGTCTCACGCCGTGCGGGCCGCGCCCGTACACATAGGTCTGCTTGTTGACGGAGATGCCCAACAGCTCGGGCGCCATGGGGGACTTGAGGGAGAAGTCCCAGGTCCGCTTGGTGCCGGGGGCGTCGCGGCGGCCGGTGAGGTTGCCGTTCGCGGCGGGGGTCCAGCCCTTCGGCGCGGTGAGGTGGAAGGTCCAGGTCGCCTTGTCGGAGGGGTGGTCGTTGACGGGGGCGAAGGTGTCGGCGCGGGACGCCTGGGCCGCCGAGGCGAAACCGCCGTCGGACATGTGGCGCCAGCCGGGCAGTCCGGCCGGCTTGGTCTTTCCGTTGCCGTGGTACGTCACCTCTACGTCGAAGGAGCGGTGCTCGCGCAGCGGGCGGGCCGGGGTGACGGTGAGCTCCTGGCCCGTCTTCCCGGGGCGCAGGGCCCAGGTCGCCCGCGCACCGTCGACCTCGATCGCGTCGATGGCGAGCGAGTCGACGTCGAGGTTGAAGGACGACAGGTCCTGGGTGGCCCGGGCCCGGATCTTCATGGTGGCGGCGAAGTCGTACGTCACCGGCGTGAAGTCGAAGGCGAGGTCGTAGTGGCGGACGTCGTAGCCGCCGTTGCCGAGCGTCGGATACAGCGGGTCGCCCACGCCGTCCGCTCCGGGGGTGGGGGCGAAGGGGGCCGCGTGAGCGGGCGAGGGGGCGGCGAGCGCGAGGGTGGCGGCCGCGGCCGCCGTCGCGATGGCGGCACGCACGATGGGTGTCCTTTTCTCAGCCATGGGGCGGCAACGTAGTAATCGCTTACTGACTCCGTCAACACCCTCACATGGCAGCCTTCTTGGACTTTCCTCCTCCCAGTTCCCGCCCCCCGGCATAGGCGGCACAGAAAGAACGTAGAAAGTTTCCAACCCCTATTGCGCCCGATAGCAACCGCTTACATGCTGTCGCGGGATCGCCTCATGTGCCCCCGACACCTCTGGGAGTTCGCATGCCCTCGCCAGTGTCCGCGCCAGTGCCCACGCCTGCGCCCACGCCTGCTGCCGACTCCACCGGACCCAGCCGACGCACGCTCCTCGCGGCGGGGGCGGCCGCCGCCGTCGCGCCGACGGCGGCAGCGAGCGGTACGGCGTGGGCCGCCCCGGTCACGGCCGGGCCCGATGACGCGTACGACACCCTGCTCGCCCGCGCCGCCGCGCAGCTCACCGGCGGCGACTTCGACGCCGCGGACCCGGACTTCGCGGCGGCCCTGAAGACGCTGGACGCACAGGCGTCCGGCTGGTGGCGGCAGTTGGACCGGACGGCGGACAGAACCGCGCTGTGGCCCGACCTCTCCCCCGCCTCGGACCCCGGCAACTTCGGCCAGAGCTACACCCGCCTGCGCACCCTCGCGACGGCCTGGGCCACGCCCGGCACCTCGCTCAGCGGCAGCGCTGAGACCGCCGACGCCCTCCTCGGCGCACTGCGCTTCCTGCACTCCACCGGCTACCGCCCCGACCGCCCGGAGTCCGGCAACTGGTGGTTCTGGGAGATCGGGGCGCCCCGCGCGCTCATGGACACCTGCGTACTGTTGCGGGCCCGCATGCCCGCCGACGACCTGGCGGCGTACACGGCGACGGTCGCGAAGTTCTGCCCGGACCCGGACCGCCGCACCAACTCCCCCTCGCTGGCCGAGACCGGCGCCAACCGCGCCGACAAGGCCGTCATCGTGGCCCTGCGCGGCCTGCTCACCCGGGACACCGCCACGGTCGCACGGGCCCGCGACGGCCTGTCCGACGTGCGGGACAACGGCAGGAACAGCCTCTTCAAGTACGTCACTTCGGGAGACGGCTTCTACGAAGACGGGTCGTTCGTGCAGCACGGCTCCGTCGCGTACACCGGGACGTACGGCAGTGTCCTGCTCGGCAGCACGGGTCAGCTCATCGCGCTGCTCGCCGACTCCCCGTGGGCGGTCACCGACCCGAGGACGTCCGTGCTGTACGAGGCGGTGGACCGGACGTTCGCGCCGGTGGTGTTCGACGGGCTGATGATGGACGCGGTGCGCGGCCGGGCGACATCCAGGGAGAAGGCCCGGGACCACAACGACGGGGCGGCGACGCTCTCCCACATCCTGCAGCTGGCGTCCGGCGCCCCTGCCGGGTACGCGCGGCGCTGGCGGGCCCTCGCGAAAGGCTGGATCCGCCGCAACGACAACACGCCCTACCTGGGGCTCGTGGGCATCCCCGCGCTCGCCCGCGCCAGGGCCGTCCTCGACGACGCGTCGGTCCCGGCCGCGGACCGGCTCACCGGGCACTTCGTCTTCGCCGGTATGGACCGGGTGGTGCACCGGCGGCCCCGCTGGGCCTTCGCCCTGTCGCTCTCATCCAAGCGCATCGCCGCCTACGAGGCGGGCAACGGCGAGAACCTGCACGGCTGGTACACCGGCGACGGCATGACCTATCTGTACAGCGGCGACGACCTCGGGCAGTTCGGCGACGCCTTCTGGGCGACCGTCGATCCGTACCGGCTGCCGGGCACCACCGTGGACACGCGGGCCCGCGCCGACATCGGCACAGGCGGCGGCACGGGCACGTACCGCCCGAGGAACGCCGTGGCGGGCGGCGCCGTCCTGGACTCCCGCTACGGCGCCGCGGCCATGGAACTGCTCGCCGACGGCAGCACCCTGCGGGCCCGCAAGGCGTGGTTCTGCCTCGACAACGTCGTCGTCGCGCTCGGCGCGGACATCGGCGCGAGCGACGGGCGCACCGTCGAGACGATCGTCGAGAACCGCAACCTGCACGCCGGCGGGCCCGCGCCACGGCTGACCGTCGACGGCCGCCGGCAGCCGGGCCACGACGGCTGGTCCGCCCGGCTGACCGACGCGGGCTGGGCGCACCTGGACGGCACGGGCGGCTACGTCTTCCCCGACCACCCCGGCCGCGCGGCCGGCCCCGGCCTGCGTGCCCTGCGCGAGGAGCGCGTCGGCGCGTGGCGGGACATCAACACCGGCGCTGACACCGGTGGCAGCACGGCACCGGTGACGCGCCGCTATCTGACCCTCTGGCTCGACCACGGGGTGTCCCCCGCCTCCGCCTCGTACGCCTACGTCCTGCTGCCCGGCGCGAGCGCGGCCGCGACGGCGGCCTGGGCCCGCGCCCGGCCCGTGCGGATCGTGGCCGACGACGCGACCGTGCAGGCGGTCGAGGCGCGGCGCGACGGGGTGCTCGCGGCGCACTTCTGGGGTCCCGGCCGGGCCGGGGGCCTCACGGCGTCAGGGCCCTGCACGGTCCTCGTGCGGCGCGGGCGCGGAGGTGTGTCCGTGGCCGTCGCCGATCCCGGCCGCACGGGGACGACCGTGAGCGTCGGGCTTCCCTTCGGCGTGCGGAAGGCGGTCCGCGCCGACGACACGGTGACCGTCACGCCGGGGCGGCGTCCGGTCGTCACCGTGCGCGTCGGCGGCTCTCGCGGCCGGACCCATACGGCGGAGCTGACGTAGCGCTCCGCTCCATCGGAAGGCCAGTGCGTCGGCCGCGGGCACGTTCGGGCCGGTCGCGCAGTTCCAGTGCCCCCTGTTCGGGGCGCTTCCCCACCGGAGTTCGTCCCTACCCGAAGGAGTGCACCGCATGAGATCCACTCCCCTCCGCCGCCGCACCCTCCTCGGCGGCCTCGCCGCCACCGCCGGAGCCGTTGTCCTCCCCCGCACCGCCCACGCCGCCCCCTCGCGGGCCACCGCCACCGTCCGGCTCACCGCCCGGGTCTCCGCCGAGTCCCAGCGGGTCCGGCTCGGGGCGGCCCAGCGTGCCAGTGACTTCTTCACCACGGCGGCGTACGCGCCCGCGGGCACCGCGGTCACCGTCACCGTGTCCGCCCCGGACGGTGTCCTGCCGACCCTGCACGTCGGCATCCCCGACTACTACGCCTCCCCCGACTCCCCTCGCGCGTACACGCTCAGAGCGGGCACGAACACCGTCACCGACCCGCACGGCGGGCCCGTCCACCTCACGATGACGGGCAGTGGCGAACGCGCCACGGTCACCGTGGGGGCCGGCTCGGTGCCCATGCCGACCTTCACGCACGGCTCGACGTCGGAGTCCTCCTTCCAGTCCCAGCTGGACTCGTACACCACTGCCGGATACGTGCAGCTGCGCTCCGCGCACGCCATCGTCACGCTGTCCCGCGCCACCGCCCTGCAGTACCGCGCCGAGAGTCATGCCGCGCTCCTGGACACGTACGAGCAACTCCTCGCCTCGCACGCCTCGTTCAGCGGCCTCGGCGGCACGAGCGGCCTCCATGGCCGCAACCCGCTGCCGTACCACTTCGTGAACGTCACCAAGGTCGCCTCGGGCGTGGGCGCCTACGCCACCCACGGCTACACCGGCTACCCCGGCGCCGCGATGAAGTACATCGCGGCCGTGGACGGGCTGCGGACCGGCGGCTGGGGCATGTACCACGAACTCGGCCACCAGCACCAGCAGTTCGCGTACAAGCCGGGCGCGCTCACCGAGGTGACCTGCAACCTCTACTCGCTCGCCGCGCAGCGCACGCTGGGCCAGAGCTCCCGGCTGCTCGTGAAGGACTCCGCGGGCAAGGACGTCTACGACCGCGCCTTCGCGGCCCGTGACGGCGGCAGCGACTACGCGTCCCTGGACGTGTGGAGCAAGCTGGTCCCGCTCTGGCAGCTGCGCCTCGCCTTCGGCGCAGGGGTCTGGCCCGAACTGCACCGGCTGATCCGCGCCGACGATCCGGCCGCCGCCACCGACGCCGACCGCTACGACCACCTCGCCGTGTACGCCAGCAGGGCCACCGGCCGCGATCTCACCGGCTTCTTCACCGGCACATGGCGCTTCCCCGTCACGTCGGCCGGCCGGTCCCGTATCGCCGCTCTCGGCCTGCCCGGGCCCACGGTCGACGCGGGCACCTACCGCGAATAGCGTCACCCGATCCGGCCCCACCGACCGAGGAGTCACGGACCTCATGCCCGCACCGCACCTGACCCTGCCGCCCACCGACCGTGTCCTGTCCCCGCTCACGGGCTGGACCCGGGCGCACTGGGAGGCGCTCGCCGACCGTCAGCTGGACGCCCTCGTGCCCTGTGCGACGCCGGGCTTCGCGCAGTACCGCCTGCCGGGGCGTGGCAGCTGGTCGGGGGTCGTGTCGGACGGCCTGGAAGGGTACGCGCGTTCATTCCTGCTCGCCTCCTTCCGGATCGCGGGAGCGGGCGGCGCGGTCGACACCCGCCTCGTGGAACGCTACGCGCGAGGTCTGACAACGGGCACGGACCGTGACAGCGGCGAGGCGTGGCCCGAACTCACCGACTGCTCCCAGCAGATGGTGGAGGCCGCGTCGATCGCGATCGGACTGCACGAGACCCGCCCCTGGATCTGGGACAAGCTCGACACCCGGGTCCAGGAGCGGGTGGTCGACTGGTTCTCCGGATTCGTCGGCGCGAAGACATGGGACAACAACTGGCGGCTCTTCCAGGTGGTGTCGGAGCAGTTCCTCGCCTCGGTGGGCGCCCCGTACAGCCGGTCGGACATCGACGGGGGCCTGGACCGCATCGAGGACTGGTACCGCGGCGACGGCTGGTACAGCGACGGCGACGGGCGCAACTTCGACTACTACATCGGCTGGGCGATGCACCTGTACCCGCTGCTGTGGGCCCGGATGGCGGGCGACGACGACGGCGGCCGGGCCGAGGTCTACCGCGAGCGCCTCACCCGATTCCTCATGGCCTACCCGCACTTCTTCGGAGGCGACGGCGCCCCCGTCCACCAGGGCCGCTCCCTCACGTACCGCTTCGCGGCCGCCGCACCCGTGTGGATGGGGGCGCTGGCCGACTGCACCCCGCTCACCCCGGGCCTCACCCGGCGCCTCGCCTCCGGCACGGCACGGCACTTCGTGGAGCGCGGCGTCCCCGACGAGCGGGGGCTCCTGCCGCTCGGCTGGTACGGGACGTTCCTGCCCGCCACCCAGGCATACTCGGGCCCGGCCTCTCCGTACTGGGCGAGCAAGGGCTTCCTCGGCCTGCTCCTGCCCGCCGACCACCCCGTGTGGACGGAGCGCGAAAGGCCCCTCCCCGTAGAGGAATCCGACCAGTACACGGCGCTGCCGCAGCCCGGCTGGCTGCTGCACGGCACCCGGCACGACGGCATCGTCCGCCTCGTCAACCACGGCAGCGACCACAACCCGCTGGAAGGCCCCGCCCAGGACGATCCGCACTACGCCAAGTTCGGCTACTCGACGGCGACCGCCCCAGAGACCGCGCCACGCGCGTGGGAACGCGCCGTCGACGGCCACCTGGCGCTCATCGCCCCGGACGGCACGCCCACGCGCCGCCGCCGCATCCACCCGCTGACCTGCGAGGGCCGCACGGCCTCCTCCCGCCACGACGCGCAATTCCCGAATGGCGGCGGCGAGTTTCCCATCGTGTCGACGAGCGCCCTGCACGGCCCGTGGGAGATCCGCGTGCACCGGGTGCGGGCGCCCGCCGGAGCGACCGTCCGCGAGGGCGGCCACGCGGTCGCGGACGAGACGCGACCGCACGCCGAGCAAGGCCCCGGCTGGGCACTCACCCGTACGACGACGGGTCTGACCAGCGCGGTCGTCGCCCTGTACGGCTGGGACGAGGAGGCGGGCATCGCCCGCGAGGTGGCGGCCAACGCGTACGGGCCGCACTCCGCGACACCCTTCCTCACCTTTGCCGCCCATCCCGGCGGCGACAGCGTCCACGTCACCCTGATCGCCCTGTCACAGGACACGGTCCGCCCGCGGGCACTGCGGGAATCCGTCACCTGCCACGTGGACGGCGACCGCGTCCGTGTCCGCTTCCCCGACGGCACCGCACTCGACCTCTGACCCGCGCCGCTCAGATTCCGCCGTCCTCCCTCCGGTGGATCTGCTCGACCAGCTCCGCCGCCATGCGCTTGATCGTGTCGAGCCCCTCCCTGCCCCAGCGGCGCGGCTCGACGTCCACGACGCAGACCGTGCCGAGCACCGTCCCCGTACGGTCGATCAGGGGCGCGCCCAGGTAGGAGCGGACGCCGTTCTCCTCCACCACGGGGTTGCCCGCGAACCGGGGGTAGTCGCGGACGTCCTCCAGGACGAGGGCCTTGCGGCGCACCACGACGTGCGGGCAGTACCCGTGATCGCGCGCCAGGTAGCGACTCGGTTCACTGCCCGCCTTCTCCGGAGCGTGCAGGCCCGCGAAGAACTGCCGGTCCTCGTCGATGAAGTTGACCATCGAGTACGGCGCGCCGGTCAGTTCGGCGAGCCGGTCGGCGAAGAGGTCGAAGTCCGGTTCGGGACGCTGTCCGATCCCGAGCCCGCGCAGCCGCCGCACCCGCGCGGGAGCCTCCGTGTCGACGGGGGTGAGCAGCAGCCGCCCTGTCGGGTCGAGCGTCACGTGTGGGCTCCGTGGCTGGCCGCCGGGGCGTGATTGAGGAGGTGCTTGACGAGGATGAGGAGGGTCTGGATGCCGGAGCTGGAGATCCGCGCGTCGCAGCGCACGACCGGCACTTGAGGATCGAGGTCGATCGCCGACCTCACCTCCTCGGGCTCGTAGCGGTGGGCGCCGTCGAATTCGTTGATCGCCACGATGAATCCCATGCCGCGCTGTTCGAAGAAGTCCACGGCGGCGAAGCAGTCCTCCAGACGGCGGGTGTCGGCGAGGACCACCGCTCCCAGAGCTCCTTCGGAGAGTTCGTCCCACATGAACCAGAACCGCTCCTGCCCGGGCGTCCCGAAGAGGTACAGCACGTGCTCCGGGTCGAGCGTGATCCGTCCGAAGTCCATGGCGACGGTCGTCGTGGTCTTGTTCTCCACGCCCGACAGGTCGTCGGTGCCCTCGCTGACAGTGGTGAGCAGCTCCTCGGTGCTCAGCGGCGCGATCTCGCTCACCGCGCCCACGAAGGTCGTCTTGCCGACCCCGAAGCCACCGGCGACCAGGATCTTCAGCGCGGTGGGGAAGGGGTCAGAGCTGTCGTCGTAATCCATCGAGCACTGCCTCCAACAGGGACCGGTCGGTGGGGTTGTGGTACAGATCCGGGGCCTTCTGGGTGAGGGACCCGCAGTCGAGGAGATCCGAGAGGATCACTTTGGCCACGACCGCGGGCAGTCTCAGCTGCGCCGCGATCTCGGCGACGGAGGTGGGCGCTTCGCAGAGGCCGAGGGCCGCGGAGTGCTCGGGCCCCAGATGGCCGAGCGGGATGGAGCCCGTCGCCATCACCAGGGAGAGCAGGTCGAGTTGGCTGGTCGGTCTGGTCCGTCCGTTGCTGACGGTGTAGGGACGGACGAGCCGTCCGGCGGCGTCGTCGAGCCAGGGCCCGTCGTGCGGGGCCGCCATGCTCAATGCCTCATCGGCGTGGGTTCACCGGCGGGCTGCCGGGGCGCGGTGACCAGGTACGGCCGCACACTCTTGACCAGCATCGCCATCTCGTAGCCGAGGACGGCCGCGTCCGCGTCGCGCCCGGCGAGCACGGCCAGGCAGGTTCCCGACCCCGCGGTGGAGACGAACAGGAGGGTGGTGTCCAGCTCCACGACGACCTGGCGGACGTCCCCGCTGTCGCCGAAGCGGATGCCCGCGCTGCGCCCGAGCGAGTAGAGCCCCGAGGCGAGGGCCGCCATGTGGTCGGCGCTGTCCGGGTCGAGGCCGTGCACCGACTTCACGAGTCCGTCGGAGGAGAGCAGGACGGCGCTGTGGGTGTGCGGCACGCGCTGCACGAGGCCGCTCATCAGCCAGTCGAGATCGGATACATGGCCGGTCGGCGCATCGCTCGCCATGGTGGATCGACTCCTTGAGGTACGGACGTACGTAGGTCTGCCGGGGCAGAGGTGGGGTGCCGGGGTCGGGCCCGAGGTACTGGTCAGCCGCCGTGTCCTTGTCCGTCGTGCGGGGCGTCGGCCGGGCGCTCCCGCGGGATGGGGTCACGCGCGTCCTGCGCCTGCGCGAGGCCGATGCCGCGCTGGAACGCGGCCATCAGGCCGGGGTCGTGGCCGACGACCTGGTCGTTCTCGGGCCGCGGCGCCGGTGAGTCCCGCAGCTGGGGTGCGATGTGTTCCTGGGCGCGCCGCTTGGGGAGCCGGGGCCTTTCGACGCGGCCGCGCACGGCGCCGTTGCGGGGCGTCGGCGGAGCGGCGGCGTGCTCGGTGACGGCCTGCCGGTCCTCGGGCCGGATGCCGGGGGTGGCGTCGGCGGGCGTCGGCCGGTCCTGGCGGGCGCCGCGCACGGGGAGGGGGGCGGGCGGGGTGCCGTGCGCGTGGCGCGTCGGGGCCGGCACGGGGTGGGGTTCAGGGGCGGAGGCGGGGGCGGGGCGGGGCTGCGGGGCGAGCTCCGCCTGGGGGACGGCGCGCGGCCACGGCGAGGCGTCGTCACCCTCATCGTCGCGTGCACCGCCGCGCACGTCGTTGCGTACGTCGTTGTGTACGTCGCCCGGTACGTCCCCGGCGGCGCCCCGTGCCGCCTCCTCGGCCGCCGGGCGGCGCCGGGTGACCGGCTGCGCCTGCTGCTCGGCGCCCAACAGCTCCTGCGGCAGGATCAGTACGGCCTGGACGCCGCCGTAGATGTTGGTCTGCAGCCGCACCGCGACGCCGTGCCTGCGGGCGAGCGCGGAGACCACGAAGAGCCCGATGCGGCCGTCCTGCAGCAGACTCGCGACGTTGACCTGGTCGGGGTCGGTGAGCAGCCGGTTCATCTTGCTCTGTTCGGCGAGGGGCATGCCGAGGCCCCGGTCCTCGACCTCCACCGCCAGGCCGGCGGTGACGAGGTTGGCGCGCAGCAGGACCTGCGTGTGCGGCGCGGAGAACACCGTGGCGTTCTCGACGAGTTCGGCGAGCAGGTGGATGACATCGGCGACGGCGTGGCCGCGCAGGGTGCCGTCGATCGGGGGCACCAGTTTGACGCGCGAGTACTGCTCGACCTCCGCGATGGCCGAGCGCATCACCTCGGTCATGGAGACCGGGTTGCTCCACTGGCGGCGCGAGACGGCGCCGCCGAGCACGGCGAGGTTCTCGGCGTGGCGGCGGATGCGGGTCGCGAGGTGGTCGACGTGGAAGAGGCCCTTGAGCAGTTCGGGGTCCTCGACCTCGTTCTCCAGCTCGTCGAGGAGTGAGATCTCGCGGTGCACGAGCGACTGCAGGCGCCGGGCGAGATTGACGAAGACCTCGACCTTCTGTTCGCTGCCCGCGTGGCTGGAGAGCTGGGAGGCCTGTACGACGGCGCCGATGGCCACGTCGTGGGCGCGGTTCAGCTCGTCGGCGAGCTGGTCGAACTCGTCGCCGCCGGGCCGGGTCCTGGCCGGCGCCCCGGGGGCCGGGAGCGGGTCGCCGCGGCGCAGCTGTTCGACGACTGCCCGCAGTTCCTCCTGGCCGCGCGCGGTGGTGCGGCGCAGGGCGCCGACGCGGTCGCGCACGGACTTCGCGGCGCGCTCGGCGGCGACGGCGGCGAACACGATGCCCGCGAGGCCGACCAGCGCCGCGACGGTGAGGACGGCGAGCAGGGCGGGCGCCGGCCGCGTGCCGGTCGAGCGCAGGGTGAAGAGCACGGCCGCGCAGGCGCTCAGGCCCACGGCGACGGCCGGCAGCACCGCGATGCGCAGGAGCTGCGGGCGTATGTGCGTCTCGGGCAGTGCGGCGGCGGTCCGGCTGCCGGGTCTGCCGTGCCGGCCGCCCTCTCGGCGGTCTGCGCGGGCGGCCGGTGCGCGTAGGTGAGACATCTGCGTCCTCGGTACGTTGCGACGAGGGTCCAGCGGTCGGCCCGACTCCTCTTTGCGGCGTGGTTGCGGCATCGCCGTGCCGGCCGGCAGGTCGCGACGTCAGCCCTGCGTCGTGATCCCTGCGTCGCCCGACGGCCACTCACGGTAGTCGGCAACGCATCACGTGCGGTGGGCAGTTGACAAAGTCCGCGGTGCAGCGTCCCGCTCTGGTATGACACCTCGCACGGGGGTCCGATTAGAGAGGGACGAGAAGGGGGCCCGAGGACCCCGTCACGCGATGGACGCGTCTCACGTGACGGGAGCCGCCTTTCGTGGCGGGAGCCGCCTTTGGTGGCGGGAGCCGCCTTTGGTGGCGGGAGCCGCCTTTGGTGGCGGGAGTCGCCTTCCGTGGCGGGAGTCGCCTCGAGCGACAGGCGCCGTCCTACGCGACGGGCGCCGTCTCGTGTTCGCCGCTGTCCGTCTTGGGTCCTGCGATCGCGCGGACGACCAGCGTCGACGCCCCCGGCCAGCCGCCGTCCGGCTCGACCGCGACACCACGCCACCACAGCGCGCCGGGCAGGGACGCCGCGTCGGGCTCGAACGGCTCGCCGGGGCAGGGCAGCGCGACGGCCGCCTCCGCGCGCCGCGCCGCGGCGACAGTGCCCTCACCGGGCTCCGACCAGGCGTGCGGGGCGAGGTTGAACGTCCCCCAGTGGATCGGCAGCAGTACGCCGCGCGGCTCCCCGCCCTGGAGGTCCAGGTGCGCCCGCACGCCTTCCTCGGGCGTCATGTGGATGTCGGGCCAGAACTCGCTGTACGCGCCGATCTGGATCATGGTGACGTCGAACGGGCCGTGCTCGGCGCCGATGTCCCGGAAGCCTTCGAAGTAGCCGGTGTCCCCGCTGTGGTAGACGCGGTGCTCCGGGCCCGCCACCACCCAGGACGCCCACAGCGTGTGCTGCTGGTTGCGCAGTCCGCGGCCGCAGAAGTGGCGTGCGGGGGTGGCCGTGAGGGCCAGCCCCGACACCTTCGCCGTCTCGTGCCAGTCCAGCTCGCGGAGCCGGTCCGCGGGCACGCCCCACCGCTCCAGGTGGGCGCCGACGCCGAGCGGCACCGCGAAGACCGTGTCCGTGCCGGCGAGCGCCTTGATGGTGGGCATGTCCAGGTGGTCGTAGTGGTCGTGCGAGATCACCACGACGTCGACCGGGCCGAGCGCCGCCAGCGGCACCGGCACCGGGTGCAGCCGCTTGGGCCCGGCGAAGGAGAACGGCGAACACCGCTCGCCCCAGACCGGGTCGAAGAGCACCCGCCGCCCGTCGATCTCGACCAGGACGCTGGAGTGACCCATCCAGGTGACCCGCAATCCGCCGGCCGGCGGCACGGCGAGGTCGGCGAGGGTCGTGGCGTGCACCGGGACCGTGCCGGCCGGGCCGCGGCGTACGCGCTCCTCCTTGCGGAAGTAGATCTTCGCGAACTCCATGGTCGACCCGGTGGGCCGGGTCCGTGCCCCCACGGGGTTCTGGAAGGACCCCTCGGCCACGGAGAAGTTCGGCGATCTGCGGATCCGGGCCAGCCGGGCACCCGCGGGATCCGCTCCGAAGGCAGCGGACCGCAGGGAGCGCAGCCCGGGAATCAGGGACCGGGACACGGGACCTCCTGAGGGGGTGGATAGGCCCTCCCATTATGTCCACCGGCTCCGGGAGCGTCCTGCGCGGGCTCCGGTGCCGGGTTCGGACGCTCCTGCGCGGCCGGGCGCGGCCGGCCCCGCGCGACAGTCACCGAACCCGTGGACCGCCGTCAGCGGAGCTCGTACACCGCCGTCACCGAGACCTCGTCATGGATGCGTCCGGGCGCGACCGGCGCCCCCACCTTCGCGAACGCGGCCACCGGCATCGGCACCGGCCCGGTGCGCCCGCCGCTCTCGTCCAGCGAGACCAGGCGCCCAAGACGGCGGCCGCTCAGCTCGGCGTACTGCGCGGCCTTCTCCCGGACGTCCCGGTACGCCGCCTCGCGGGCCCTGGTACGCAGCGCCCCGGGGTCCGCGACGTCGAAGGCCACCCCGTGGACACGGCTCGCGTCGCCGGGAGCGTCCACGACCGCCCGCACCACGGCGCCGGTCCTGTCGATGTCGCGGATCGTGAGGGAGAACATCTGCGCGGCCCGGTGGCCGATCACGTGCGCCTCCTCGCCCCTGGACCCGTTCTGCGGCGGCGCACCGGCCTGGCCCCGGTACACAGGGGTCAGCGAGAGGTCCTCCGTCCTGACATCCCTCTCGTCGACGCCCGCCGTGCGCGCGGCGCCGAGCAGCGCCGCCGCCGCGTCGTTCTGTGCCTCGAGCGCCTTGGCCACCGTCGGCCGGGTGACCTCGACGCCCGCGGTGAGCACGGCCATGTCGGGTGCGGCGGAGGCGCTGCCCGCCCCGGTCACGGTCACTGTCGCGGGGGCGGGGGCGGAGGCTGGGACGGTTGCCGCCACGGGGGCGCCGGGCGTGGCGGCGGCAGGTGCGGCGGGCAGCCCGAGGGCGGCGAGCACCACGGCGACGGCGCTGACGGAACGTACTGAGCGCATGGGGGGTTCCTTCCGGCGGTCCGTCCCTGCGGGGACGATTCGCCGCCATCCCAGCACCGGCGGGCCCGCCCGCGCCCGCGCCACTCCCGCCCGGTCACCTCACCGGTCCAGTGCCGGGACCGGCCGCTCCGGGGCCGACTCCCCTTACGACGGCGGGCGTTCACCCGAAGACGCCGTCCAGCGTGCCGCCGCCCGGTGAGCGACTCACCGAGCGGCTCACCGGCTCAGGAGGCAGCCGCTTCGATGTGCAGCTTGAGGGTGTCGAGGTTGCGGAAGCCCTTCGCCTCCACGTGGTCCCCGGAGCTCTCGCCCCGGATGCGCCGCCCGATCCACGGCACCAGGTACTCGCGCGCCCAGTGGATGTCGTCGCGCCGCACCTCCAGCGTGCCGCGCGGCGGCATCGGGGGCCACGCCTGGTCGGGGTCGGCGGGCACGTCGAGACCCAGGACCTGTCCGGCCCGCAGCGCCACGCGCGTGTGGCCCTCGGCGGACAGGTGCAGCCGGTCGCCGTCCCAGGCACGACGGTCCTGGACGGTCTTGAGGGACCACAGGTCGAGCACCGGGCAGCCGTAGCGGTCGGCGATGGCACGCACGTGCATGTTGTACGTGGCGATCTTGCCGCGCAGATGCTTGAGCACCGCCACACCACGCGTGTCGAAGCCGGTGGTCACCATGACCGTGCCGACCGCCGACGAGAGGTCCGCGACGGCCCGCTCGAACCGCTCGGCGACCTCGTCGGGGTCGGTGCCGGGCCGGATGATGTCGTTGCCCCCGGCGCAGAAGGTCACCAGGTCGGGGGCGAGCTCCTTGGCGCGCGGCAGCTGGTCCTCGACGATCTGGTCGAGGAGTTTTCCGCGGACGGCGAGGTTGGCGTACCGGAAGGTGTGTTCGGGTACACGGTCGTCCAGCAGGACCGCGAGGCGGTCGGCCCAGCCGACGAAGGTGCCGTCGGGGCCCGGGTCGCCCACGCCTTCGGTGAAGCTGTCGCCGACCGCTGCGTAGGAGTTGAATACGCGGTTGTTGTTGGGGTGGTGGATGAAGGTTGTCGACTCTGCGCTCACGAAGCCACATCCTTCACCTCCCTAAGTGACCTACGCCACCGTAGGAGGGGTTGACGGTGGGTGAGATAAGCCACCGGTCAAGATTCACCCAACTCGGAATAAGTGCACGTTCCACCTTTCATCGCACGGCACCCCCGCTTTCGCCCCATGTCACAGCCTCTTTCGCCGCGCACGCGTCACACCCTCCGCAGCCGGAACACCGCCGCGTCCAGGTCCCCTGTGAGCCCGGTCCTCAGCCCGCGATGCAGCAGCACCGCGCCCCGGTACGTCTCCCCCGTGTCCGGGCAGACGTACGCCGCCGCCGGATCGAGCCCGCGCAGCCGCACCGGCGCCGGCTCCTCCCCGTAAGCCTGCGCCCGAAGCCAGGCCAGTACGACGGAGTCGTCGCCGCGGACGTACTGCACGGCGCTCAGCCCGTCTCCCGGTGGCCGCAGCCGGTAGAGGTCGCCGAGCTGCACCACGGGCCTGATCTCCTTGTAGAGAGCCACCCAGTCCCGCGCCTCTGCGAGCTCGCCCTCGGTCCACCGGGTGAGGTCGCCGCCGATGCCGAGCACCCCGGCCATGGCGCTCACGAACCGGAAGCACAGGGAGCTGACCCGGCCGTTCAGCTGTGTGTTGGGGCTGTCGGTGACCCAGGCGGCCATCACGCGCGCCGGGTGCAGCTGGCTGAAGCCGTGCTGGATGGCCAGCCGGTCCAGCGGATCGGTGTTGTCGGAGGTCCACACCTGGTCCGTGCGGGAGAGGATGCCGAGGTCGATCCGTCCGCCCCCGCCCGAGCAGGACTCGAAGGCCACGTCGGGGTGCGCTTGGCGGAGCCGGTCCAGCAGGTCGTACAGGGCGTGGGTGTGGCCCGACCAGAGCCCCTGGGGGTAGGCCGCGCCGGGCCGGCCGACATCGGTGAAGGGGCGGTTGAAGTCCCACTTCACGTAGTCGACGGGGGCGCTGGAGAGGAGCCCGTCGAGGCGCCGCCACAGGTGTGCGCGTACGTCCTCCCGTGTGAGGTCGAGGACGAGCTGGTTGCGGAACTCCGTGCGCGTACGGCCGTGTTGGTGCTGCACCCAGTCGGGGTGCGCGCGGTAGAGGTCGCTGTCGGGGTTGACCATCTCCGGCTCCACCCAGATGCCGAACCGCATCCCGAGGCCGTGCACCTCGTCGGCGAGCGGGCCGAGGCCGCCGGGGAAGCGGTCCGGGTTGGGCGTCCAGTCGCCGAGGCCCGCCCGGTCGCTGACGCGCTCGCCGAACCACGCGTCGTCGACGACGAAGAGCTCCACCCCGAGGGCGGCGGCCCGCCGGGCGAGCTTGCGCTGCTGTCCCTCCGAGATGTCGAAGCCGGTGGCCTCCCAGGAGTTGTAGAGGACGGGCCGGGGCGTGCCGGCGTCCGGGATGACGTGTGCGTGCTGGTAGGCGTGCCAGGCGCGGCTGGCGCCGCCGAAGCCGCCGTCGGTCCACAGGCCCGCGAAGACGGGCGTGACGACGGCCGTGCCCGGCGCGAGGAGGTGCTGACCTGAGCCGTCGTGCCCGCTGCCGCCGGTGATCTGCACGGTGCCGTCCGGCAGCCGGTGCACCGAGACGCGCCACGACCCGGACCAGGCGAGCGCGCAGCTGTAGACCTCGCCGCTCTCCTCGGTGGCCTCGCCCGCGTCGAGCGCGACCCAGGGCAGGTGGTGGTGCCCGGTGTGCCCGCGCCGGCTGCCGATGACCTGTTCGCCGTACGTCAGGTCGGCGCGCACCAGCCGTGACTCGGCGGCCCAGCGGCCGTGCAGCTGCGACAGGCGCCAGCGGTCCCGTGCGGGCAGTGTCCAGGTCGCGGGGTCCTCGCGCAGCAGCTCCACCTCGGATGTCCCGAAGCGTCCTTCGTGCACGAGGACGACCTGCCGCTCGATGACGTCTCCGCGCAGCCGGTAGACGAGCGTGATCCGCAACTGGTGAACCGGGTCGAAGAAGTGGAGCTGGAGCTCGTCCTCGTCGGCCGCCGCGTTCCGGTACCGCCACTCGGTGCCGCGCACCCCGCCGCCACGCACCGACAGGGCGGGCGGCACGAAGCGCGGCCCGCCCTCCACCGGATACTCCTCGCGCCCGTCGAGCGCCGATTCGAAGGGCCGGGCGGGCGGCAGCGGCTCGGCGGCGAGCGCCTCCGCGTCGGCGAGGGTGATCTGCGGCCCCCAGTGGAGGTGCAGCAGTTCGTCGTGTTCCGTCAGCCGCAGGGCGTAGCTGCTGCGGGGTCCCGAGAGCAGCCATGTGCGGCCGTCGGCGCCGGTCTCGATCATCAGGCCCCCGCCCGGTCCGAGGATTCCCACAGGCGCGCGCTCGCCCGCCTGCACATGGTGACAGTGAAACCCGCGGCCATACAGAGGCACTCCGATTGACACGCCGCGTCGCCCGGTGATGGCGTTGACCTGAGCGGCGTGCGGACCTGGGAGAGCAGGCCCGCGGACCTGCACAGAGCATTGGAGCAGCCCCCATGGACAGCAAGACGTTCGTCTATACGACGTACATCCGCGCCTCCCCCGAACAGCTCTGGCAGGCGCTGACCGACCCGGCGTTCACGCAGCGGTACTGGGGCGTGAGCTTCTCGACCGACTGGGCGGCGGGGTCCCCGATGGCCTGGACCGAGACGGGAGCCACGACCGAGGACCCCGAGCAGGTCGTCCTCGCCCATGAACCGCACCGCCGGCTGGCGTACACCTGGCACACCTTCAGCCCTCAGTGGGCCGAGGCGAACGGCATCGACGAGGAGCTGCGGGCGCGGCTCGCGAGTGAGCGCCGCTCCCAGGTCACCTTCGATCTCGAACCCCAGGGCGACCGGGACGACCGGGGCGACCGGGGCGACCAGGTGAAGCTGACCGTGACGCACGAGTTCGACCCGGCCGGCACGCTGCACTCCATGTGCAGCCAGGGCTGGCCGCCCATCCTCTCCAGCCTCAAGACCCTCCTGGAGACCGGCGAACCCCTCGGCTAGCCGCCCGCCAGCAGGACCGCGGGGAGGAACCGGCGCTGCAACTCCCCCGGCCGCAGTTCGCCGGGTTCGACGAGGGTCTGCATCAGCGCGCCCTCGTGGAGGGCGATGACGCAGCGCGCGAGCATGTCGAGGTCGGCCGGCCCCTCGCGTCCGACGCGCTCGAAGAAGACGGCCAGGAGTTCCGATAGGCGGTCCCGCAGCCGGCGGTCGTGCTCGGCGAGCCGTCGGGCGGTCGCCGGGTGCCGGATCGCGTGGACGGTGAACTCCGTGGACGCGAGGAACCACGAGCGTTCCTCGTCGCCGTGCCCCTTCCATGCCCCCACCAGCGCGTCCAGCACCTCGTCGATCGTGGCCGCACCCGAGACCGCCGCGTCGAGCCGTGCCACCTCGCGGTCGGCGTGCTCGTCGAACAGCGCGAAGAAGAGGGCCTCCTTGTCCTCGAAGTTCGAGTAGAACGCTCCTCGCGACAGGCCGGCCCGGGTGCAGATCTCCTCGATCGACGCGCCGTGGAAGCCGTGCTCCGCGAACACGTCCAGCGCTGCCGCCTGCAGCTTCGCCACGCTTCGCGCCCGCGTCCGCGCACCCTTCGCCATGGGCGTCCTCCCCGAACCGTTGACAGCCTCCGTGGCGCGTGCAACGTTACCGGCCAGCCATAAATGAACGGCCCGTATTTTTTGAGGAGGCTTCATGACCGCACTCACCGCCGACGAGCGTGCCGCCGTCGGAACCGCAGAACAGATCGCCGCCCTGGACCTGCGCCCGGAAAACCTCTCCGTCGAGGACGAGCGGCAGCTGCGCAAGCAGGAGCTCGCCGCCGCGTTCCGCCTCTTCGGCAAGCTCGGCTTCGGCGAGGGCGTCGCCGGCCACATCACCGCACGCGACCCCGGCGCCCCGGACCACTTCTGGGTCAACCCGTTCGGCATGAGCTTCCGCCACATCCGGACGTCCGACCTGCTCCTGGTCGACAGCGCGGGCAAGGTCGTGGAGGGCGGGCGCCCGGTGAACCGCGCGGCGTTCTGCATCCACTCCGAGGTCCACCGGGCCCGCCCTGATGTCGTGGCCGCCGCCCATGCCCACTCGACGTACGGCAAGGCCTTCTCCAGCCTCGGCGTCCCGCTCGACCCGCTGACCCAGGACGCCTGCGCCTTCTACGAGGACCAGGGCCTGTACTCGGACTACCGGGGCGTCGTCAACGACGCCGAGGAGGGCCGGCGCATCGGGCGGGCACTCGGCGGGCACAAGGCCGTCATCCTCCAGAACCACGGGAACCTCACCGTGGGCCGGACCGTCCCCGAGGCGGCCTGGTGGTTCATCACGATGGAGCGGTCCTGCCAGGCACAGCTGCTCGCGATGGCCGCGGGCACGCCCGAGCACATCGACCACGACACCGCGCTCATGGTCCGGGAACAGATCGGGACCCCTCTCTCCGGGTGGTTCCAGCTGCGCCCCCTGTGGGACCAGATCGTCCGCGAAGAGCCCGACCTCTTCGAGTGACCGAGCCCCCGAGAACGGGTAATTGCCCCAGGAACCCATGTCGTATCGTCAAAGGCGCACCTGCCCCGGCGAGCCGCGCCGGCCGAAGAGCCTGAGGAGAGCCCGTGACGCAGCAAGTCCCGCCGACGAAGCTGTCAGAGCTGTCAGAGCCCGAGCTTTCCGGAGTGCGCAACTTCCGTGACGTGGGCGGGCTGCCGACGGTGGACGGCCGCCGCGTCCGCCCCGGCAGGCTCTTCCGCAGTGGTCACCTGGCGCACGCCACCGCGGCCGACGTCGAGTTCCTCTCCTCGCTCGGCCTGCACACGATCTTCGACTTCCGCAACGCCGCGGACCAGCGCCTCGAAGGCCCGGACGTCGCGCTGCCGGGCGTGCGGAACATGAACCTGCCGCTGACCGACCCGGCCGACGGCGCCGAGTTCTGGATGATGGTGCGCGACGGCGACCTGGACCAGCTGCGCTCGATCCTCTCCGGCGGCAGGGCCGCGGACCGGATGTCGGCCGCGTACCGCACGATCATCAAGGAGCGCACCGCCGAGCACAGCAAGGTGCTGCACGCGCTCGCCGAGGACAGCGTGCCCGCGCTGATGCACTGCGCGGCCGGCAAGGACCGCGCGGGCCTGTCCATAGCCGTCACGCTCCTCGCCGTCGGCGTGGAGCGTGACGCCATCGAGGCGGACTACCTCGAGTCGAGCGTGAAGCACCGCCGCTACAAGGTGCACCGCTCGGACAGCTCCCCGAACGCGATGTCGCCCGAGGTCATGGAGCTTCTCGACCCGCTCTTCGACGCCCGCGCCGAGTACCTCGCGGCGGCCTACGACACGATCGAGCAGACCTGGGGCGACGTGGACACGTACCTCTCCGTGGGCCTCGAGGTGAGCGACGAGACCCGTGAGCGTCTCCGGGAGCGCCTGCTCGACTGAGCGGCACCCGGTCCGACGCCCGCACCCGGCTCCCCTACTGGTTCTTCGCGCCCAGCTCGAACAGCAGATAGATGAAGGCCGCGAAGATGTGGCCCACCGCCACGTAGATGATCAGGCGGACCCAGAGCGCCCGGGGGAACTTCTCCTCCATGCGCATCACCTTGCGGGCGGGCTGTTCCTGCGGGGCGGGGGCCTGCTGTTCCGGTTCCGTCATGTCGGGTCTCCCTGAGTGGGGCCACCGAGGCACAGCGCGGTGGCGGGGCTCTGCAGCAACGTGTGGACGAAGAGGAGATCGGCGCCGCCGCGGTCGGCGGCGCCGATCCGGTGCGGGGTCAGCGAGTCGAAGTGCGCGCTGTCCCCCGGCGCGAGGGTGTGCGCGGCGTCACCGAGGTGCAGCCGCAGCCGTCCCTTCAGGACGTACAGCCACTCCTCGCCGGGGTGGACGCGCACGATGTCGCCCTGCGCGCCATGTGGCACGTGTACGCGCAGCGCCTGCATGCCACGGCCGGAGGCGCCCGCCTGCCAGTAGGTCCAGCCGCCCGCCCGGGTCGGCTCCATGTCCGGGGCGCGGACGATCGCGTCCCGGTCGGCGACCGTCTCGCCGAGCAGCTCCGAGACCGTCGTACCGTAGACGCGTGCGAGGGTGAGGAGCATCGGCAGCGACGGCTGGCGCTGCCCGGTCTCCAGGCGGGACAGATGGGCGGGCGAGAGCCCGGCGGTGCGGGCGGCGGCCTCCAGGGTGAGGGAGGCGCGGCGGCGCAGTTCGCGCAGCTGGGGCGCCACGGCGGGCAGTGCTTCGGCCGTCTCGGGTGGCTCGGCGGCCGTCGCGGGCTCCACGGGCTCGGCAGGGCTCATGTCCCTGATTCAGCCAGAGCCTTGCCTCCCGGGCAACTTTCTTGCCCGAGAGGCAAAAGCCGGGTGGGCGGAGGGCCTCAGCGGTTCACGACCGCCTGCTTCATCAGCGTCCTGCCGAAGTCCCACATCAGCCCACCGCCGCTGTGCGCGTCGTCCATCACGGCGGTGAAGGCCGTCACGAACCGGTCCACCTCCCGCTCCCCCACGGTCAGCGGCGGAATCAGCTTGATGACCTCCAGGTGGTCCCCGGAGACCTGGGTGAGGATGCGGTGCTTCTGGAGCAGCGGCACGACGACCATCTGCGCGAAGAGCCCCTTGCGGGCGGCCTGCAGCATCGTCCAGCGCCCGCGCAGCTTGAGCGACGTGGGCCGCCCGAACTCGATGCCGACCATCAGCCCGCGGCCGCGCACCTCGCTCAGCAGCTCGTAACGGTCGACGAGGGCCGCGAGCCGCGACCTGAGCAGCTCCCCCGTGACCCGGGCGTTCTCGACGACCTTCTCGTCCTCCATCACCGCCAGGACGGCAAGGCCCGCCGCCATGGCCTGCGCGTTCGAACCGAAGCTCGCCGAGTGCACGAGCACCCGGTCCATCGACGAGTAGACCTTCTTGAAGATCCAGTCCTTGCCGAGCGTCGCGCCGACCGGCACATAGCCGCCCGACAGCGCCTTGGCGACACAGACCAGGTCGGGCTCGACGCCCTCCTCGTGCTGGTACGCGTAGAACTCGCCGGTCCTGCCGAGGCCGGTCTGCACCTCGTCGGCGATCAGCAGCGCCTTGTGCCGGTGCAGCAGCTCCTGGGCGGCGCGCAGATATCCGGGCGGGCTCTCGTGCACGCCCTTGCCCTGGATGGGCTCGACGATCAGCGCGGCGACGTCGCCCTTCCGCAACTCCCGCCGCAGCGCGTCCAGATCACCCAGCGGGACCGCGGTGTCGGGCAGCAGCGGCGCGAAGCCGTCCCGGAACCCGTCCTCGCCGTTGACCGACAGCGAGCCGGTGGTCAGCCCGTGGAAGGCGTGCGCGCAGTAGAGCACGCGCGGCTTCCCTGTCGCGTAGCGGGCGAACTTCAGCGCCGTCTCGACGGCCTCCGTGCCGCTGTTGCCGAAGAAGACCCGGTCCAGGTGCGGGCTGTGCGTGAGCAGCCGCTCGGCGAGCAGGCCGGGCAGCGGCTGGCAGTCGAACCGGGTGAGGTCGGCGAGGGAGGCGTCGAGGACGTCGTGCAGCGCCTTGCGGACGACGGGGTGGTGCCTGCCGAGGCCCATCACACCGAAGCCGGCGAGCATGTCGAGGTAGTCGTTGCCTTCCGCGTCCCAGAAGTACGCGCCCTCGGCCCGCTCGTACACCTTGTCGAAGCCGATGGTGTGCAGCATGCGCGGCAGTTGGTGGTTGAGGTGCCGGGCGTGCAGCTCGTACCGCTCCGCGCCTCGCTCGGCGAGGAGCCTGCCGAGGTCGAACTCCTTGGTCATACGCTCTGCTCCTTGCCTGAACCCTGCCGGCCCGCGCCCTCCTTGGCCGCGAGCGTGGCGCTGATCCTGCCCGCGATCTCGACCGGGGTGAGCCCGAGGTCGGCGAGGACCTCGCCCCGCTTGGCGTGCGCGAGGAACTGCTCGGGAATCCCGAACCTCCTTACGGGGACGTCCACTTCGGCGTCGCCGAGCGCGAGCGCGACCGCGGCGCCGACCCCCGCGGAGCGGCTGTTGTCCTCGACGACGGCGACGACGCGGTGCCCCGCCGCGAGTCCGGGCAGCTCCGGGTCGACCGGCTTGACCCAGCGCGGGTCGACGACGGTGCAGCGCAGACCGCGGTTCCGCAGCAGCTCGGCGGCCTGCAGACAGACCGCCGCCATCACGCCGACGGCGACGAACAGCACGTCCGGGTCCGGGTCCTGGAGCAGTACGTCCATGCCGCCGAGCCGGTCCACGGCGGGGATCGCGGGCCCCACCGCCTCCTTGGGGAACCGGAGCAGGGTCGGCGCGTCGTCCACGGCGACCGCCTCCCGCAGCTGGGCCCTCAGTTGGTCGGCGTCGCGCGGCGCGGCGATCCGCAGTCCGGGCACGACCTGGAGGATCGACATGTCCCACATGCCGTTGTGCGAGGCGCCGTCGACGCCCGTGACCCCGGCGCGGTCGAGCACGAAGGTGACCCCGCACCGGTGCAGCGCCACGTCCATCAGGAGCTGGTCGAAGGCGCGGTTGAGGAAGGTGGCGTACACCGCGACGACCGGGTGCAGGCCACCCGTGGCGAGGCCGGCGGCCGACACCGCGGCGTGCTGCTCGGCGATGCCGACGTCCCACACCCGGTCGGGGTGGGCCTCGGCGAACTTCGTCAGGCCGACCGGGCCAAGCATGGCCGCGGTGATGGCGACGACGTCGTCCCGCTCGGCGCCGATGCGGGCGATCTCGTCACCGAACACGGAGGTCCAGGAGGGGCCGTTGGACGGTGCGAGCGGCTCGCAGGTGAGCGGGTCCATGACGCCGACCGTGTGGAAGCGGTCCGCCTCGTCGGCGAGGGCGGGCTCGTAGCCGCGGCCCTTCTCCGTCAGGCAGTGGACGAGCACGGGGCCGTGGAAGCGTTTCGCACGGCGCAGCGCCGACTCGACGGCGCCGATGTCGTGTCCGTCGATCGGTCCGACGTACTTGAGCCCGAGGTCCTCGAACATCCCCTGCGGCGCGAAGGCGTCCTTGAAGCCCTTCTTGGCGCCGTGCAGCGACTCGTACAGAGGCTGCCCTACGACGGGGGTGTGCTGAAGTATGTCCTTCCCCCAGGCGAGGAACCGTTCGTAGCCGTCCGTCGTGCGGAGGGTGGCGAGGTGGTTGGCGAGGCCGCCGATGGTCGGGGCGTACGAGCGCTCGTTGTCGTTCACGACGATGATCAGCGGTCTGTTCTTCGCGGCCGCGATGTTGTTCAGCGCCTCCCAGGCCATGCCGCCGGTGAGCGCCCCGTCCCCGATGACGGCGACCACGTGGCCCCGCTCGCCGAGGACCTCGCGCGCCTTGGCGAGGCCGTCCGCCCAGCCGAGCGCGGTCGAGGCGTGGCTGTTCTCGACGATGTCGTGCTCGGACTCCTCGCGCGAGGGGTACCCCGAGAGGCCGCCCTTGCCGCGCAGCTTGGAGAAGTCCTGCCGCCCGGTGAGCAGCTTGTGCACATAGCTCTGGTGGCCGGTGTCCCACACGAGGCGGTCGACCGGCGACTCGAAGACGCGGTGGAGGGCGACGGAGAGTTCCACCACCCCCAGATTGGGCCCGAGATGGCCCCCCGTCCTGGCGACCGCGTGCACCAGGAACTCCCTGATCTCCCCTGCCAGTTCGTCGAGCTCGGCCCCTGAAAGCCTCTTCAGATCCCGCGGCCCCCGAATCGTCTCGAGAATGGTCATGTCCGGGCCCCCTCTCTACTTCTCTCAGCTCACGGCGGAGGGGGGCACCCCTGAACGGAGTGCCCTCGTCCGCCCGTTCATGACGTCACCCGCGGTTTCCCGAGACGGTCTCGCGGGCCGCGCGGATGGATTCCTTGAGGGAGCCCATGGTGGCGAGGACGGCGGTCGGCTCGTAGCCGCAGTGCGCCATGCAGTTGGCGCAGCGCGGGTCCTTGCCCCGGCCGTACTTGTCCCAGTCGGTCTCCTCGATGAGCTGCCGGTACGTGGGTACGTAGCCGTCGCTCATCAGGTAGCAGGGACGCTGCCAGCCGAAGAGCGAGTAGTTCGGGATCGCCCACGCGGTGCACGGGAAGTCCGCCTTGCCCTCCAGGAAGTCCAGGAAGAGCGGCGAGTGATTGAGCCGCCAGCGCAGCCGGTTGCCGCCCGCGAAGGCCTTCTTGAAGAGCTCGCGGGTCTGCTCGACGCCCAGGAAGTGCTCCTGGTCGGGTGCCTTCTCGTAGGCGTAGGCGGGCGACAGCATCATCTCGTCGACCTTCAGGTCGTCGTTGAGGAAGTTCAGGACCTCGATGATGGTCTGCGGGGTGTCGGTGTTGAAGAAGGTCGAATTGGTGGTGACCCGGAAACCGCGCTTCTTGGCTTCCTTGATGGCGGCCACCGCCTCGTCGAAGACACCTTCCTTCGCGACGGACTCGTCGTGCCGCTCCCGCATCCCGTCGATGTGCACGGCGAACGCGAAATACGGCGAGGGCTGGAACTTCTCAATCTTCTTGCGCAGCAGCATGGCGTTGGTGCAGAGGAACACGTACTTCTTCTTCGCCACCAACTGCCGCACGATCTCATCGATCTGAGGGTGCATCAGCGGCTCGCCGCCGGCGATGGAGACCATCGGCGCACCGGACTCCAGGACGGCGCCGACGGCCTGCGCCACCGGCATGCGCTGCTTGAGGATTCCGGCGGGGTGCTGGATCTTCCCGCACCCCTCGCACTTCAGGTTGCAGGCGAAGAGCGGCTCCAGTTCGACGATCAGCGGGAACTTTTCACGCTTGCGCAACTTCTGTTCAAAGAGATATGTAGCGACCTTGATGGTCTGACGAAGCGGCATGGCCATCTGGCTCACCTCCGGGGGAGCAGCGAAGAACGGTGCCATTCAAAGAAAGCGGGGAGCAGGGCACGAAGAACGCGGAAAGCCGATATTCCACCGCGCACCGTGCCGATGCGGACGAGTTCGTGCTGTGGGGCATCCACGACCACCCGGACGGCGGCAACGGGCCGCTGTCCGGCGCGTACGGCACTGTGCAGCGTGGCGGCGGACTCCATGTCCACGGCGATCGCGCCCGTGGCGAGGAGTGCGCCGCGCTCGTGCCCGCGGACGACGTGGTCGGAGCCGGTGAGCGGTCCGGTGTGCACGGTGCGGCCGGGCACGGCCCGCACCAGCTCCTCGACCAGCAGCCCGGTTCCCGTACAGGGTGTGCTGCCGCGCGCGTCCCGCGTCTGCGCCGCGACGACGATGTCGCCGGGGTGCATGCCGGGGGCGAGTCCGGCGCAGAAGCCGGTGGCCAGGACGGCCGCGTCGCGCAGGGTTTCCTTTCCGAGCGCACCGCTGACGGCGCGTTCGGCGTTCTTGGGGCCCATGCCGGTGCGCAGCACGGTCATGGTGGCGGGCGCGCCGCCGCGGCCGCCGGTGCGCAGGGCGAGGTGCTCGATGCCGAGCGCGCAGGCGATCAGCAGCGGCGCGGGACCCGGCCGCGGGGCCGGGGTCCGGTCCATCAGCTGCCCTTGCCGGGGTGGGCACCGGAGCCGCCCGCGAAGGGCTCTCCGTTGATGTACCTGCCGAGGGCGGTGAGCGGGAACACCTGCCGGTACAGGTGGTAGTTGATGGAGAAATCCCAGGGGAAGCCGGTGCCGGTGAAGTACGGCTCGTCCCAGGAGCCGTCCTCGCGCTGGGTCGCGGTCAGCCAGGCGACGCCCCGCTCCACGGCCTTGCCCTCGCCCTCACCGGCCGAGAGCAGCGTGAGCAGTGCCCACGCGGTCTGTGACGCGGTCGAGGCGCCCTGCCCCGCCCAGCCGCGGTCGCGGTAGGAGCGCAGGTCCTCGCCCCAGCCGCCGTCGTCGTTCTGTACCGACTCCACCCAGCGCACGGCCCGGCGGATCGCCGGGTGGGCGGCGGGCAGGCCCGCCGTGACGAGCGCCGGCACCACCGACCCGGTGCCGTACAGGTAGTTGACGCCCCAGCGTCCGAACCAGGCGCCGTCCGGCTCCTGTTCGGCCAGCAGCCACTCGATGCCGCGCCGGGTGCGCGGGTCGTGCGTCCTGCCCTCGACGGCGAGCATCTCCACGACGTGGCCGGTGACGTCGGCGGAGGGCGGGTCGATGACCTCGCCGAAGTCGCAGAACGGCAGCCGGTTGGGGAAGGCGCTGGTGTTGTCGACGTCGAAGGCGCCCCAGGCGCCGTTCTTCGACTGCATGCCGAGGTTCCAGCGCACCCCGCGGTCGATGGCGTTCTCCAGGCGTGCCTTGTCCGGGTGCGCGACCCGGCGCAGCGCGAGGACGACCTCGGCGGTGTCGTCGATGTCGGGGTAGTTGTCGTTGTGGAACTCGAACGCCCAGCCGCCGGGCGCCAGTTCGGGCCTGCGCACCGACCAGTCGCCCGGCCGCACGATCTGCTCGCTGAGCATCCAGTCGGCGGCCTTGACCAACTGCGGGTGGTCCGCGGGCAGTCCGGCGTCCGCGAGGGCGATGGTCGCCAGACAGGTGTCCCAGACGGGCGACTGGCAGGCCTCGATCATCCGCGCCCCGTCCTCGCGCCACACGGCGAACCGGTCGAGCGAGGCGAGTCCGGCCTTGAGGACGGGGTGCTCCAGGTCGTAGCCGAGCAGGTGCAGCGCGATGACGGAGTACACGGCGGGCGGCTGGATGCCGCCCCAGCAGCCGTCGTTCTCCTGCCGCTCGATGATCCAGCGGGCGGCGCTGTTCATCGCGGCCTTGCGCAGCCGGCGCGGCGCGACCTTGTGGTAGACGTGCAGCGCCTTGTCGAGCCGCTGGAAGATTCCGTCCCAACTCGCCACGGGAGCGAGCGGCTTGGCGGGGCTCGGGTCGCACGCGTCGGTGTGCAGCTCGTCCAGGGCGAACGGCGCGGGCCGCACGGGCCGCTTGGCGGACACGATGGTGAGCGGCACTATCGTCTGCCGCGCCCAGCAGCCGAAGTCGTAGATGTTGAGCGGGACCCACTTGGGGAAGTAGATGAGCTCCGGCGGGAGTTCGGGCAGGTCGTCCCACTTCCACCAGCCGAAGAGGGCGAGCCAGATCCGGGTGAAGACGCGGGCCCCGGCGATGCCGCCCCGGTCGCGGATCCAGGCGGAGGCCCTGGCCATGTGCGGCTCGTCGGGCTCGTCACCGGCCAGGCGCAGTGCGACGTACGCCTCGATGGTGGCGGAGAGGTCACCGGGCCCGCCGAAGAAGGTGGCCCAGGTGCCGTCGTCGCGCTGCTCGCCGCGGATGAAGAGCGCGGCGGCGTGCGTGGTGTGCTCGTCCCTGATGCCGAGGAACTGCCGCAGGAGGAGGTCCTCGGCGTCCATCGTCACGTTGGTCTCGAGGTCGCCCTTCCACCAGCCCTGGGCGTCCTGGCGGGAGAGCAGGAAGGCGGTGGAGCGCTGTATGGCACGCTCGGCGGCATCCCGGACGCCGGCCGGCGCGGCGGTCGTGTCGAGCCGGTCGATGCGGTCGAGCGGCTCGATCCGGTCGATCTGTTCGGTGAGTTCGGTGGGGTCGGTGGAGTCGGTCGGTTCGGTGGACTGGCTGGCCGAGGCTGCGCGGGGCGTGGCCGCTCCGGTGCTTCCGTCGGTCGTCGCTGTCATGGCTTCCCCTTCGTGCAGTGCAGTGGCTACGTCTGCTGTGGGTCCGCCGTCGGCCGGCGCGGGGCGCCGGCCGGCGACTGCCTGGGAGTCCGGGGGTCACCCCTCGGACAGCTCGGATATCCGCGCGATAGTGATCATCTCTCTCGTACGACGACGAAGTCGGCGAGCGCGACGAGCTGCGCCCGCACCTGTTCCGGCATCTGGATGTGGTCCAGCGCCTCGATGGCGACGGCGTGCTGGCGCCGGGCCTCCTTGGCGGTCCACTCGCGGCCGCCCGCCTCCTCGATGAGGGCGGCACGCGCGGCGAACTCGTCCTCGGAGAAGTTCTCGAAGTCACTGCTCTTGGAGTCGGCGGTGAGCAGCTCCCCAAGACGCTCGGAGGCCGGGCCGCCCGCGGCGAGCGCGGCCACCACGGGCAGCGACTTCTTGCGCTGGCGCAGATCGCTCCACGTCTGCTTTCCGGTGGCCTCCGGGTCGCCCCAGATGCCGAGCAGGTCGTCCACGGCCTGGAAGGCGAGGCCGAGGTGGTAGCCGTACTTCTCCAGCGTGTCGGCGGTGCGGTCGTCCGCGCCGCCGAGGACGGCGCCGATGGAGACGGCGCAGGCGAGCAGGGCGCCGGTCTTCCTGCCCTCCATCTCCAGGCACTCCTCGACGGTGACCCGGTCGCGGTGCTCGTAGCTGATGTCCTGTGCCTGGCCGTCGATCAGCGCGCGCGTGGCGGTGATGAGGCGGCGGGTGGCGCGGCCCGCCTCGACCGTGCCGAGTTCGAGGAGGATCTCGTTGCCGAGCGCGAAGAGGGCGTCGCCGACGAGGATGGCCTGCGCGGGGCCGTGCACCTTCCATACCGTGTCGCGGTGCCGGCGCTGCTCGTCGCCGTCCATCAGATCGTCGTGCAGCAGCGAGAAGTTGTGCACGAGCTCGACGGCGACCGCGCCGGGGACGCCGATCTCGGGGGCCGCGCCCGCCGCCTCGGCGGAGAGCAGGGCGAGCGCGGGACGCACGGCCTTGCCGCCGTCGCCGTCGGACGGGTTGCCCTCGGCGTCGATCCAGCCGAAGTGGTAGGCGGCGACGGTGTCCATGGGCGGCGCGAGGCGGTCCACCGCGGCCCGCAGCACCGGGGTGGCCAGCGTCCTTCCTCTTTCGAGCAGTGAGGTCACGTCCACCGTGTCGGCAGCCGTTTTCTCGGCCGAGGGCACAGTCGGCACAGTTTCTCCTCTTGTTCCGGTGCTGGTTCTCCGGGGACCTGACCCCAGATGGTCGAGCTTCACGCCACCGCCCCCTCGAACGCGAAGAGGTGATCACGGGGGCGGTCGAGGGTGGAGAGGGCGGCTTCGGCCGCGCTGATGCCGCTGCGCACGGCGCCCTCCATGGTCGCGGGCCACCCGGTGGCGGTCCACGCGCCCGCGAGGTACAGGCCGCGGGCCTTGGTGCGGGCGCCGGGGCGGAGCCTGCCGACGCCGGGGGTGGGCGCGAACGTCGCCGTGCGCTCGCGGGTGACGAAGAAGTCCCGCACCTCGGCGCCGTGCGCCGCGGGCAGCAGCCGCTCCAGCTCCGGCAGGTAGCGCTCGCGCAGGGCGGCGACGGGCGCGTCGATCTCGTCCTGGGCGGCCGACTGGGAGAGCGCCAGGTACTGTCCCTCGGTGAGTCCGGAGGCCTCGGTCCGGTCGAAGACCCACTGGACGGGCGAGCCGATGGCGGCGAAGAACGGCCGCTTCAACACCTTGCGGTCGTAGACGACGTGGATGTTGAGGATCGGCGCGTTGTCGATGTCGAGCAGCCGGTCGGGCTTGTCGAGCGCGCCGTCGGGGAGGAGGTCGTGCGTCTCGTGCTGCGGCACGGCGAGCACGACGGTTCTGGCCTCGATGGTCTCGCCGGGAACCTCCACGCGCCAACCACCGTTCTCCGTACGGGAGATGGAGGTGGCTCGTGTCTTCAGTTCCGTACGGACTCCCGCGGCGTCGAGCGCCTTGCGGGCGAGTTTGTCGTGCAGATCACCGAGGGGTGCCCGGGCCCAGCCGATGTCGGCGGCGCCGGGTTCCGAGAGCAGTCCGGTCTTGAACACCATCGCGGCGAGTCCGAGGGAGGCGTCGCCCGCGACGGCGTTGAGCGTGGCGACGCCCACGAGGTCCCAGAGTGCCTCGATGGCGCGCGCCGACTGACCGTGCCCGGCGAGCCAGCTGCCGAAGTCCTGGTTGTCGAGCACGGGATCGGACGGGTCGAGCCCCTTGAGGGCGAGCGCCGCGCGGCCCACCTTGGCGCGCTCGGCGACCGACAGATGCGGGTACGTGGCGAGGCTCGCCGCGAGATGCAGCGGTACGGGCAGGGCGGTGCGCCGCAGCCGTCCGAGCCGGTTGCGGTCGGCGTCCAGGACGGGCACGTCGAGACGTTCCTGCAAGGGCGCGAGATGTGCGGCCTCGACGCGGTCAAGGAACCAGCGGTAGGCGGTGCAGCAGCGCAGATAGACGTGCTGGCCGTTGTCGACGGTCAGCGCGCCGCGCCGGAAGGAGAACGCGAGGCCGCCGAGGCGCGGCCGCCCTTCGAGCAGCGTCACGCGCAGTCCCGCGTCGGCGAGCGCGAGGGCGGCGGTGATGCCGGCGAGGCCGCCGCCGACCACCACGGCGGCCGCCCCTGCGGAGCGGCCTTCGGCGTCCTCGGTCAGCCCTTCGGGCTGCATGTCTTCCCTCTTCACGCACCCACCCCTTCGGCCGTTGCAGTCTGGGACGCGACCATGGAGCGGAGGGTTGCCCGCCGCTTTGCGAACGTTGTCCCAGCTGTCCCACGATCGCTCCGGATGCGCATCACACACGCCTCCGGACGGTCTGCCGTGACACGTTCCGCGCGTCGAGCCCGGACAGTCCGCGCACGGCTACGTACGCCTTCTCTCGCCCCGGCAGCGAGACGCGGCCGCGCAGGACAGCCTCGGGTTCCCGCTCGATGCGGTCGAGGAGTCTGCGGTAGATGCCGGCCATGGCCGCCACACAGGCACCACTGCGCCGGTCCAGCATCGGCAGCAGGTGGTAGCCCTCGGCGAACAGGGCACGTGCGCGGCGCACTTCGAAGTGGATGAGTCCCGCGAAGTCGGAACCGGCGGGCGGCTCGGAGCCCGCGAACCCGGCGGAGCAGCCGAACTTGGCGAGGTCGTCGGCGGGCAGGTAGGTCCGTCCGTCCTGCGCGTCCTCGCGAACGTCCCGGAGGATGTTGGTCAGTTGGAGTGCGAGACCGAGCGTGTCGGCATACTCCGGCGCGCGCTCGGCATGGAGCGCCCCCCGTTCCGTGCCGAACACGCCGAGCGAGAGCCGTCCGATCGCCCCGGCCACACAGCGGCAGTAGACCTTCAGGTCCTCCCACGTCTCGTACGACGCGCCGCGTACGTCCATGAGGACCCCGTCGATCAGTTCGTCGAGGCCGTCCATGGGGATGGGGAAGTGCGAGGCGGCGTGCGCGAGGGCGACCGCGACCGGGTCGGTGTCGTCCTCCCGCACACCGCCCGCACGGACCCGGGCGACCAGGGCCCGGGTGTCGTCGAGCCGCTCGGCCTTGACGTCCGGAGCGAGCGCGCCGTCCCCGATGTCGTCCACCCGCCGCGAGAGGGCGTACAGCGCGGACATGGCCCGGCGCTTGGGCGTCGGCAGCAGCCTGATGCCGTACGCGAAGTTGCGTGCCTGCTGACCGGTCACGGCCTCGCAGTAGCTGTACGCGGCGAGCACCGGCGGGGACATGCGCAGCTCTGAATCCACGGCCCGGCTCACCCCTCTCCTCGCAGCACTGCACCCGCCTCGCACACCAAGCGGAGCTTGGTGGGTCTGGGTGGTCCGGGAAGTACGTCGTATCCGGTGTCGACGATCGCCCGGACCGCCGCCCTCCCCCCTCCCACGAACCCGGCAAGCAGCAGCTTCAGCCTGCCGTGGACGCTACCCACCAGGGGGGTGCCTTCATTCAGCAGGCCGCGGGCGCGTTCCGCTTCGAACGCGACCAGCGCGCGCACCGACGCGCCCGCTGTCGGCATGGCCAGGTCTGACTCGCTCACGTGGAACCGCTTCATGTCCTCGACGGGCAGGTAGATGCGGCCGCGCCGCAGGTCTTCGGCGACGTCCTGAATGTGCTCGACGATCTGCAGCGCGGTGCAGACGGCGTCCGAGCGCCGGACGCGCTCGGGGGTCTCCGTGCCCGTGATGGCCAGGACGAGACGGCCGATCGGGTTGGCGGAGAGCGCGCAGTACGCCACGAGGTCGTCGTAGGTCTCGTAGCGCGTGACGCGCTGGTCCTGGCGGTTGGCCTCGATCAGGGCGAGGAAGGGGGCGGCCGTCAGGGTGCCGCGCTCGGCGGCCGGGCGCAGCGCCCGCACCAGCGGATGGCCGGGGTCCTTGCCGCCGAAGACCTTGCCGAGGTCCGCTTCGACGGCGTCGAGGAGCTTCAGCGGGTCGTCGGCGTCGCGGCCTTCGAGGCCGAGAAGGCGGGCGTGATCGGCCTCGGGTGCCAGGTCGCCGTCGCCGATGTCGTCGATCAGGCGCACGACGCCGTAGACGGCCATGAGGTCGTCGCGCCAGGACCGGGGCAGGAAGAAGGGCGCCACCGGGAAGTTCTCGTCCGCGGCCTTGTCGAGGACGGCGGATGCATCGCGGAGCTGGAGATCATCCGTAGCCATTGCCGTCACATCTCCCGTTCTACACTGCCGACCCAATACATCCTATTTCGGACACGCCGCCCGGCACTCTCCGGGGTGGGCCGTGCTCCGGGCCGGGACGCCGCGCGATATCGCCCCACTTGCCGCGAATCAGCACCTGTACAGCTTACGTTGTACAACCCCTCACGCATCGTCGGGGTGTTCGGCGCATCACAACAACACACCGATTGGTGTCAATCTTCCTTCCCCAGCGGCGAGTTGAGGGACGCGAGAGGCCCCTGGGACACCATGTCACGACAGTGCCCCGCCGGATTCCTCCCGGCGGGGCACTGCTGCCGAACGGGTGCTTGCCCGGTGGCTCGATCGGGCTACTTGCCCGTGAACTTCTCGTACTCCTTTATGACCTCGTCGGTCGGCCCGTCCATGCGCAGCTCGCCGCGCTCCAGCCACAGCACGCGGTCGCAGGTGTCGCGGATGGACTTGTTGTTGTGGCTGACCAGGAAGACCGTGCCGGCCTCCTTGCGGAGCTCGCGGATGCGCGCCTCGGACCGCTTCTGGAACTTGCGGTCGCCGGTGGCAAGGGCCTCGTCGATCATGAGGACGTCGTGATCCTTGGCGGCCGCGATGGAGAAGCGCAGGCGCGCCGCCATGCCCGAGGAGTACGTCCGCATCGGAAGGGTGATGAAGTCGCCCTTCTCGTTGATCCCGGAGAAATCGACGATCTCCTGGTAGCGCTCCCTGATCTGCTCGCGGGACATGCCCATCGCGAGACCGCCGAGGATGACGTTCCGCTCGCCCGTCAGGTCGTTCATCAGGGCCGCGTTGACGCCGAGCAGCGAGGGCTGGCCGTCGGTGTAGACCTTGCCCTGCTCGGCGGGGAGCAGGCCCGCGATGGCGCGGAGCAGGGTGGACTTGCCGGAGCCGTTCGAGCCGATCAGGCCGATGGCCTCGCCGCGGTAGGCGGTGAAGCTGACGCCGCGCACGGCGTGCACCTTGCGCACACCCCGCTCCTCGCCGCGCCGCAGCATGCGGCTGAGCGCAGAGGTGGCGCTGCCCTTGCCCGTCCTCGCACCGTTGACGCGGTAGACGATGTGCAGCTCGTCGGCGATAACGGTGGGGATGTGCCCCTTGCCCGCGTTCGCGTCGCCCTTGTCGGGCGTCTTGTCGTCAGCCACGGCCGTACCGCTCCTCAGCCTTCCAGAAGTACACGAAGCCCACGAGGCCGATCACGACGGCCCAGCCGACGGCGAAGAGCCACACGTGCGGCGGCAGATACGAGGAGTCGTACTTGTCGATCATGGCGAAGCGGATCAGGTCCATGTAGATCGAGGCCGGATTCCACTGGAGCACGTCCCCGACCCAGCTGGGCACGTCCTTCTTGGTCGCGAGCATCGCGGGGATGCTGAACATGACGCCCGACGCGTACATCCAGGTCCGCATCACGAACGGCATCAGCTGTGCCAGGTCGGGCGTCTTGCTGCCCATCCTGGCGAAGATCAGCGCCAGGCCCATGTTGAAGACGAACTGCAGGACAAGCGCGGGCAGGACGAGCAGCCAGGACAGGGCGGGGAAGATCCCGAACGCACACATGATCACGACGAGCACGATCATCGAGAAGAGCAGCTGCTGGAGCTGCTGCAGCGCGAAGGAGATCGGCAGTGAGGCGCGCGGGAAGTGCAGGGCCCTGACGAGCCCGAGGTTGCCGGAGATCGCCCGCACGCCCGCCATGACCGAGCTCTGCGTGAACGTGAAGACGAAGACCCCCGTCACCAGGAACGGCACGTAGATCTCGTGCGGGATGCCCTCCCTGGCGCCGAGCAGCAGCCCGAAGATGAAGAAGTAGACCGCCGCGTTCAGCAGCGGCGTCGCCACCTGCCACAGCTGGCCGAGCTTGGCCTGGCTGTACTGGGCGGTGAGCTTCGCCTGGGAGAAGGCGAGGATGAAGTGGCGCCGTCCCCAGAGCTGGCGGACGTACTCGAAAAGTCCGGGCCGGGCGCCGCTGACGGTCAGACCGTACTTGGCGGCGAGGTCGGCGCGGGAGAGCCCGTCATCGGGCGGCGGTGTCGACGGGGATGCTGTCACCGCGACTCCGCCGTCATGCGTTGTCTCACTCACGAGTGGAAACTTTCGTCTTCAGATGCGCAGCCGGTCGGGCGTAGGCGTGGGCCAGGGACCGGGGTATGGCCCGAATGCTCTCAGACCCGAGCTTGTCAGATGACAGGAGGTCGGCCCAGTCGGGTCAGCCGCCACACCGTACGCCACTTCATCGGCTTGCGAGGGCCGCAGGGCGTGGTCCAGCCCTCCTTGAAACCGCCGAACCACGCCTTCAGGGCCGGGCCCGAGGGACGCCGGGCGAGGGTGAGCAGCATCCAGACGCCGAGGTAGACCGGGACCAGGAGCGCGGGGAGGTTGCGACGGGCGAGCCAGACGCGGTTGCGGGCCACCATGCGGTGGTAGACGGCGTGCCGGGAGGGGGCCGTCGTGGGGTGGAACAGCACCATGTCGGAGCGGTAGTCGATCATCCAGCCCGCGTTCAGCGCGCGCCAGGCGAGGTCGGTCTCCTCGTGTGCGTAGAAGAACTCACCGGGCAGGCCGCCGACCTCGGCGATGACCTTCGTACGGACGGCGTTGGCGCCGCCGAGGAACGTCGTCACGCGCGAGGAGCGCATCGGGTCGGAGGCCCGCAGGCGCGGCACGTGGCGGCGCTGGGTCTCCCCCGTGTCCGGGTCCGCGATGCGGAAGCTGATGATGCCGAGCTCCGGGTCGGCGGCGAACGCCTCGCGGCACAGCCGCGCCGTGTCCAGGGTGGCGAGCAGGCCGTCGTCGTCCAGGAAGAGCAGGATGTCGACGTCGGTGCCGCCGGGGCCGAAGGCCTCGATGCCGACGTTGCGGCCGCCGGGGATGCCGAGGTTCTCGGGGAGTTCGACGGTGCGCACCCCTTCGGGGACCTCGGGCACGGGGGCGCCGTTGCCGACCACGACCACCTCGACCGGGTCGCCCTCCTGCTTGGCGACCGAGTCGAGGAGGGCGCGCAGCTCCTGCGGCCGGTTGCCCATCGTGATGATGACGGCGCCGACCTTCAGCTTCTCTGCCGGGGTGGCCGGGGTGGCCGGGGTGCTCGGGGTGCTCACTTCAACCTGCTCGATACGAGGATGGACACGAGGTGGAGCAGGGTCTGCAGCAGCGCGATGCCCGCGAGGACGGCGACACCGAGACGCGAGAAGAACAGGTCGCCCCGGGCCTGGTCCACGAACGCGATGACCAGGATCAGCAGGGACGCCTCGACCCCGAGGATGAGCCGGTGGAACTTCAGCGCGGCGGCGGCCCTGCGGGCCAGCGCCATGCCGGAGGAGCGCGGCTCGGCCGCGGACTCCTTGACCGGCTCCTTGCCCGTCTGGTGACGGGCGACGCCGACCAGGTCGGTCTCGGCCTTGATCAGGATCGCGCCGAGGGCGGCCAGGGTGCCGAGGAAGGCCCACAGCCAGTCGATGCGTCCCGAGCCCCAGATGTCGGCGGCGCGCAGACCGAAGCCGACCAGGACCGCGGCGTCGCACAGGTAGGCGGCGACCCGGTCGAGGTAGACGCCGGCCATCGAGTACTGCTTCTTCCAGCGGGCGATCTCACCGTCCACGCAGTCGAGCAGCAGGTAGAGCTGGACCGCGAGCACGCCGAGCACGGCGCCCGTGATGCCCGGCACCAGCAGGGCGGGGGCGGCGAGGGCGCCGGCGACGGTCATCACGTAGGTCAGCTGGTTGGGCGTGACCCGCGTGTTCACCAGGTGCCGGTCGATGCGGAGGGAGACCTCGCGCATGTAGAGCCGGCCGGCCCAGTGTTCGCCGCTGCGCCGGTCCTTCACCCCCGGGGGGTGAACAACCGGGCGGAGCTCAGCTACCGATGGCTTTTGCATAGTCGGCGTATGCGTCCCTGATCTGGTCGGTGGACAGGTCGAGGTGTTCGAGGATCGTGTAGCGGCCCGGCCGGGTCTGCGGAGCGAACTCCACGACCTTCACGAACTCCTCCACGGTGAACCCGATCTCCTCCGGCAGTACGGGCAGGCCGTGGCGACGCAGCACCGAGGCCATGTACGCCGACTCCTCGCGGGCACCGCGCAGGTGCATCGCGAACGCCGCGCCCAGGCCGCACTGCTCGCCGTGGCTGGCGGCGCGCTTGGGGAAGAGCAGGTCGAAGGCGTGGTTGATCTCGTGGCAGGCGCCCGACGCGGGGCGGGAGTCGCCCGAGATGGACATCGCGATGCCGGTGAGGACCAGGCCCTCGGCGAGCACCTGGAGGAAGCCGTCGTCGCCGACGCCGCCGGGGTGGCGCAGCACCGCCTCGCCCGCCTGGCGGGCCATGGCGGCCGCGAGGCCGTCGATGTCCTCGCCGCGCTCGCGGGCGGCGAGCTCCCAGTCGCGGATCGCGGAGATGTTGGACAGCGCGTCGCCGATGCCGGAGCGGACGAAGCGGACCGGGGCCTCACGGATGATGTCGAGGTCGATGACGACCGCGATCGGGTTCGGCACGCCGTACGAACCGCGGCCCGCGTCGTTGTCCAGGGTGGCGACGGGCGAGCAGAGGCCGTCGTGCGACAGGTTCGTCGCGACGGCGACCAGCGGCAGACCCACGCGCGCCGCGGCGAACTTGGCGCAGTCGATGATCTTGCCGCCGCCGAGGCCGACGATCGCGTCGTAGCGGCCCGACTTCCTGATGTCTTCGCCGAGCTTGATGGCGTCGTCGAGCGTGCCGCCACCGACCTCGAACCACTCCGCGCCGCTCAGCGAGGGCATCAGCCGCTCGCGGAGCACCGCGCCCGAGCCACCGCTGATGGCGATGGCGAGCTTGCCGGTCGACGAGCAGATCCGCTGGTCGGCGAGGACACCGGCCAGGTCGTCGATCGCCCCCGGCCGGATGTCGACGACGACCGGCGAGGGGATGAGCCTCGTCAGTACAGGCACGCGATCTCCCGGCCCTTGGCGAGGTCGTCGTGGTTGTCGATCTCGACCCACTTGACGTCGCCGATCGGGGCCACGTCGACCTTGAAGCCGCGGTTGACGAGCTCCTGGTAGCCGTCCTCGTAGTAGAGGTCGGGGTCGCGCTCGAAGGTGGTCTTCAGCGCGTCGGCGAGCTCGTCGGCCGCGGAGCCCTCGATGAGGGTGACGCCGATGTACTCACCGGTGGCCTCGGAGGGGTCCATCAGCTTGGTGATGCGCTGCACGCCCTTGGCGTCGTCGACGATGACCTTCATCTCCTCGTCGGCGAGCTGCTTCACCGTGTCGAGGGCGAGGATGATCTTCTGGCCGTTGCCGCGGGCGGCGAGCAGCGTCTTCTCGACGGAGACCGGGTGCACGGTGTCGCCGTTGGCGAGGATCACGTCGTGCTTGATGGCGTCACGGCCGCACCACAGGGAGTAGGCGTTGTTCCACTCCTCGGCCTTGTCGTTGTCGATCAGGGTCAGCTTGAGGCCGTACTTCGCCTCGAGCGCCGCCTTGCGCTCGTAGACGGCCTCCTTCTTGTAGCCGACGATGATCGCGACCTCGGTGAGACCGATCTCGGCGAAGTTGCCGAGCGTCAGGTCGAGGATGGTGGTCTCACCATCGACGGGCACCAGGGCCTTGGGCAGCGTGTCCGTGTAAGGGCGAAGACGCCGTCCGGCGCCGGCCGCCAGCACGAGGCCGATCATGCGGGTTCTCCTTCATCGTGTACGGCGGGTGCGCCCTTTTTCTCGGCGGCGACCCAGAAGCGGATGCTCTCGACGAGCACCACCAGTGCCACGGCCACGGCGAGTGCCGTGAGCGCGACGGGAAAATCTGTGGTGGACAGCAGGGCTGCGGCCAGCGCGACCACGAGGGTCCGGCATTCCTGGCCGCCGATCGCCCGCACCAGCCAGCGCGGAGGCGCGCCGGTGCCGCCCTTGATGCGGTACACCGTGTCGTAGTGATGGTAGGCGACCGCGGCCACCAGTCCGAAAGCCGCGGGAAGGGCTCCGTTCACATCGGCCTTGGCCGCAAGGACCAGGATCGTGCCGTACTCGGCGGCGCGGAAGAACGGCGGGACCAGCCAGTCGAGGGGGCCCTTGAGGGGCATGATCAGGGCGAGGCCCGACAGGGCGATGTACAGCGCGGCGGCGGCCACGACCACGGGGCTGCCGTAGGGGTTGGCCAGCGCCGTGCCGACGAGCCCGGCGCCGCCGACGAAGGCGAGCACCGGAGCGGGACGCAGCCAGGTCACCCGTGGCCGCAGGGCGGAGAAGGCCGAGGCCAGGGGGCCGTTGTCGGCGAGGTCCGCGAGGGCGAGCGCGGCGCGGTCGGTGCGGGTCGCCTTGCGGGTCAGCGAGCGCAGGACGCGTCCGGCGGTGGTGTAGCAGGCGGCGAGCGCGCAGCCGATGAGCAGGACGACGAGGGTGATGCGCGGGGTGGTGAGCGCGGTGAGCACCGCGATCATCGCCCAGCGTTCGCCGATGGGCAGGACTATCATCCGGCGCACCCAGACCGTCCAGCCGACGCTGTCGAGCTTGTCCGAGAGGGCCGCGGTGGGGCTGGTGTTGGCACTCGCATCGTGATTCGCCTCGTTGAAGGAGAAGTCCACGACGTGCCGGCAGGTCTGCAGGACCATCGCGCCGAGCGCGAGCGCCCATACGTCATCGCCGCCGCGTGCGGCGCCGAGTGCGAGGCCGGCGTAGTAGGCGTACTCCTTGGCGCGGTCGAACGTCGCGTCCAGCCAGGCGCCGAGCGTCGAGTACTGCAGGGAGTAGCGGGCGAGCTGCCCGTCGGTGCAGTCCAGGACGAAGGAGAAGAGCAGCAGCAGGCCGGCCGCGACGAAGCCGCCGCGCGTGCCGGTCGCCGCGCAGCCCGCCGCGATCAGGGCGGTGAGCAGCGAGGCCGTGGTGACCTGGTTCGGGGTGAGGCCGCGGCGCGCGCACCAGCGGGCGATGTAGCGCGAGTACGGGGAGATGCAGTACGTCGTGAAGAAGCCGTCCCGCGACTTGACCGCGGTGCGCAGGCGTACCGCCTCGTCGTCCACGGCCGCCACGGCCTGGCGCGCTTCGTTGCGCGTCTGCGGGTCGCTGGGCACGGTGGCGACGAGGGTGCCGAGCTCGGGGCGGTGCACGTCGGTGGCGCCGGACTCCATGGCCGCGGCGAGGTCGTCCGGGAGTGCGTCGAGCGTCACGGCGCCGCCCGCGGTCCCGGCGGTTCCCGCGGTCGCCCGCAGGGCGCGCGTCAGTGCCGCGCGGGCCGCCGGCTTGGCCGTGACGGCGCCGGGCACGGCGGACGCGGCGAAGCGGGGGTCAGTGAGGGCGAGGCGCAGCGCGTGGACGTGTCCGACGAAGCGGGCGTCGACGACCGCGACCCGCTGGTCGCCGGGTACGGCGGCGAGCAGCGCCTCGGCGTCCGCCGCGTCGGAGGCGACCCGCACGTCGAAGCCGAGGGACCGCAGATCGCCTTCGAGCGGCGACCCGGGGACCGGCTGACCGGTGAGGATGGCGGTCGACAGACGAACTCACTCCTTGAGTACCGGCGCGGCTCGCGCCGGGCACATGCGTAAGGGGAGCGCCCCTGGCCATGGCGGCCGGGCGGCACGTCGGCTGAGGCTATCGGATGACGGGAAGCGGGCGTTCATCGCCCGTTCACGCCCCGATAGAGCCTGTGTCATAACCCCGGCCGGGGTTGTGACGCAGGCTCTCAGGGCGGCCTGCGAGGCCTCGGCCTTCGCGATCATCATGGTGGATGGGGGGCCGCGCCCACAAACCGCGCCCGCGCTGTGCCCGGCTTGCCCGCATAGCGGCCGGATGCCCGCCGGCCCGTGCCCCACAGGGCGTTCGCTTAGGGTGGGCGTCCATGACATGGCTGATCACAGGCGGGGCTGGATATATCGGGGCACATGTGGCGCGGGTCATGGCCGGTGCCGGGGAGGACGTCGTCGTACTCGACGACATCTCGTCGGGGGTGCCGCAGCGGCTGCCCGCGGACATGACCCTCGTCAAGGGCTCCTCGCTGGACGGGGAGCTGCTGCGCCGGGTCTTCGCCGAGCACGGCGTCACCGGTGTGGTGCATCTCGCGGCCCGCAAGCAGGTCGGGGAGTCGGTGGAGCAGCCGCTGCGCTACTACCGGGAGAACGTGGGCGGTCTGACGACGCTGCTCGAAGCGGTCGCCGAGGCCGGTATCAAGCGCTTCGTGTTCTCCTCGTCGGCCGCGGTGTACGGCGACCCGCCGGACGCCGAGCTCGTGCGGGAGGACGCGCCCTGCGTCCCGGTCAGCCCTTATGGCGAGACCAAGCTCGCCGGGGAGTGGCTGGTGCGGGCCGCCGGGCGGGCGCACGGCATCTCGACCGTCTGCCTGCGCTACTTCAACGTGGCGGGCGCCGCGGCCCCCGAGCTCGCGGACACCGGCGTCTTCAACGTGATCCCGATGGTCTTCGACCGGCTGCGGCGCGACGAGGCGCCGCGGATCTTCGGTGACACCCATCCGACGCCGGACGGCACCTGTGTCCGTGACTATGTCCACGTCTCCGATCTCGCCGAGGCCCACCTCGCGGCGGCCCGCCGGGTCGCGTCCGGGGCCGAGGGCGATCTGACGGTGAACATCGGCCGGGGACGCGGTGTTTCCGTACGCGAACTGGTCACGCTCATCGGTGAGGTGAGCGGGGACACCCGTCCCGCGCTCGTCGAGCCGGCCCGCGCCGGTGACTCGCCGCGCGCCGTGGCCGACGCGAGTCTGGCGGCCGAGGAGCTCGGCTGGACGGCTCGGCGCGGGGTGCGCGAGATGGTCGAGTCGGCCTGGGCGGGATGGTGTCTGCACCACCCCGGAGCGCGCCGCGACTGATCACTCCTGCCCCTGACCTGCACCCCTCCCCTTGCCGGGAATCGTTGCCATTTTCGCAGGTCAGTGGAGTGATAACGGTGTTCAGTGCCGCGTTGCCAGATACCCCCCACCCGTAGTTCACTGTGGTCGCGCGAGCAGCGAACAGCTGACCGGTGACCGACGCGGGAGGACGCTCCATGGGGGCAGGGCACGATCACGGACACACGCACGGGGCACCGGCCACGGGAACCGCGGCCAACGCCTACAAGGGGCGGCTCCGCACAGCGCTCGGCATCACGGTCACGGTGATGCTGGCCCAGATCGTGGGCGGCATCGTGGCGGACTCGCTCGCGCTCATCGCGGACGCGACCCATATGGCCACGGACGCCCTGGGGCTCGGCATGGCCCTGCTCGCGATCCACTTCGCGAACAGGCCACCCACCGAGAACCGCACGTTCGGCTACGCCCGCGCCGAGATACTCGCCGCGCTCGCCAACTGTCTGCTGCTGCTCGGCGTGGGCGGGTACGTGCTGTTCGAGGCGGTCGAGCGGTTCATCACACCCGCGGAGACCGAGGGCGGTCTCGCCCTCTACTTCGGTGTCTTCGGTCTCGTCGCGAACATGGTCTCCCTCACGCTGCTCATGCGCGGCCAGAAGGACAGCCTCAATGTGCGGGGCGCCTTCCTGGAGGTCGTCGCGGACACCCTCGGCTCGGTGGCGGTCATCGTCGCGTCGATCGTGATCATGCTCACCGGCTGGCAGGCCGCCGACCCGATCGCCTCGCTCGTCATCGGCCTCATGATCGTCCCGCGTACGGTCAAGCTCCTCAAGGAGACCCTGAACGTGCTCCTGGAGTCGGCACCCAAGGGCATCGACATGGCGGAGGTGCGGGCCCACATACTCCACCTGCCGGGCGTCGAGGAGGTCCACGATCTGCACGCCTGGACGATCACCTCGGGCCTGCCCGTGCTCTCCGCCCACGTCGTGGTGGGCTCGGGCACCCTCGACTCGATCGGGCACGAGAAGATGCTGCACGAGCTGCAGGGCTGCCTGGGCGACCACTTCGACGTCGAGCACTGCACCTTCCAGCTGGAGCCGAGCGGCCACGCGGAGCACGAGGCGAAGCTCTGCCACTGACGGCGGCTCCGCCCCGGCCCCGGCCCCAGTACCGGTATGACAGCCGGTGTTATAGTCGCGGGAGTTCTTGAGATCACAGGAGGTGGGTTGATGACTGTCACGGCTGACGCTGCCCTGCGCGGCGACACGTGCATCCCCACTCTCCGGGCGCGCGTCTGACTTCACGTACACCACAAGTCGTACGTCAGGTCCGCGGGTCCTTCACTCAAGGATTTCCACGTTGACTGACAGCACCTCCATCACCCATGCCTTCTTCGCCCTGCACCACGGGCTTCCCCGGCAGGGTCCCGGCTCCGACGACACCACTCGTCGGCTGCTCTCCCTCGCGGGTGCGCTGCCCGAGCGGCCGCGCGCCCTCGACCTGGGCTGCGGGCCCGGCAGGGCCGCGCTCCTGCTCGCCGCCGAGGCCGGCGCCCGGGTGACCGCCGTCGATCTGCACGAGCCGTTCCTCGACGAGCTCCGTGCGTCCGCCGAGGCCCGCGGCCTCACCGGATCGATCACCACCCTCAAGGCCGACATGGCCGAACTCCCCTGCCCGGACGGCTCGTTCGACCTCGTCTGGGCCGAGAGCTCGGTCTACGGCATCGGCTTCGACACCGCGCTGCACGCCTGGCGGCGGCTGCTCGCACCCGGCGGGGCGCTCGTCCTCACCGAGTGCGAGTGGACGACCGCCGAGCCGTCCGCCGAGGCCCGCGCCTTCTGGGAGCGGCACTACACGCTGCGCACGAGCGAGGCGAACACCCGGGCCGCCACCGGCGCCGGGTACTCGGTGCTCGGCGTGCACACGCAACCCGAGTCCGACTGGGAGGAGTACTACGGCCCCTTGGCCGCGCGTGCGGACGCGGTATCGGCCGAGAAGGCAGCCGCTCCCGGCATGGCCGAGGCGCTCGCCGCCACCCGCGAGGAGATCGCGATGCGGCGCGAGCACGGCAGCGAGTACGGCTACACGGGCTACGTTCTGCGGCCCGCGGACTCCTGGCCGACCCGCCCGGAGACGGCGGCCGACGTCGCCGCCGTGCGCGCGGTGAACGCCGCCGCCTTCGAGACGGAGGCGGAGGCCGACCTGGTCGACGCGTTGCGCACCGACCCCGAGGCGTGGCTTCCGGGTCTGTCGTACGTCGCGGAGGCGCCGGACGGCTCGGTCGCCGCGTACGCGCTGATCACCCGCTGCCGGGTGGACGGCGCGCCCGCGCTGGCGCTCGCGCCGGTCGCCACCCTGCCCGAGCACCAGCGGACGGGGGCCGGTTCGGCCGTCGTACGGGCCGTGCTCGACGCGGCACGCGCGCGCGGGGAGCGGCTCGTCCTCGTGCTCGGGCATCCCGCGTACTATCCGCGGTTCGGTTTCCGGCCCGCTTCCGGGTACGGGATCCGGCCAGGTTTCGAGGTGCCCGACGAGGCCATGATGGCGCTCGTCCTGAACGGGGCCGACGATTCCGGGCCGCTGCCGCGGGGCACGATCCGCTATCCGGCCGCCTTCGGGGTCTGAGGCCCCTCGGGCGCACGCGTGAGAGCGCGCCCGCCGCGTGTCCCGCCGTGCTTCGGCTCGGCGGGACATGCGGGCCCTCGGAGTGCCCGAGGTGTCCGGAACGTACGGCAGACTTGGGGTTCTAAGACCGAAGCGAAGGATGCGTATGCCGATCACACCTGCCACCGCGGCGAACACCTCGTCGAGCGGCACCGGAGAAGCGATCTTGCTCGAACTCGTCGACGAGGACGGCAGGACGATCGGCACAGCGGAGAAACTCTCCGCGCATCAGGCGCCCGGGCAGCTGCACCGGGCGTTCTCCGTCTTCCTCTTCGACGAGCAGGGGCGGCTGCTGCTCCAGCAGCGCGCCCTCGGCAAGTACCACTCCCCCGGCGTCTGGTCGAACACCTGCTGCGGCCACCCCTACCCGGGCGAGGCGCCGTTCGCCGCGGCCGCCCGGCGTACGTACGAGGAGCTGGGGGTCTCGCCGTCGCTGCTCGCCGAGGCGGGCACGGTGCGCTACAACCACCCGGATCCCGACTCGGGGCTCGTGGAGCAGGAGTTCAACCACCTGTTCGTCGGGATGGTGCAGTCCCCGCTGCGCCCCGACCCCGACGAGATCGGCGGGACCGCGTTCGTGACGGCCGGGGAGCTGGCCGAGCGGCATGAACGGGAGCCGTTCTCCGCGTGGTTCATGACCGTGCTCGACGCGGCACGTCCCGCGATCAAGGAGCTGACCGGTCCCTCCGCGGGCTGGTAGCCGCACCCTCAGCGCAGGGGATCGGGCTTCAGGGGCAGGGCCGCCCAGATGACCTTGCCCCCGCTCGCGGTGTGCTCGACGTCGCAGGCCCCGCCCGCTTCCGCCGTGATCTCGCGGACGAGGAGCAGTCCCCGCCCGCCGGTCTGACCGTGGTCCGCCACCAGGGCCGTCGGGCGGTAGGGGTGGTTGTCCTCGACGGAGACCCGCACCCACTCGGCGCCGACCGCGACCTCCACCGCGAGCATCGGCGAGAGCAGGGCCGCATGGCGCACCGCGTTGGTGACCAGCTCGGAGACGATGAGCAACAGGCCCTGAATGAGATCGTCCGGCGCCGGTACGCCCTGCCGGGCCAGCAGGTCGCGCACCGCGTGCCGCGCCTGGGGCACGGAGGCGTCGACGGCGGGGGCGGTGAAGCGCCACACCCCCTCGTACGGCACGGGTCCGCCGCCTCTGGGGAGTGGATCGGGCCCGCTCCCTTCGCTCTCCATCGTCCGGTCGCCGCCCTTGCGCTCGATTGTCGCCACACATCGAGTGTTGGGAACGCCCTGATCCGGACCGCGCCACTGACCAGAAGTCAGCGACTATCGACGCATTTTGACCGCCGCCGCATGACACCGTCAGTTGTGCGACTGGTCCTGCCCGCCCTGCCCTCGATGTGCCGCCTTAAAGTGTTCTTCAGGTTGTACGAGGCTGACGATGCGGCGCCCGCCGATGCCCGTGGCGAGCAGGCCGAGGCCGTCGAAGAGCAGGGTCAGGGAGAAGAAGCACCCGATGACGTACTGACTGCTGCTGGGCCACTCGGCGAGCACCAGGATGCCGATCAGCAGCCCGAAGGCGCCCTGCAGAAGCGTCAGCGCGAACTGCGGGCCGCGCACCACCAGGCTGCCGACCAGCCGGAACACCCCGCCGGTGAGGAAGAGCAGGGCCGCGAACATCGTCAGCGCCTCCGCCGCCACGTCGGGCCTGCGGATGATCACGACGCCCGCCGCGAGGTTCAGCGCTGCCACCACGACGCCCAGCCAGAAGAAGCTGCTGCCCCGCGACTGGACGGCGTGCAGCAGGCCGACGATGCCGCCGACCAGCAGGAGCCAGCCGAACAGGAGCATCGAGGTCAGGGTGGCGAGGCCGGTGTAGACGAGACCCACGATCCCGGCCACCGCGAGGATGACGCCGAGCAGGGCGAGCCAGCCGAAGCTGCGGCTGAGGCGGTCGCCCTGGGCACCGGCGCTGCCGGGTCCGGGCCTGGTGGTCCTGTCGGTACTGGCGTCCTTCGGTCCGGCCATCAGCGTCTCCGTCTCGCTCGGCAGAGCCTTCCGTGCCACCCCTTCTTGATCGTACGTTCGAGGGGTGCGGATAGCATCCGGCGCATGGAGCCGCAGCTGAGGCACACCGTCACGGACGGCGTCGCCACCGTCCTCATCGACCATCCGGCCAAGCGCAACGCCATGACCGCGGACATGTGGCGCCAGGTGCCGCCGCTCTGCGCGGCGCTCGCCGCCGACCCGGCCGTGCGCGCCGTCGTGCTCACCGGCGCGGGCGACACCTTCTGCGCGGGCGCCGACATCTCCTCGCTGCGCGGGTCCCCCGGCACGGCGCAGGACCTCGCCGTGCGGGCCGAGGAGGCGCTGGCGGCCTTCCCCAAGCCGACGCTCGCGGCGGTGCGTGGCTACTGCGTGGGCGGTGGCGCCCAGCTGGCGGGGGCGTGCGATCTGCGGTTCGCGGACGAGGGTGCCTCGTTCGGCGTCACGCCGGCCAAGCTGGGCATCGTCTATCCGGCGTCGTCCACCCGGCGCCTGGTCTCCCTGGTGGGGCCCGCGACCGCCAAGTACCTGCTGTTCTCGGGCGAGTTGATCGGCGCGGAACGGGCGCTGCGCACCGGTCTCGTGGACGAGGTGCTGCCGTCGGGCGACCTGGACAAGCGGGTCACGGAGTTCACCCGCGTCCTCGCCTCGCGCTCACAGCTGACGCAGGCGGCGGCGAAGGAGTTCACGACGGGGCGCACGGACCGGGACGCGTACTGGACCGAGCAGGCGCGAGGCAGCGGCGACACCGCCGAGGGTGTCGCCGCCTTCCTGGAGCGCAGGCGGCCGGAGTTCACCTGGAGCCCGCCGGCCGGCTGATGGCCTACTGGTCGAAGCGGCTGCTGCCGCGGAACTTCGCGACGATGTGCGCGGGCGCCTTCTCCGGGGACCCGGCGTCGTAGGGCGGCCGCGGGTCGTACTCGGTCAGCAGCTGTACGGTCTGCGCGTGCTCGTCGCCCGCGATCCTGCCGGCCAGGGTGAGGCCCATGTCGATGCCCGCGGAGACACCGGCCCCGGTGACGTACTTGCCGTCGAAGACGACCCGCTCCCCCGTCGACTCGACGCCGAGCCGGTCCAGTTCGGCCAGCGCGAGCCAGTGCGAGGTGGCGCGGCGGCCCTTCAGGAGGCCGGCGGCGGCCAGCGCGAGGGAGCCCGTGCACACCGACGTCGTCCAGGTGGTCGTGGCGTCGACCGCGCGGAGCCAGCCGAGGAGTGCCTCGTTCTCCATCTGGTCGCTCTGTCCGGGGCCGCCGGGCACGACGACGATGTCGGGGCGCCGGACCTCCGCGAAGGACTTGTCGGCGACGAGGGCGAGGGTGCCGTTGTCGTCGCGCACCGGGCCCGCCTGCTCGGCCACGAAGACGGTTTCGGCGCCCGGGAGGCTGCTCAGCATCTGGTAGGGGCCGATGGCGTCGAGGACGGTGAAGCGCTCGTACAGGGCGATGGCTATCTGCATGGTGTCCCTATCGGTGTGAAGTGGCGGATGCAGCGGTCGGTACGGGGCGGAAACGGCGGCGGTACTCGGCGGGCGCCGTGCCGAGGACCTTGACGAAGGCGCGGCGCATGGCCTCCGGAGTGCCGTAGCCGCAGGCCCGCGAGATCTCCTCGACCCCGTCGGAGGTGTCCTCCAGGAGCCGGCGGGCGTGTTCGACGCGGACGCGCTCGACGTACTTGCCCGGCGTCAGACCGGTGTCCGCCTGGAAGGCGCGGGCGAAGTGACGCGGCGAGAGCTGGGCGCGCGCGGCCAGCGCGTCGACGCAGAGGTCGTCGGCCGGATGCTCGGTGATCCACTGCTGGACCTCGCGCAGCGGTTCACGCTGCGCGGTCTGTGCGGCGAGCTGGACGCTGAACTGGGCCTGGTTCCCGGGGCGACGCAGGAAGACCACGAGGTGGCGGGCGACCGTGAGCGCCACCTCGCGCCCCAGATCCTCCTCCACGAGCGCCAGGGCGAGGTCGATGCCCGCGGTGACACCGGCGGACGTCGCGACATGACCGTCGCGTACGTAGATGGGGTCCGGGTCCACCTCGACGCCCGGGTGCATGGCGGCGAGGCGCTCGCAGTACGCCCAGTGGGTCGTCGCCCGGCGTCCCTCCAGGAGGCCCGCCTCGGCGAGCCGGAGCGCCCCGGTACAGACCGACACCAGGCGCTGTGCGCGCGGGCCGTTCTCGCGCAGCCAGCCGGTCAGCTCCGGGTCCGCCGGGCGGGTGCCCGGGCCGCCCGGCACGAGCAGCGTGTGCGGAGTGGGGGCGTCCGCGAGCGCGGAGTCCGGGATCAGGGTGAGGCCGCTGGACGTGCGGACGGGGCGGCCGTCCAGGGAAGCGGTGCGGATGAGGTAGCCGCCGCCGGGGTCGCCGAGGCAGTGCCCCGCGCCCGCGAACACCTCCGCGGGGCCCGAGACGTCGAGACTCTGGACGTCGTCGAAGAGGACGACCAGGACGGTTCGCTGCGTCATGCCCTCGATTCTTGGCCCCCGGGGCGATGGCCGCAATGACGAAGAACCCACCTTTCCTGCCATCCGTCTGTCCCGCCCCAGTGGCCCCATACCAACCAGTAGGTATCGTGCCCGCATGACCTCTTCGACGACTTCCTCGACGGCCTCGGCAGTGCCCGCCGCGCTGGAACCACGCGCCGGACGCCGCTGTCACAACGTGCTGAACCCGCTGCACTCGACGCACTACTTCTCGCCCGACGTGGCACGGGAACTGGGCGCCTTGGGCATAACCGATTCCCACGCCGTCAACTTCGCCGTCCGCGCGGCGGCCCTGGGAGCCGTCGGCCCCGGAACCGTGGCCGCCACCTTCTACAACTACAAGTACGAGCTCGTCGCCGCCCACGTCCCCCGGGTGTGGCGGACCGCCTCGCCCGAGGACGTCCTCGCGGCCCGTCTGCGGGCCGTCGACACGACGCTGCGGCGCCTCCTCGGCGACGAGCTCATCGCCTCACCGGAGATGGCGGAGGCCGCGGGACTCGCGCTGCGCGCCGCCGAGGCCTGCACCCGCGACGCGCGTCCGCTGTACGCCGCCCACGCCGACCTGCCCGTCCCCGATGAGCCGCACCTCGCCTACTGGCACGCGGCGACGCTGCTGCGCGAGCACCGCGGCGACGGGCACCTGACCGTGCTGCTCGACGCCGGACTCGACGGCATCGAAGCCCTGGTGAGCCACACCGCGACCGGCAAGGGCACCAGGCCGAAGTGGGTCTTCTCCACCCGCGGCTGGAACCAGGAGGAGTGGGACGCCGCCGTGCAACGGCTGCGGGGGCGCGGACTGCTCGACGGCGAGGGCGAGTTGACGGAGGAGGGCGTGGCGCTGCGCCGGGACATCGAGTCGCGGACCGACCACCTGGACCGGGCCCCGTACGAGCACCTGGGCGCGGCGGGCGTCGAGCGGCTCACCGAACTCGGCACCCTCATCATCGGCACGGCGATGCAAGCCGGGGCGTTCCCCGCGGATCTGCTCGGCAAGCGCTGAGCGGCCCCGCGCCGGTCGGGCACGCCCGGCGCGCATGCCTTGGAGCGTCCGAGGTACCCGTTCGTCCACCGGCCCCGCCAACCCGGCGGCGCCGGGGACGAAAGGGGAGTTCACATGTTCCGTGCCATCGCGGACGTCCTGCGCCAGATAGCCGCCGCCATCGCCACCGTCGTCACCCTGCCGTTCCGGGCCGTGGCCCGGCTGTTCGGCGGGGCTTCCAGTTCCACCAGGCGTGGCGGGCGCAGTACCGGCCGCCGATCGGGGCGCATGGGCCGGGCCCGCCGGGTCTGATCACCCTCTGTCGGCGCCACCTGCCACAATTGCCCGGCAACCTCAGCGAGAAGGCGGTACCGGAACGTGGCAGCTTTGAAGACGTCCACCCCAGCGTCCATCGAAAGCAGGATCGCCGAGGAGCTCGGCGTACGGGAGCGGCAGGTGAAGGCCGCCGTCGACCTGCTCGACGGCGGCTCCACGGTGCCCTTCATCGCGCGCTACCGCAAGGAAGCGACCGAGATGCTCGACGACGCGCAGCTGCGCACGCTCGAGGAGCGGCTGCGCTACCTGCGCGAACTGGAGGACCGGCGCGCCGCGATCCTCGAATCCGTCCGTGAGCAGGGCAAGCTCACCGACGATCTCGAGGCGCGCATCCGCGAGGCGGACACCAAGGCGCGGCTCGAGGACATCTACCTGCCGTTCAAGCCGAAGCGGCGTACGAAGGCACAGATCGCCCGCGAGGCGGGCCTGGAGCCGCTGGCCGACGGGCTGCTCTCGGACCCGACCGTGGAACCGCAGGCCGCGGCCGCCGCGTTCGTGGACGCCGACAAGGGCGTCGCGGACCCGCAGGCCGCCCTGGACGGGGCGCGGGCGATCCTCGCCGAGCGGTTCTCCGAGGACGCCGACCTGATCGGTGAGCTGCGCGAGCGCATGTGGGTGCGCGGCCGCCTCGCCGCGAAGGTCCGGGACGGCAAGGAGGAGGCGGGCGCCAAGTTCGCCGACTACTTCGACTTCGCCGAGCCCTTCACCGAGCTGCCCTCGCACCGCATCCTCGCCATGCTGCGCGGCGAGAAGGAGGACGTCCTGGATCTCGTCCTCGAACCGGAGGAAGCCACGGAGGGCCCGTCCTCCTACGAGGGCATCGTCGCCCAGCGCTTCGGGGTCGCCGACCGGGGGCGCCCGGGCGACAAGTGGCTCCAGGACACGGTGCGTTGGTCCTGGCGCACCCGGATTCTCGTGCACCTCGGGATCGACCTGCGGCTGCGGCTGCGGACGGCCGCCGAGGACGAGGCGGTCCGGGTCTTCGCGTCGAACCTGCGCGACCTGCTGCTCGCGGCGCCCGCGGGCACGCGCGCGACGCTGGGCCTCGACCCCGGGTTCCGTACGGGGGTGAAGGTCGCCGTCGTCGACGCCACCGGCAAGGTCGTCGCGACCGACACGATCCACCCGCACGTCCCGGCGAACAAGTGGGACCAGTCCCTCGCGACGCTCGCGAGGCTCGCCCAGGAGCACTCGGTCGACCTGATCGCCATCGGGAACGGCACGGCATCGCGCGAGACCGACAAGCTCGCCGGTGAACTCATCGCCAAGCACCCGGAGTTGAACCTCACCAAGGTGATGGTCTCCGAGGCGGGCGCATCCGTGTACTCGGCGTCGGCCTTCGCCTCGCAGGAGCTGCCGGACCTCGATGTGTCGATCCGCGGCGCGGTCTCCATCGCGCGGCGCCTCCAGGACCCGCTGGCCGAGCTCGTGAAGATCGACCCCAAGTCGATCGGCGTCGGCCAGTACCAGCACGACCTGTCGGAAGTGAAGCTGTCGCGCTCGCTCGACGCGGTCGTCGAGGACTGTGTGAACGGCGTGGGCGTGGACGTGAACACCGCGTCCGCCCCGCTCCTCGCCCGTGTCTCCGGTATCGGCGCGGGCCTCGCGGAGAACATCGTGGCGCACCGCGACGCGAACGGCCCCTTCAAGAGCCGCAAGGGCCTCAAGGACGTGGCCCGGCTCGGCCCGAAGGCGTACGAGCAGTGTGCGGGCTTCCTCCGCATCCGCGGCGGCGACGACCCGCTGGACGCCTCCAGCGTGCACCCCGAGGCGTACCCCGTGGTGCGCAAGATGGTGAAGTCGGCGGGCGGCCAGGTCGCTTCGCTGATCGGCAACACGGCCACGCTGCGCTCGCTGAAGGCCGACGAGTTCGTGGACGACGTCTTCGGACTGCCCACGGTCACCGACATCCTGAAGGAGCTGGAGAAGCCCGGGCGCGACCCGCGTCCCGCCTTCAAGACGGCGACGTTCAAGGACGGCGTGGAGAAGATCTCCGACCTGGCCGCCGGAATGGTGCTCGAAGGCGTCGTCACGAACGTGGCGGCGTTCGGCGCCTTCGTGGACGTGGGCGTCCACCAGGACGGCCTGGTGCACGTGTCCGCCATGTCCAAGACGTTCGTCAAGGACCCGCGGGATGTCGTGAAGCCCGGCGACATCGTCAAGGTGAAGGTCATGGACGTCGACATCCCGCGCAAGCGGATCTCGCTGACGCTCCGTCTGGACGACGAGGCGAACGCGTCGGCCCCGGGCGACGAGCAGCCGAAGCGGGGCGGGGGCCGCCCGCCCCAGCAGCGGCAGCAGAGCCAGGGCGGCGGTCAGGGCCGGCGCCAGCAGGGTCAGGGGCAGGGGCAGCGCGGGCAGAAGCGGCAGCGGCAGGGGCCGCCGCCCGCCAACGACGCGATGGCCGAGGCGCTGCGGCGGGCCGGGCTCGTGGACCCGAAGCGGCGCTGACGCGCCGGATCTCGGGGCCGGTTGAATCCGGAGTGGGTTGAACCGGGGCCGGTTGAAGCGGCGGAGGTCAGAGGGGCAGTTCTGCCACTTTGCCCTCCGCCACCTCCAGGCGGCGGGTCACCCGGACCGCGTCGAGCATCCTGCGGTCGTGCGTGACCAGGAGCAGCGTGCCCTCATAGGACTCCAGGGCCGACTCCAACTGCTCGATCGCGGGCAGGTCCAGGTGGTTCGTCGGCTCGTCGAGGACCAGGAGGTTGACGCCGCGGCCCTGGAGCAGGGCGAGGGCCGCGCGGGTCCGCTCGCCGGGAGAAAGCGTGGCCGCCGAGCGCAGCACGTGATCCGCCTTCAGGCCGAACTTGGCGAGCAGCGTGCGGACCTCGGCGGGTTCCGTGTCCGGGACGGCCGCGCAGAACGCGTCCAGCAAGGACTCCTTGCCGTGGAACAGCGCGCGGGCCTGGTCGACCTCGCCCACCAGGACGCCCGAGCCGAGAGCGGCGTGGCCCGCGTCCAGCGGGACGCGTTCCAGGAGAGCGGCCAGCAGCGTCGACTTGCCCGAGCCGTTCGCACCCGTGATCGCCACGCGGTCCGCCCAGTCGATCTGCAGGGTGACGGGGCCGAGCGTGAACGCGCCCCGGTGCACCTCCGCGTCGCGCAGGCTCGCGACGACCGTGCCGGAGCGCGGGGCCGCCGCGATCTCCATGTGGAGCTCCCACTCCTTGCGGGGTTCCTCGACGACGTCGAGGCGCTCCAGCATGCGCTGCGTCTGGCGGGCCTTGGCGGCCTGCTTCTCGCTGGCGTCGCTGCGGAACTTCCGGCCGATCTTGTCGTTGTCGCCCGCCTTTCGGCGGGCGTTCTTGACGCCCTTGTCCATCCAGGAGCGCTGCATCTGGGCGCGGCTCTGGAGCGCGGCCTTCTTGTCCGCGTACTCCTCGAAGTCGTCGCGGGCGTGCCGGCGGGCCGTCTCCCGCTCCTCCAGGTACGCGTCGTAGCCGCCGCCGTAGATGTTGATCTGCTGCTGGGCCAGGTCGAGTTCGAGGACCTTGGTGACGGTGCGGGTGAGGAACTCGCGGTCGTGGCTGACGACGACGGTGCCGGCGCGCAGCCCTCGTACGAAGCCCTCCAGGCGTTCCAGGCCCGCCAGGTCGAGGTCGTTGGTCGGCTCGTCCAGGAGGAACACGTCGTAGCGGGAGAGGAGGAGGGAGGCGAGGCCCGCGCGGGCCGCCTGGCCTCCGGAGAGCGATGTCATCGGCTGGTCCAGGCCCACGGCGAGGCCGAGCGAGTCGGCGACCTCCTCGGCGCGCTCGTCGAGGTCCGCGCCGCCTAGCGCCAGCCAGCGCTCCAGGCTGACGGCGTACGCGTCGTCCGCGCCGGGGGCGCCGTCCACGAGGCCTTGCGTGGCGTCGTCCATGAGGCGCTGCGCCTCGGCCACGCCGGTGCGGCGGGCCAGGAAGGCGCGGATGCTCTCGCCGGGGCGGCGGTCCGGCTCCTGTGGGAGGTGTCCCACGGACGCGGTGGGTGGCGAGAGCCTCAGCTCGCCTCCCTCGGGGGTGTCGAGCCCCGCGAGCAGCCTGAGCAGGGTGGACTTGCCCGCCCCGTTGGCACCGACCAGGCCGATGACGTCGCCGGGGGCGACGACCAGGTCGAGTCCGGAGAACAGGGTGCGGTCGCCGTGGCCGGCGGCGAGATCTTTGGCGACGAGAGTAGCGGTCATCAAGGGGTGATTGTAGGTGAGGGGTGGGTGGGGGGTGCACCGGATTTCGGTCGGGGGCTGGCGGGGTCTGGCGTGGTCTGGCGGGGGCGCCTTGGGCGGGTCCTGCGCCTGCTGCGTCTGTGGGGCGGGGCCGTGGGGGTATGTACGTACTCGCTATCCCTGCGTCACGCCTCAAGTCCAAAGACGCCACAGTGTGCTCGGTGCTCCGTGCGCACATACCCCCACGTCCCCTCGGGCCGGTTGCGCGACTGCGGCCCGGTGGGGGCTGGCGGCGCCCGGCCCACGGCCCCTCGGGACGCGTTTGCGGCTGCGGCCCGGTGGGGCGTGTCTGCGCCCGGTCCCACGGCCCCTCGGGGCGGAGTCGCGGATGCGGCCCTGTGGGGGTGCCGATGCCCGGGCGCCATGGTCCTCGGGCCGGTTTCGCGGCTGACCGCCGGTGGGGGTGCCTGTGCCCGGGCGTCACGGGGTCCGGGCTGTCTAGGGGGTGGTGGGGGTCACCAGGACGCTTGTGGAGGTTCGGGCCACTACGTAGGCGTTGCCCTTGGTGGCCTTGGGGGTGAGGGGGACGGTGTGGTGGCCCGGTTCCAGGACCTCGTCGAAGACCTCGTGGATGTGGGTGCGGGACAGGCGGTCCGTCCGGTATGCCGTCAGCTGGACGCGGCACGTCGACGTGATGTCCAGTTCCGCCGAGGTCGGGTCCGCCGTGAGGCGGGTGAGGCGGCGTTGTTCCTGGGGGCTGCTGTCCAGCGCGTACTCGATCTGGGCGACGAGGAGCGGGATGATCGGGGCGAGACCGTCGACGTAGGCGACCTGGACGCCGGCCGCGTCGAACGCCGACCGTACGGACCGGCGGGTGTCGTCGGGGATCGTGGGGCCGAAGGCGACCGCTCCGTACGTGCGGAGTTCGTCCCGTGGGACTCCCGTCGCGTCCGCGGCGATCTCCGCGCCGATGCCGATCGTGCGGAGCGCCGCCGCCAGCTTGGCGAGGACCGCCACGCGGGCGCCGATCAGCAGGACCCGGCGGCGGACCTGCCGCTCCCCCTCGGAGAGCAACTGGCCGAGCGCGGCCCGGTATTCGGCGCCCCGGAAGCGGAAGGGCCCTATGCCGTGGTAGCCGTTGAGCTCCAGGTCGGCGGGTTCGGCCGTCTGCCAGGCGAAGTCGCGCCATACGAAGTCGTCGCTGCCGTCCTCGCCGTCGGTGGTTCGCTCGATCACCGCCGTGACCGCGCCGCACTCGAGCCCCTCGCACTCGGGGCAGCCGTAGATGACGTACCGCCCGTCGCTCAGCGGCGCCTGTGCCTCCAGGAGCAGCCTGCGGACGTGGGCGGTGAAGATCGCCGGCGGGATGTCGGCGGCCAGCGGCGACACCGCGTCGAGGTCGGACAGCTGAAAGAGGAGGGGGCGCCCGTTCACGATGAAGTCGACGAAATCGCGGTGCACTTGGTAGTCACCGTTGGCGAGAACTCCACCGGCGCGCATGGCCGGTGCCAGACCGAAGGTCGCGTACTCGGCAGACATGCTGTGAGTATCCCCACCTGACGCCTGATGTGAGCACGGCATCTCAGATTCCGCGGACCGGGAGAGCTCGCGGGTGCCGTGTTTGGGGGGCTGGGGGCGTGGGGCGTACGCATGGTCGATGGTTTACGTGTCGGGACGTGGCTGGACGAGCGGCCTCGTGGGTGCCCCCAGGAGGCGGCGCGGCTGGGCGGCGCCGCCTCCTGAGGCTGCCGGTCAGCGGGTCTCGGCCGGGTCGTTGTCCTGTTCCGGGCCGTCGCCGTTGTCGTCAGTGGCGGGGCCGATCCGGAGCTCGAAGTCACCGTCGTGGTGCTCGTGGCCGGCGATGACGGCCTTCTCCAGGACCTCCGTGCCGTGCTCGCCGCGCACGATCAGCGGGTCGTGGCGCAGGTCCCGCATCAGGGAGACGCACATGCCGATCATGACGAGGGTGAACGGTGCGGCGACCAGGATCGTGAGGTTGCGCAGACCGGTCAGCGCGTCGTCCGAGCCGTCGCCGATCAGCAGCATGACCGCGGCTACGGCGCCTGTCACGATGCCCCAGAAGATGACGACGAACCGGCCGGGTTCGAGGGCGCCCTTCTGGGAGAGCGTGCCCATCACGATGGACGCGGCGTCGGCTCCGGAGACGAAGAAGATGCCGACGAGGATCATCACGAGGAGGCTGGTCACGGTGGCGATCGGATACTCGTTGAGCAGGCCGAAGAGCTGCGCCTCCTGCGACATGTCGCCCTTGAGCCCGCCGCGCTCGGAGACGGTCATGGCGCTGCCGCCGAACACCGCGAACCAGATGAGGCTGACGGTGCTGGGCACCAGCATGACGCCGCCGACGAACTGACGGACCGTACGGCCGCGGCTGATGCGCGCGATGAACATGCCGACGAAGGGCGTCCAGGAGATCCACCAGGCCCAGTAGAAGACCGTCCAGCTGCTCAGCCAGTCCGCCACGCCCTTGCCGCTGGAGGCCTCGGTGCGGCCGATGAGCTGCGGCAGGTCGTTGAGGTAGGCGCCGATCGACGTGGGCACCATGTCGAGGATGATGACCGTCGGGCCCGCGATGAAGACGAAGAGGACGAGGAGCCCGGCAAGCACCATGTTGATGTTGGAGAGCCACTGCACGCCCTTCTCCACACCGGAGACGGCGGACGCCACGAACGCCAGGGACAGCACGGCGATGATCACGACGAGCAGGCCGGTGCCCGCGGTCTCCATCCAGTCGAGCTCTTCCATGCCGCTGCCGATCTGCAGGGCGCCGAGGCCCAGCGAGGCGGCGGAGCCGAAGAGCGTGGCGAAGATGGCGAGGATGTCGATGACCCGGCCCCAGGCGCCGCGGGCGTGCTTCTTGCCGATGAGCGGCTCGAAGACGGCGCTGATGGTCTGGCGCCGGTTGCGGCGGAAGGTGCTGTAGGCGATGGCGAGGCCCACGACCGCGTAGATCGCCCACGGGTGGAGCGTCCAGTGGAAGAGGGTGGTGGCCATAGCGGTCTCCATCGCCGCGGGCGCGTCCGCCGGGTCGGTGCCCGGCGGTGGCGTGGTGAAGTGGGCCAGGGGTTCGCTGACCCCGTAGAACATCAGGCCGATGCCCATACCGGCGCTGAACATCATGGCGACCCACGAGATGGTGCGGAACTCCGGGTCCTCGCCCTCACGGCCGAGCGTGATCTTCCCGTACCGGCTGACCGCCAGCCAGAGCGCGAAGACCACGAATCCGGTGGCGGTCAGCATGAAGAACCAACCGCCGTTGTGCATCAGACCGTTGAGCATGTCCGTGGAGACATTCTCGAGCGAGTCCGTGGAGACCGCGCCCCAGATCACGAACGCGAGGGTGAGTACGGCTGTGACGCCGAAGACCACCCGGTCCGTCTGTGGGGAACGGCCGCCGGAGGCGGGCGCCATGATCTCCTGCGACCCTCCTCCGTCGTCCGCTTTATGCTGATCCTGCGTCACAAGTGACACCTTTCAAGGGGTCGATTGGGTCGAGACTTTGTTCTCCGCTACCCCCTACCACATGTGACGCACCTCTCACCTTCTCAACAGACCATGTCGGGTCGACCTGTGACCATGTGATACGGCGCACGTTCGTCGAGCAGCAGCGGTACGAGGGCCCGTGCCGATTGCAGCAGCGGGACGTACGCGCCGGACTTGAGGCGCTTCACGGTGACGCCGTGCAGGGCCAGTTCGTCCTTGATGTCGGTGTACTGGGCGGCGTTCAGGCGGTAGCCGCAGGGCGGGTTCTGGATCGTCTCGGACGGCTCGGCGGGGTCGTTGTCGGCGCCGCCGACGTAGACAGGGCCGCGGTCGCGGTAGCCCTCCGCGCGGGCCGCGCCGGTGGCCGCCTCCAGCTGCCGGCGGCGTTCGTCCGTGTAGTCGAACAGGCCGCCGAGCGCCGAGCGCTGGGAGGTGACGCGGCGCCGGTTGTTCAGCGCCTCGTCCTTCTTCTCGGCCTCGGTGAGGGCGTCGACGCGGCTCTCTATCAGCAGGCCCGCGGCGTGCTTGATGCCGGACATGTTGCGCAGGATGCGCTCCTGGCCGTCGCCCGCGACCTGCTTGATCGGCTCACCGGTGACGGGGTCGGTCCAGATGCCGTACGTGCCGGTGGTGTAGCCGTCGTGCTCGGCCGCCGGTCGCACATACGCCTTCGACAGGGTCTGCGCCTCGCCGTGCACGGCCTCGTCGGTGTTGAGGTTGCGCGGCCAGAGGTCGAACAGGTCCTTGTCGTAGTACTTGGGGGTGGCGCCATACTCGTGCAGGTCGTAGATGACGTCCGGCTTGTGGTCGCGGATGACGGCGGCCATGGCGCGGGCCTCAGCGGTCTGCAAGGAGAGGTGGTCTCGGTTGATGTCGACGCCGTCGGAGTTGCCGCGGGTGTCGGCGGCGCGACCGTCCGGGTTGGCGGTGGGCACGACGAGGAGCGTGGTGCGGGAGAGGAAACGTTTGGTCTTCTTGTCCTTCGCGTAGGCGAGGTCGCGGATCGTGGAGAGGCATGCCTCGCGGCCCGAGGGCTCGTCGCCGTGCTGGCTGCAGATCAGCAACACGGTGTTCTTCGTCTGCCGTTCGCCGATGCGGACCAGCTGAACAGGGCGGTCCTGCTTGGTGGTGCCTATTCGGGCGACCGAGACTCTCTTCGCGGACCTGTCCACGGTGGCGAGCAGGTCCTGTTCCTCGGGCTGGCTGGTCCAGCGCGCGCCGTTCGTCTCCTCGAATCCGGTACGGGGCGGGGTCGGCGTCGCCTGTGCGGGCGCCGTCAGGAGCGGTGCGGCGAGCGCGGTGGCGGCACAGGCGAGCGCCAGGGTGCGGATGCGCGGTGTCATGAAGTGGTGCCTCCGGGGATGGGGGTGAGCTGACGCGGCGGGGCCACGCCGTCGAGACGGGAGTCGGCGGGCGGGACGGGTGCGGAGGTGGTGAACGCGCCGAGGCCACCGACCAGCGGGAGTTTCGCCGACGTACGGGCCAGGTCGAGGGTGAGCGTCGGGGTATCGGCGGGAGGTTCGATCAGGTTCTTGTCGGTGCCCGCGACGATCAGCGCGAGCCGGTGCCCCTTCGGCACGACGTGGTCGGTCGCGGCGAGGTCGAGGGTGATGGTGTGCGGCTTGCCCGGGGTGAGGGGGCGGCCGCGCCGGGCGTCGGCCCAGTTGCCGAGGTCGGCCCAGCCACGGCTGAAGATGGTGTAGTCGACGTCGGCGGATTTCGCGCGCGTCTCCTTGAAGCAGGAGCTGTCACCCGTGGTGCTCGCGCCCCAGCAGGTGCGTTCGGGGAGGGTGGTGATGCCCTCGCCCGCCGCGGCGTAGTCGCGGATGGTGTCGGGTCCGAGGTCGACGAGGACCGCTGAGAGGTGGGCGGTGCGGGTCGTCGGGGTCGCGGTGACGGTCACCTTGGAGGAGCCGGACAGGCGCAGGTCGCGCGCGAGGGGCTTGCTGACGAAGCCGGCCTTGCCGGGTGTCGATGTGTCGATCCGGGCGGCCCAGTCGGTCTCGCTCAGGGCCGGGTCGTCGGTGAAGGTCTCGGTGCCCTTGCCGGGGCGGGTGCCGAGGGTGCCGACGCCGGGTGCAGCGCCCTTGGCGGGGCGGAGCTTGACGGCGTGCGTGGAGCGCGGGGGCCAGACGCGGTCGGTGCTCCAGCGGTCCGGGGCGCGCTCGATGTCGGCCATCGGTTCGCGGTCGACGCCGTTGTCGTAGCCGAGGAGTTCGTGGTCGAACCAGCGGTGCAGCGTGCGCACCCAGTCGGCGCGGCGGAAGTCGAACGGGTCGACGTGGCCGGTCTGGCTGAGCCAGATCTTGCGGTCGACGCCGTTCTCCGCGAGCGCGTCCCACCACTGGCCGAAGTGCTTGGTGCGGACGTTGAGGTCCTGCATGCCGTGGACGACGAAGACGCTGGCGCGCACCTTGTCGGCGTCCGGGACGTGGTTGCGCTCGCTCCACAGCCTGGTCCAGTCGCCGGTGCGGGGCGCCCCGTCGATCAGCCGCTGCTGCACGGCGCCGCAGCGGGCGCGGGCCTCGGGGCTCTCCACGTAGTCCGAGAGCCACTCGGGGCCGCCGTCGTAGAGGGGGGCGCCCTTGGCGAAGTAGTAGTCGTACCAGGAGGAGATGGCGCCGATCGGCACGATGGTCTTGAGCCCCGGCACTCCGGTGGCGGCCACGCCCTGCGCGACGGTTCCGTCGTAGCTCTTGCCGATCATTCCGGTGGCGCCGTTGGACCAGGACGCGTTCGTGCGCTCCTTCCCGGTGCGGGTGGTGTAGCCGCGGGCGCGGCCGTTCAGCCAGTCGACGACGGCCTTGGCCGACTGGACGTCGGAGCGGCCGCCTACGTCGACGCAGCCGTCGGAGCGGTTGGTGCCGGCGAGGTCGACGGCGACATAGCCGTAGCCCCGGGGCACGAAGTAGTTGTCGTAGTACAGCGGGAAGCGGACGGGGTTCCCGTTCTCGTCGTACGTCTTCTTCTGGCTCTCGTTGCCTCGTCCGCAGCAGGCGTAGTACGGACTCGCGTCCATGATCACGGGTATGCGGCGGCCCGTGCGGTCGAGTTCACGGGGTCTGACGATGTCGACGGCGACGCGGTCGGTCCTGCCGTCCGCGTCGCCGTCGATCCTGGTGTCGACCCATACGGATTCGCGTATCGCGTCCTCGTACGAGTACACGGGTCTGCTCTCGCCCGGTGTGCGCGGGGCCGGACCGGCCCCCTGCGCCGCGCCCGGGGACATGAGGGTGGCCATCAGGGCGGCCAGGGCCGCCGTCAGCAGCGTTCTCCACAGGACGCGGGTGCGTCGCGCACGTATCGGCATGGCGCGGAAGGTACACCGGTGAACTCCCGTGCGACAGGGGGCCGCACGCGGCAATGACAGGTGCGTGGGACATCCAGGCACATGTCGGCCGAATGGCGATCGTGTGACGTCCGGGGCCATGGACATGACGGGTACGGGCGGGGCTGAATAGGCTTCACGACCAAGACGAACAGATGTTTTGCCCCTACGACTTGGAGCTCTTGTGCACCGCAGACTCATCGCCCCGGGCGCGCTCGCGGCCTCTCTTCTGCTGGCGATCCCGGCATCGGCCGCGGACTTCTCGCCCGGGGCGCCGGGCATCGGCGACCCCTACTACCCGGCGAGCGGCAACGGCGGATACGACGTCTCGCACTACGACCTGCGGCTGAAGTACCAGCCCAAGACGGACCTTCTCGAAGGCACGGCGACGCTCAACGCCCGCACCACGCAGGACCTCTCGCGCTTCAACCTCGACTTCGGGCTCAAGGTCTCCGAGGTGCGGGTCAACGGCAAGAAGGCGAAGTTCAAGAAGACCGGCGACCAGGAGCTGGAGATCACGCCGCCGGCCGGGCTGCCCAAGGGCACGCCGATCACGGTCGTCGTACGGTACGCGGGCAAGCCGTCCGAGCTGAAGATCAACGGCTACACGGCCTGGCACCGGACGCCGGACGGCGGTGTCGCGGCGCAGGAGCCGGAGGCCGCCGTGTGGTGGTTCCCCTCCAACGACCACCCGCTGGACAAGGCCACGTACGACGTGTCCGTCTCCGTGCCCGACGGCACTCAGGCGATCTCCAACGGCGTGCTCCAGTCGCAGAGTTCGCGCCTCGGCTGGACCCGCTACAACTGGCGGTCGAACAAGCCGCAGGCCAGCTACCTCGCGACGCTCGCGGTCGGCAAGTTCGACATCACGACCGACAAGACCGAGAGCGGTCTGCCCGTCCTCAACGCGTACAGCAAGGATCTGGGCGACAACGCCGGTGCGGCGCGGGCGAGCATCGAGCGGACCACCGAGATCACCGAGTGGCTCGAGACGGTCTTCGGGAAGTACCCCTTCAACGCGCTCGGCGGGTACGTGCCGAACGTGAAGAGCAGTTACGCCCTGGAGACCCAGACCCGGCCCTTCTACAGCCCCGCCGCGTTCGCGAACGGCTCCAACGCGTCGATCGTCGTCCACGAGATCGCCCACCAGTGGTACGGCGACAGCGTCTCCGTCGACGGCTGGAAGGACATCTGGGTCAACGAGGGCTTCGCCCGCTACAGCCAGTGGCTGTGGTCGGAGAAGGAGGGCGAGGGCACCGCGCAGGAGCTGGCGGACTACGTGTACTCCCTGCGCCCCGCGGACGACCCGTTCTGGAAGGTCAAGCCGGGCGACCCGGGCCCCGACAACCAGTTCCACGGCGCGGTCTACGACCGGGGCGCGCTGGCTCTGCAGGCGCTGCGCAACGAGATCGGCGACGACGCGTTCTTCGCGATCCTGAAGGGGTGGCCGCAGAAGCACGCCTACGGCAACGCCAAGGTCGGCGACTTCGTGAAGTACGCCGAGAAGATCTCCGGCAAGCCGCTCGCCGAGCTGTTCGACACCTGGCTCTACCAGCCGTCGCGCCCGGACGCCCCCGCCGTGCGGGAGGCCGGGATCGCCCGCTCGAAGGCCGCGCCGGTCAAGCCGAAGTCGTGGAAGGAGATCGCCGCGACGAACGGGGTGCACGACCACGGACACGGCCAGGAGCACGCGAAGAACAACAAGCACGACAAGCACGACAAGCACGACAAGCACGAGCACGGTCACTGACGACCGGGTGCGCCGCGCCGTCCGGGCCTACCGTCCGGCGGCGCGGTGCCGTGCGCGGGCCCGCCGGGCCACGGGCAGGTAGTGCAGCCGCTCCGGCAGGAGCGGCACCACCGTGCGGACCACCCGGCCGAACCGGCGCAGCCTGCGCTCCTGCGCGGCGGTCCACGGCAGGCCGATCGCCTCGCGGGCGTCCGGCGGCATCAGGCCGATCGTGACGAAGCGGCGGAAGCGGGCCAGCGGGGGCAGCAGTACGGGCCACAGGGCGCGCAGCAGCAGGCGTACGGGGAGCGGGCCGCGGTCCGGCGGCGGTACGGGCTGCCCGGTGGCGGTCAGTTCCGCGGCGACCGGGGTCAGTTCGAGCTCGTCGGCGAGGACCTTGCGGTAGTAGGGCCAGAACTCCTCCAGCGTCTGCGGCATGTCCCGGTCGTGGAGGCCGAGGACGCGCCCGACCCGGAGCCACTCCGCGTACAGCTGTCGTTCCTGCGCCTCGGTGAAGGGGCGGCCGAGGTACTGCTGCGCGTGCCGGTAGACGGGGAAGCCGGTGGCGTGGACCCACGCGTAGTTCGCGGGAGTCAGCGCGTGGTAGCGGCGGCCCCGCGTGTCCGTGCCCTGGATGGTGCGGTGCAGCACGCGCAGCCTGCGGCCCTCCGCGGCGGCCTCGTCCCCGCCGTACACCCACAGCAGGACCGAGCGCACCGAGTGCTCGCCCCTCCCCCACGGGTCGGTGCGGAACACCGAGTGCTCGTCGACGCCCGCGCCGACCGCCGGGTGTGCCACCTGCATGGTGAGCGCGGGCGGCAGCATGAGGAACATGCGGATGTCGCCCGCGATGCTCCAGAGGATGCCGCCGGGCGGGGGCGGTTCCGGGTCGCGGCCGGCGGCTGGGTGGTTCATGTGACGTGCTCCTCGGCCGTGCCCCGGTGCGTGCGTGTTCCAGCATGCGACCGCGGGCGTGGTGGCCGTCAGCGCGCCAGGGCGTACGCCTCCAGGATGACGTCGAGGACCGCGTCGGGTTCCCGCACGGTCGGGAAGTGGTCGCTGTGTGCGAGGCGCACCAGGCGGCAGCCCGGGATGCGTCGCGCCATCGTCTCGTTCACGCGGACCACCGCGGGCTGGTCGAGCTCGCCGAGGGCCAGGACGCACGGGACGTCGAGCTCGCCGAGCCGGTCGTAGGCGGGCGGGTCGGGCACGTTGTGCGGGTGGTTGGCGAACCAGGCCGGGATCACCGCCCTGATGTGCGCCTCGACCTCGGGGTCGTCCTTCCCGGTGCCCGCGGCGCCCGAGGTGCGCCGCAGGAGGGCCACGATGCCGTCCAGGTCGTGCGCCTCGGCGAGGCGGCCCATCTCGGCCATGAACTCCGCCGGGACGAGTTCGTCGTCGGCTCCGGTGACGCCCGGGACCACCAGGGCGAGGCTCGCCACCCGTGCGGGGTCGCGGAGCGCGAGGCTGATGGCCGTCGCGCCGCCCATGCTCGATCCGGCCAGGGCCGCGCGGGCGATCCCGTAGTGGTCGAGGACGGCGATCAGGTCCTCGACCAGTGAGTACGAGGTGGTCGGGGCCGGCGACCTGCCGTACCCCCGCGCGTCGTAGCGGATCACCCGGTGCCGCTCCGTGAGGCGCGGCAGGATGCCGTCCCAGATGCGGGAGTCGCCGACTCCCGGATGCACCAGGACCAGGGGGAGGCCTTCGCCGCCCGTGCCGCTCGGGTCACCCGAGTCGTGCGACCACAGTTCGCCGTCCTTGACCGACACCATGACGTCCATGTCCCCGAGTCTCCGGTCGTGGGGACCGGGCCACCAGTGGGGGCGGCGGACGAGGGCGTGAATGCGTAGGCCTAGCGACCGGAACCCGTCGGATCGGTCCATGGATCGGTCCATGGATCGGTCCGCGCGTCCGTGGGCGGGGCGGCGCCGGGTGGGGTGGGCGGCTCTGGGGACGGGCCGGTGAGCGGGGCGGCCGCGATACGGCTCGCCACCTCGGACGCCCACTCGGAGATCTGGCGGCGCAGTTCGGCCTCCGCCTCGGCGCGCTCCGCCTCCTCCCTGGCCTGCCCGGTGGCGAGGGGTCCGTCCTCTTCCCAGAGGCCGTCCTCTTCCCACGGGCCGTCCGCACCAACCTCGGAGAGCAACAGCCCCGGCCTCCCCCGCGGGCTGCCGGGAGACGGCACCTCCGCGAGCACCAGGCCCCGTCCGCCCAGGGCCCGTCCGCCCAGCGGCCGGAAGCGCACGGCGAAGAGGCAGAGCGCGAAGAAGCAGAGCGCGAGGAGGCCGAGGAGCAGGAGGCAGAGGGCGAGAAGGCCGAGGGTGCGGAGGGTGCCGAGCTGCACGGAGATGAGCTGCATGCCGGAGCTCTACCCGCTCATCCGTGCGCAACAACGCACACATGCGGGGCAGTTGACCGACCGGGCCAGACCACCGCCCACACGCCCCTCCAGCGACGCCTCAGCCCCCGAAGCCGTCCGCCATCACGCCTCGCAGCCGCCCGCCGGCACGCCCCGAAGCCGTCCACCGCCACACCCCGGAGCCGTCCGCCGCCACGCCCCGAAGCCGTCCACCGTCACGCCCCGCAGTCGCCCGCCGCACACCCGAAGCCGCCCGCCGTCACACCCCGAAGTCGTACACCGCCACGCCCCGAAGCCGCCCGCCGTCACACCCCGCAGCCATCCGCCATCACACCCCGAAGCCGTACACCGCCCGCACCCCGAAGCCGTACACCATCACGCCCCGCAGCCGTCCACCGCCCGCACCCCGAAGCCGTACACCCTCACGCCCCGAAGTCGTACACCGTCACGGCGATCCCGCGCGCCACCAGGCGCTCGGCTATCAGCGGCTCGATCCGGGACCACTTGCCTCCGGCGAGCCCGCAGCCGATGCGCGGCATGTGCACGGAGGCGCCGAGTTCCTCGGCCTTGGCGGCCAGGGCGGCCAGGGCGGTGTCGATCGCTTCGTACCGCACAGGGACGCCCTTGCTGCCCGTGCGCATGCCCCGCTGCCCCACCATGTTGGCCACCCAGATGCCCCGGCCGACGTCGACGAACTGGACGGCGCCGAGACCGAAGTCGTTCTTGGCGCGCTGTCTGTGCCAGGCGCGGTACGCCTTCTCCGGCTCGGGCCAGCGGCGCGACAGCGCGAGCACGAAGCCCTTCCCCCAGCCCCCGAGGTCGTTGCAGACGTGGGCGATCAGCTTGACGCCCTTGCCGAACGGCGCGGTGGCGTCACCCCGGACATACGTGATCTCCGACATGACGCCACCGTACGGGCCGCCACTGACAGTGGCCGCTGTGCTGCTATCGGTCCTGCGGCACCGTGAGGCCCTGCGCCTCGCGCTCCACCCGGCGCCGGACGCCGAACCAGCCCACGACCAGGGCCGCGCCCACGACCGGGATGAGGAACAGCGTCTTGCGGCCGACCTCTGCGTCCTTCCACATCAGGCCGAGGACGGCGAGCAGGAACGCGATCGTCACGTACTCGGTGACACCGCTGAAGGGCAGCCGGAAGTGCGGCCGGGTGATCTCGCCGCGCTTCGCGCTGCGCACGAAGGCCAGGTGGCAGACCATGATCGTGATCCAGGTGCCGATGATGCCGAGCGAGGCCACGTTCAGGACGATCTCGAAGGCCTTGCCCGGAACCACCTTGTTGAGGCCGACGCCGACGACGCCGAGGGAGGCGGTGAGAAGGATGCCGCCGTAGGGAACCTGGTTGCGGTTCATCTTCGCCGTGAACCTCGGGGCGGAGCCCGCCATCGCCATCGAGCGCAGGATGCGGCCGGTGGAGTAGAGACCGGAGTTGAGCGAGGACATGGCCGCGGTGAGGACCACGAAGTTCATCACGTCGCCGGCGGCCGGCACACCGATCTTGGAGAGGACCGTCACGAACGGGCTCTGGTCGGCCGAGTACATGACGCCCGGCAGCAGCAGCGCGAGCAGGACCACGGAACCGACGTAGAAGACGCCCACGCGCCACATGATCGAGTTCACCGCGCGCGGGACGATCTTGTGCGGCTCGGCGGTCTCGCCCGCCGCGACGCCGACCAGCTCCAGCGAGGCGTACGCGAAGACGACGCCCTGCATCACGATCACGACCGGCATCAGACCGTTCGGCATGAGGCCGCCGTGGTCGGTGATCATGTTGAGGCCGGGCGTCTCGCCGCCCACCTTGTGCTGGCTGGCCAGCAGCCAGATGCCAATGATCATGAAGGCGCTCAGCGCGGCCACCTTGATGATCGAGAACCAGAACTCCATCTCGCCGAAGTACTTCACCGAGACGAGGTTCACCGCCAGCACGACCGCGAGGGCGATCAGCGCGAGCACCCACTGGGGTATGTCGGTGAAGAAGCTCCAGTAGTGCGTGTAGAGCGCGATCGCCGTGATGTCGGCGATGCAGGTGGTCGACCAGTTCAGGAAGTACATCCAACCGGCGAAGAAGGCGCCCTTCTCGCCGAGGAACTCACGCGCGTACGAGACGAACGAACCGGACGAGGGCCGGTAGAGGACCATCTCGCCGAGCGCCCTGACGACGAAGAACGCGAAGATGCCGCACACGAGGTACGCGAGGGCGAGCGCGGGGCCCGCCGAGTGGAGGCGGCCGCCCGCCCCCAGGAAGAGGCCGGTGCCGATCGCTCCACCGATCGCGATCATGTTGACGTGACGGGCCTTGAGGTCCTTGCTGTATCCGGCGTCGCCCGCGTCCGCGGGGGCCTGGTTCGCATCGGTGCGGGATGCGTCCAGGGCGGCCGAATCTACGGCTTCCTTGCTCACGTGGTGGATCTACTCTCTGGTGCCCGGAAGAGCTCCGGGGTCCGGATGTGCTCCGGCCCGCGACACCCCTGACGCGCGCGAACCGACGGGACACCTTCCCCCAGAGATCGCCTTCCACGCGGTGGCACACGTCACATAGCGGCACTTCTCACATGCTGGTCAGGGGGTGTACAGACCGTCGATGACCTGCATGTACTTGTCACGGATCACCCGGCGGCGCAGCTTCAGGGACGGCGTCAGCTCACCCGTCTCGGGTCCCCATTCCTCGGCGAGCAGCCTGTAGCGCTTGATCTGTTCCGTGCGGTTCAGGCGCGCGTTGGCGGCCTGAACCGCGCGGGCCACCTCTGCCAGCACGGCCTCGTGGGTGACCAGGTCCCCCTCGATCCCGCGGGCGGCGGCCCAGGCGGGTGCCATCTCCGGGTCGAGGACGAGCAGCGCCACCAGGTAGGAGCGGCCGTCTCCGTGGACGAGGGCCTGCCCGATCAGCGGGTGCTCCTTGAGCGTGCTCTCGACGAGGGCGGGCGAGACGTTCTTGCCCGTCGAGGTCACGATCATTTCCTTCTTGCGGTCGGTGAGCCAGAGGTAGCCGTCCTCGTCGAGGCGCCCGATGTCCCCGGTGGCGAACCATCCGTCCGCGTCCCTGGCGTCGTCGAGCCCGCCGTCGGGACGCAGATAGCCGTCGAAGACCGTCGCCCCGCGCACGAGGATCTCGCCGTCGTCGGCGATGCGTACGCCGAGCCCTTCGAGGGGCCGCCCCACCGATCCGAGGCGGAACCCGTCGGGAGTGTTCGTCGTGACCACGCCGGAGGTCTCGGTGAGCCCCCAGGCGTCCATGATCACGAGGCCGAAGCCGGCCCAGAACCGGGTCACGTCCGGCGGCATCGGCGCGGAGGCGCTCGCGGTCCACACCAGCCGGTCGAATCCGGCCAGGGCGAGCAGCGGGTCGAGGACGTCCAGCCTGGCCCGCTCGTACGCGGCTCGCAGCTCTTTCGACGGCTCCTCCCCGCGCTCCCGGCAGGCGACGTGTGCGCGTGCCGTCTCGTTCGCCGCCTCGATGGCGCGGCGCTGCTCCTCGGGCAGTCCGGCGAGCGCGGCCCGCACGGACGCGGCCAGCTTCTCCCACACGCGCGGCACGCCGAAGAACTGGAAGGGATGCAGCTCGCGCGCGGTGGCGGCCACGTGCGTGGGGTCGGCGCACAGGTAGACGTGGGCGGCGCGCAGCACCGGCAGGTAGATGCCGAGCAGCCGCTCGGCGATGTGGGCGAAGGGCAGGTAGCAGATGTGCCCGACGTGGTCGGGGAAGTCGATGACGCCGTCCAGGGCGATGCCGCCCAGGAGCACGTTGCGGTGGGTGAGGCGGACGCCCTTGGGGTCGCCGGTGGTGCCCGAGGTGTAGACGACGGTGAGCGCGTCGGTCGGCCGGTTCTCGCGCCATGCCTTCTCGAACGCGTCCGGGTCGAAGAGGCGGCTGCCGGTGGCGTGCAGGGAGCCGTACGTGCGGTGCTCGCCCGCCTCGGCCGCCTCCACGACGACGAGGCGCTCCAGCGGGGCGGTGTCGTCGGTCAGGAGGGGCTCCCACCGCGGCAGTTCGCGGGCGCCCTCGACGATCGCGAAGCGGGCCCTGCTGTGCCGGACGATGTGCGCGACCTGCTCGGGGGCCGAGGTGCCGTACACGGTGACGGGGACGGCGCCGAGGTGCACCAGGGCGAGGTCGCTCAGCCAGTGCTCGGGACGGTTCCCCATCATCATCAGGACGTGTTCGCCGCGCTCGACACCGAGTGCGGCGTAACCGGCGGCCAGGGCGGCGACCTTGCGCCGTGCCTCGCGCCAGGTGAGCGTCGACCACTCCTCCCCCACGCGCCAGGAGAGCGCGGGAAGTTCGCCGTGGTCCTCGGCGTTGCGGAGCAGCAGGGCGGGGAGCGTGATGTCGGCAGGGTTCCCGGGGAGTCGCAGGATCGTGGTCATGACCGCCTCCTGGTGCCATCGGTTGGGCCGGAGGGTTTCACAACACTGGTGTGCCAGCAATACTGTTGCACCGGATTGACGCACGAAGCGGGGAGACGTCCCCCGAGCCGACCGGGGAGGGATGGCGCCGCCATGGCAACCGACATCGAGGCCGTCACGACCGGGGCCGAGGAGCCGACGCTCACGGTCGACGAACTCGCCGCGCGCGCGGGTGTCACGGTCCGCACCATCCGCTTCTACAGCACCAAGGGGCTGCTGCCGCCTCCGGTGATCGGGCCGCGTCGCGTGGGTCACTACGGCCAGGAGCACCTGTCCCGGCTCGCGCTCATCGAGGAGTTGCAGCACCAGGGCATGACGCTCGCCGCGATCGAGCGGTATCTGGAGCAGTTGCCCGCCGACCTGAACGCGCACGATCTGGCCATCCACCGTGCCGTGGTGGCCTCCTGGGCGCCCGACTCGGCGGAGGACGCCCCGCACGCCGAGCTGGAGCGCAGGGCGGGCCGCCCGCTCGGCGACGAGGACCTGGACCGGCTCGCGGCGATGGGCGTGATCGCCCGGACCCCGGCCCCGGGGACCTACCGCGTGGACCTGGGACTGCTGCGCCTGGGGGTGCAGCTCCTGGACGTGCCCATCGCGCACGAGACGATCCTGGCGGCGCGCACGGTCCTGATGGAGCACACCCGCGAGGCCGCGCACGAGTTGTCCCGGCTCTTCCGTGACGAGGTCCGGGGGCCCTGCCGCGAGCGCGGGTCGGACCCCGAGCACGTGGCGGCGATGCGGTCGCTCTCCGCCCACATGCAGCCGATGGTGGTGCAGGCGCTGGTGACCGCGTTCCAGCGCTCCCTCAAGGAGGAGCTGCGGGAGTGGCTCAAGGAAGGCTGAGCGCCCCTCTGGAGGGCTGACCGCCCCCCTGCCCCTACGGCACCGTGATGTGGCCGCGGTGCCCTTGCACTTGGCTCCCGGGTCCTTGCACACGGAGGGCGCCTTGGCGCGGCTGTGCGCGCCGCACAGCGGCCACCCTTCGCTTGTCGTGATCATGCTCTACGGCAGGACACGACGCACGGAAGGAGCCGCCGGTGCCGCCGCCGAACAGGCGGAACCGGCGGCTCCCGCGACATCAGCCGTCGCTGAACTTCTCCCCCTTCTCCGCCTTCTCGACGAGCAGCGCGGGCGGCGCGAACCGCTCTCCGTAGCGCTCGGCGAGCTCACGCGCGCGGGCTACGAAGCCGGGCAGGCCGCCTTCGTAGCCGTTGATGTACTGCAGTACGCCGCCCGTCCACCCGGGGAAGCCGATGCCGAGGATGGAACCGATGTTGGCGTCGGCGACCGACGTCAGGACGCCCTCCTCCACCAGGCGTACGGTGTCGAGCGCTTCGGAGAAGAGCATCCGCTCTTGCATGTCCCTGAAGGGGATCTCGTACCCCGGCTTGGTGAAGTGCTCGCGCAGGCCCGGCCAGAGACGGTCGCGCTTGCCGTCCACGTAGTCGTAGAAGCCCGCTCCGCCGCTCCTTCCGGGGCGCCCGAACTCGTCGACCATCCGGTCGATGACGGTGTCCGAGGGGTGAGTGGCCCAGGTGCCGCCCGCCTCCTCGACGGCCCGCCGGGTCTCGTTGCGGATCTTGCGGGGCAGGGTGAGGGTCAGCTCGTCCATGAGGGAGAGGACCTTCGCCGGATACCCGGCCTGGGCCGCCGCCTGCTCGACGGAGGCCGGCTCGACGCCCTCGCCGACCATCGCGACGCCTTCGTTGATGAAGTGCCCGATGACGCGCGAGGTGAAGAAGCCGCGCGAGTCGTTGACGACGATCGGCGTCTTGTTGATCTGGCGTACGAGGTCGAAGGCGCGGGCCAGCGCCTCGGCGCCGGTGCGCTCGCCCTTGATGATCTCGACGAGCGGCATCTTGTCGACGGGCGAGAAGAAGTGCAGACCGATGAAGTCGACGGGGCGCGAGACGCCCTCCGCCAGCGTGGTGATCGGCAGGGTGGAGGTGTTGGAGCAGAGCAGCGCGTCCGGCTCGACGACGTCCTGGATCTCCTGGAACACCTTGTGCTTGAGCGAGGTGTCCTCGAAGACCGCCTCGATCACGGCGTCACAGCCCGCGAGGGCCTGCGGGTCCGCGGTCGGCGTGATGCGGGCGAGCAGCGCGTCCGCCTTCTCCTGGGTCGTACGGCCCCGCTGGACGGCCTTGGCGCAGAGCTTCTCTGAGTAGCCCTTGCCCCTCTGCGCCGCCTCGGCCGACACGTCCTTGAGGACGACCTCGATGCCCGCGCGTGCGCACGAGTACGCGATGCCCGCGCCCATCATCCCGGCGCCGAGCACCGCGACCTTGCGGACCTGGCGCGGTTCGACGTCCTTCGGGCGGTTGGCGCCGGAGTTGACGGCCTGGAGGTCGAAGAAGAACGCCTGGATCATGTTCTTGGCGACCTGGCCCGTGACCAGCTCGGTGAAGTACCGGGCCTCGATGGTCAGCGCGGTCTCGAAATCGACCTGGGAGCCCTCGACGGCCGCGGCGAGGATGTTGCGCGGGGCCGGGTAGTTGGCGCCCGCCGTCTGCTTCTTGAGGTTGGCGGGGAACGCCGGCAGGTTCGCCGCGAACTTCGGGTGGGCCGGGGTGCCGCCCGGGATGCGGTAACCGGGCTTGTCCCAGGGCTGCTGCGACTCGGGGTTGGCGTCGATGAAGGCGCGGGCCTTCTCGATCATCTCCTCGGGGGTGGCCGCCAGTTCATGGACGAGGGCGTTCTCCAGGGCGCGCTTCGGGTTGTACTGGGTGCCCTGGAGCAGCACCTTCAGGAGTGCGTCGGTGATGCCCATGAGGCGCACGGTGCGGGTGACGCCGCCGCCGGCCGGGAGCAGGCCGAGGGTGACCTCGGGCAGGCCGATCTTGGAGCCGGGGGCGTCGAGGGCGACGCGGTGGTGGGAGGCGAGGGCGATCTCGTACCCGCCGCCGAGCGCCGCGCCGTTGATGGCGGCGACGACGGGCTTGCCGAGGGTCTCGATGCGGCGCAGCGAGTTCTTGATGGCGTTGCCCGTCTCGAACGCCTGCTGCGCGTTCTCCGGACCGACCTTGATCATGTCCTTGAGGTCGCCGCCCGCGAAGAAGGTCTTCTTGGCGGAGGTGTAGATGAACCCGCGGATGGCATCCTTGTCGGCCTGGACGGCGGCCTCCGCGCGGTCGGCGATCGCCGCGATGGAGTCCTTGAACGCCTGGTTCATGGTGTTCGCGGACTGGTTGGGGTCGTCGAGGACGAGGGTGACGACACCGGTGTCGTCCTGCTCCCAGCGGATGGTCGTGCTTGTGGTCATGTTCGTTTCTCCGTGAAGTCTGATGAGGGGGGCGGAATCCGGGGAGGGCGGCGGGGACCATGGCCGTCCGACCACCGGCGGGGGCTGGTCGCGCCTTCAGGGGCGCGGGGAACTGCGGGAGCAACCACGGCGCACCCGCGGTGGGCGACGCACCCCGAGCCCCAACGGCGCGTAGCCCTAGAGCCGTTCCACGATCGTGGCGATGCCCATCCCGCCGCCCACGCACAACGTGGCCAATCCGTACCGGAGATCCCGCCGCTCCAGCTCATCCACCAGCGTCCCGAGGATCATCGCGCCGGTCGCCCCAAGCGGGTGACCGAGCGCGATCGCACCACCGTTGACGTTGACCTTGTCCAGCGACAGCCCCATGTCCTTGACGAAGCGCAGCACGACCGCCGCGAACGCCTCGTTGATCTCGACGAGGTCGATGTCGTCGATGGTGAGGCCCGCCTTGGCGAGCGCCTTGCGCGTCGCGGGCGCGGGCCCGGTCAGCATGATCAGCGGCTCGGAGCCGGAGACAGCCGCGGAGACGATCCGCGCGCGCGGGGTGAGGCCGTAGCGCTCACCGACCTCCTTCGTGCCGACGGCGACGAGTGAGGCGCCGTCGACGATTCCGGAGGAGTTGCCCGCGTGGTGGACGTGGTCGATCTGCTCGATCCAGTGGTACTTCTGCAGCGCGACCGCGTCGAAGCCGCCCAGGTCGCCGATGTCCTTGAAGGACGGCTTCAGCTTGGCGAGGGAGTCGGCGGTGGTGCCGGGGCGCATGTGCTCGTCGTGGTCGAGGACGACGAGGCCGTTGCGGTCCTTCACGGGCACGACGGACTTCCCGAAGCGGCCGTCCTTCCAGGCCGCGGCCGCGCGCTCCTGGGAGAGGGCCGCGTACTCGTCGACATCGCGCCGCGAGAAGCCCTCGACGGTGGCGATGAGGTCGGCGCCGATGCCCTGCGGCGCGAAGCCGGTCTCGAAGTTGGTCATCGGGTCGTTGAACCAGGCGCCGCCGTCGGAGGCCATCGGGACGCGTGACATGGACTCGACGCCGCCCGCGAGCACCAGGTCCTCCCAGCCCGAACGGACCTTCATCGCGGCGAGATTGACGGCCTCGAGACCCGAGGCACAGAAGCGGTTCTCCTGGACGCCGGCGACCGTGTCGGGCAGCCCCGCGGCGATGGCGGCGATCCGCGCGATGTCGGAGCCCTGGTCGCCGACCGGGCCCACCACGCCGAGGACGATGTCGTCGATGGCGGCCGGGTCGAGGCCGGGGAACCGCGCCTGCAGCTCGTGGATCAGGCCGACGACGAGGTCGATCGGCTTGGTGCCGTGCAGGGCGCCGCCGGCCTTGCCGCGTCCGCGCGGGGTGCGGATCGCGTCGTATACGTACGCTTCGGTGGTCACGCGTGAGCCTTTCGGGAATGTCCGGGAGGTGAGGATGAGGGTCAGCCGAGGAGCGAGCGACCGATGATCTCCTTCATGATCTCGGTCGTGCCGCCGTAGATGGTCTGGATGCGTCCGTCGGTGAAGGCCTTGGCCACGCGGTACTCGGTCATGTAGCCGTAGCCGCCGTGCAGTTGCAGGCAGCGGTCGGCGACGCGCTTCTGCAGCTCGGTGGCCCACCACTTCGCCATCGACGCGTGCACGGCGTCGAGTTCCCCGTTCGAGTGATCGACGATGCACCGGTCGAGGAACGTGCGGGTGACGGCGCACTCCGTGGCCATCTCCGCTATCTCGAAGCGGATGTGCTGGAGCTTGGCCAGCGGCCGTCCGAACGCCTCGCGCTCCTTCACGTACGTCGTGGTGATGTCCAGGAGGTGCTCGGCGGCGGCGATCCCGGCGACGGCGATGCCCATGCGCTCCTGCGCGAGGTTCGTCATCAGGTGGATGAAGGCGCCGTTGAGCTCGCCGAGCAGGTTCTCCTTGGGGACGCGTACGTCGTTGAAGAAGAGCTCGGCGGTGTCCTGGGCCTTCTGGCCGATCTTGTCGAGGTTGCGGCCCCGCTCGAAGCCCTCCATGCCGCGCTCGACGACAAGGAGGGACAGGCCGTGGGCGCCCCCCTCGGGGGCCGTCTTGGCGACGACGATGACGAGGTCGGCGAGGATGCCGTTCGAGATGAACGTCTTGGAACCGTTGAGCACCCAGTGGTCGCCCCGGTCCTCGGCGCTCGTGCGGACGCCCTGGAGGTCGGAGCCCGCGCCGGGCTCGGTCATCGCGATGGCCGTGATGATCTCGCCGCTGCAGAAGCCGGGCAGCCATCGCCGCTTCTGCTCCTCGGTGGCGAGCGAGGTCAGGTAGGGGCCGATGATGTCGTTGTGGAGGCCGAGCGCGAGTCCGGCGGCGCCCTCGCGGGTGAACTCCTCGGCGAGGACCGCGGAGTAGCGGAAGTCGGCGTTCCCGCCGCCGCCGTACTCCTCCGGGACGGCGAGGCCGAGCAGCCCCTGTTTGCCGGCGGCGAGCCAGGCGTCGCGGGAGACGATGCCGTCCTTCTCCCACTGCTCGTAGTGAGGCAGCACCTCCTTGGCGAGGAAGGTGCGGACGGTCTCGCGGAACGCCTCGTGTTCCGCGGAGAAGATCTGTCGCTTCACGTACGGCCTCCTAGAGCCAGCCCTTGACGGTTTCGATCGACTTGGCCGGCTCGGGGCCGACGGGAATGACGTTGAGCATGGTGACGCCCGCCGCCCGGAAGGCCTCGACGCGCTCGCGCACGTAACCCGCGGGCCCGCACAGCGACATGAGCTCGCAGAACTCGTCCGGGACGGCGGCCTCGGCCTCCTTCTTCTTCCCTGACAGGTAGAGCTCCTGGATGCGTGCGGCCTCCTTCTCGTAGCCGTACGCGACCGCGAGGTCGTTGTAGAAGTTCTTCCCCTTGGCGCCCATGCCGCCTACGTAGAGGGCGATCTGGGGGCGGGCGAGGTCCCGTACGGCCGCCGCGTCGTCACCGATGGCCAGCAGTCCCCCGGCGACGGTCTCCAGCGGTCCGAGGGCCGGATCACGCTTCTCCTTGCCGTCGGCGAGCGCGGCACCCCACACCTGGTGGGCCTTCTCCGGAATGAAGAGAGTGGGCAGCCAGCCGTCGGCGATCTCGGCGGTCATACGGACGTTGGCGGGCCCCAGGGAGGCGACGTACAGCGGGACTTCGGGGCGCACCGGCCTGGTGAGGATCTTCAGGGGCTTGCCGAGCCTGCCGCCCTTCTCCGGAGGGAGCGGCATGTCCGTGATCCCGTGGTGGTCGATGACCTCGCGGCGCAGGATGCGGCGGGTCAGCTCGATGGTCTCGCGGGTGCGGCCGAGCGGCTTGTCGTACGCCTTGCCGTGCCAGCCCTCGACGACCTGCGGGCCCGAGGCGCCGAGCCCGATGATCGCGCGCCCGCCGGAGACCGCGTCGAGTCCGGCGGCGGTCTGGGCGATCAGGGCGGGGGTGCGGGAGTAGACGTTGAGGATGGCGGCGCCGATCTTCATGCGTTCCGTGCGCGCCGCCAGGTAGCCCATGATCGTGGGCGAGTCGAAGCCGTACGCCTCCGCGACCCACACCGCGTCCAGGCCCGCGGACTCCAGGGCGGCGACGGCGTCGGCCGCCTCGCGCGGGTCGCCCGCGTAGGCGAGAGGTGAGGACAGCTCCATCAGTCGTCTTCCTTCTCTGTCTGCTCTGTCTGCTCTGTCGCGAGGGCCGGTATGTCCCAGTCGTGGGCCACTTCGGCGGTATCGGCGCCGGGCTGCGCGGGGCCGGTGCGGATCTGCGTCGGGGTCGCGGAGAAGCGGGGCGCGGGGGCGGGCTGGGTGATGCCACCGTGGTCGACGAACGTGCCGCGCGCGGCGAGGTGCGGGTGGGCGGGGGCCTCGCGCAGGGACAGCACGGGCGCCACGCACGCGTCGGACTCCTCGAAGACGGCCGTCCATTCGTCGCGCGTACGTTCCCTGAAGCGGGCGGCGATCGCCTCACGCAACTCGTCCCAGCGGGCCAGGTCCTTGCGGGCGGGTGCCACGTCGGCGAGGCCGAGCAGGGTGATGAACTCGTCGTAGAACTGCTGCTCCAGGGAGCCGACCGCCATGTAGCCGCCGTCCGCGGTCTCGTAGGTGCCGTAGAAGGGGCAGCCGCCGTCGAGGAGGTTGGCGCCTCGCCGGTCCTGCCAGCCGCCGGCGGCGAGCATGCCGTGGATCATCGCGGAGAGGTGGGCCGCGCCGTCGACGATCGCGGCGTCCACGACCTGTCCGGCGCCGTGCACGCGCGCGTGGTTCAGCGCCGCGAGGATGCCGACGACGAGGTAGAGCGAACCGCCCGCGTAGTCACCCACGAGGTTCGCGGGGATCGCGGGTGGCTCGTCGGGGTTGCCGATCATGCCGAGGGTGCCGGTGATGGCGATGTACGCGATGTCGTGCCCGGCGCGTCGGGCGAGCGGCCCTTCCTGGCCCCAGCCGGTCATTCGGCCGTAGACCAGCCTCGGATTGCGGGCGTGGCAGGCTTCGGGACCGACGCCGAGACGCTCGGCCACACCGGGGCGGTAGCCCTCGATGAGGACGTCGGCGCGCTCGACCAGGTCGAGGACGCGGTCCGCGCCGTCATCGGCCTTGAGGTCGATGACGACGGAGCGCTTGTTGCGGTTGGTCACGTCGTACTCAGGGTTGATCGCGAGGCCGCCACCGCGCGGGCGGTCGACGCGCACGACGTCGGCGCCGAGATCGGCCAGCAGCATGGCGGCGAACGGGCCGGGCCCGATGCCCGCCAGTTCCACCACGCGTACTCCGGCGAGCGGTCCGTGAACGCCCTTGCCCGGCACTGCCATTGAGCCCCCAGCGCTATGACACAGCTATGACACAACTGATGTAACACCAGTGATGCTAAGAACGTGTTCCACCGTGCACAAGCCCCTGGCGAGCAAGCGCTTAGCCAATTTCGGGCCGCCGCCGGACTCCGGGCGCGCGGCGCCTAGCCTGAAGGCATGGATTCCGTACTGGTCAGCGCGTGCCTGCGGGGAGTGCCGTGCCGCTACGACGGCCGCGACAAGGCCTCACCCGAACTCGACGAGGCGGTGGCGGGCCGCACGGTCGTGTCGTTCTGCCCCGAGGCCGCGGGCGGCCTGCCGACGCCGCGCCGCCCCGCCGAGCTCGTCGGCGGCGACGGACACGACGTCCTGGACGGCACCGCGCGGGTGGTCGAGGACACCGGGCGCGACGTGACGGCCCAGTTCGTGGACGGCGCGAGGCGCGCGCTGGCGGCCGCGCGGCACGCCGGGTGCACGGAGGCGCTGCTGATGCCGCGCAGCCCCTCGTGCGGCCGCGGCGCGGTCCACGACGGATCGTTCGGCGGGGAGCTGGTGGCCGGCGACGGAGTCACCGCGGCCCTGTTCGAGCGGAACGGCATCGTGGTGCGGTCCGCGCCGGGGGTGTAGGCGCGCCCGCCGGACGCGCACGCTAGCCTCGGCCACCCACGACCGCACGGGGGCGTACAGCGGAGAGGTGCCATGACCAGTCAGCACGGCGCGAGCGCCGGGAACGACGAGACCGGCGCGAAGACGGATCGCGCGTACGACATCGTGCTCTTCGGAGCGACCGGCTTCGTGGGGGTGCTCACCGCGGAGTACCTCGCCGCGCACGCCCCGGAAGGGCTGCGGTGGGCGATCGCGGGACGCGACACCGGAAAACTGGAACGGCTGCGGGAACGGCTGGCCTCGATCGACCCGGCGTGCGCCGAACTCCCGCTGGTGCGTGCCGATGTGGGCGACGCCGGCTCGCTGCGCGAGATGGCCGACCACGCGCGCGTGGTCGCCACGACCGTGGGCCCCTACCTGACGTACGGACAGGAACTGGTCGCCGCGTGCGCGGAGGCGGGCACGGACTACGTGGACCTCACGGGTGAGCCGGAGTTCGTCGACCTCATGTACGTGAAGCACGACACCCGCGCGCGGGAGACCGGCGCGCGCCTCGTGCACGCCTGCGGCTTCGACTCGATCCCGCACGACCTGGGGGCGTACTTCACCGTGCGGCAGCTGCCCGAGGGAGTGCCGCTGCGGGTCGACGGTTTCGTACGGACCAACGGGCAGTTCTCCGGCGGCACCTTCGCCTCCGCGCTCAACCAGTTCGGCCGCGGCCGGCAGATGCTGGCCGCCGCCAAGGACCGGCGGCGCCGCGAACCCCGTCTGACGGACCGCAAGGCGTACGCGCCGCCGAGCGCGCCGAGGTACGCGGGCGAGGTCGGCGCGTGGGCGCTGCCCCTGCCGACGATCGACCCGCAGGTGGTGCAGCGTTCGGCGCGTGCCCTGGAGCGGTACGGTCCCGACTTCCGCTACCGGCACTACGCGGCCGTGCGGACGCTGCCCATGGCCCTCGGCGGCACCGTCGCCCTCGGCGGTCTGGTGGCGGCCGCCCAGCTTCCGCCCGCGCGACGGTGGCTGTCGGGCCGGCTGAAGCCCGGCGACGGGCCGAGCCAGGAGCGGCGGGACAGGACGTGGTTCTCGGTGCGGTTCGTCGGCGAGGGCGGCGGCAAGCGCGTCTACACCGAGGTCTCGGGCGGAGACCCAGGATACGACGAGACGGCCAGGATGCTGGCCGAGTCGGCGCTGTGCCTCGCGCTGGACACCCTGCCGCCGACGTCGGGGCAGGTGACCACGGCCGTGGCGATGGGCGACGCGCTGCTCGCGCGGCTTCAGGCGTCGGGGCTCTCGTTCCGGGTCGCCTCGGTCCGGTAGGTCCGGTAGGTCCGGTAGGTCCGGTAGGACGCCGGGCGCGCCGGTACGGCGTACGGAGATGCCCCGCACGTTCCCGTGCGGGGCATCCACCGGAGATCAGACCACCGGTACCGGGTAGGTCGGGTACTCGACTCCGGAGACGTACTGGACGACCCGGATGACCTGGCACGAGTAGCCGAACTCGTTGTCGTACCACAGGTAGAGGATCGCGCTGTCGCCGTCGACCTTGGTGGCGCCGGCGTCGACGATCGAGGCGTGGCGCGAGCCGACGAAGTCCATGGAGACGGCGTCGGGAGCGGTCGTGAAGTCGATCTGGCGCTTCAGCGGCGAGTTCAGCGAGACGTCGCGGAGGTGTTCGAGGACCTCTTCGCGGGTGGTCTCACGGCCCAGGCGCAGGCTCAGGATGGCGATCGAGACGTCCGGGACGGGGACGCGGATCGAGCTGCCGGTGATGGGCGCCTTGAGGTCGGGCAGCGCCTTGGCGACGGCGGAGGCGGCGCCGGTCTCGGTGATGACCATGTTCAGCGGCGCGGAGCGGCCGCGGCGGTCGGCCTTGTGGAAGTTGTCCAGGAGGTTCTGGTCGTTGGTGAACGAGTGGACGGTCTCCACATGGCCGCGCAGCACGCCGTACTCGTCGGCCATGGCCTTCAGGGGCGGGACGATCGCGTTCGTGGTGCAGGAGGCGCAGGACAGGATCTGCTCGTCCGGCTTGATCGTGTCGTGGTTGACGCCGTGCACGATGTTCGGGACGTCGCCCTTGCCCGGGGCGGTCAGGACGACCTTGTCGATACCGGGGCGCAGGTGCTGGGAGAGGCCCTCGCGGTCGCGCCACTTGCCGGTGTTGTCGATGAGGATGGCGTCCTTGATGCCGTACGCCGTGTAGTCGACCTCGGAGGGGTCGTTGGCGTAGATCACCTTGATCTCGTTGCCGTTGGCGACGATCGTGCTGTTCGCCTCGTCGACGGTGATCGTGCCCTGGAACTGGCCGTGGATGGAGTCGCGGCGCAGCAGCGAGGCGCGCTTCACGAGATCCTCGGCGGCCCGTCCCCCGCCCCCGCGGACCACGACGGCACGCAGCCGCAGGCCGTTGCCCGAGCCGGACTTCTCGATGAGCAGGCGGGCGACGAGGCGGCCGATGCGGCCGAAGCCGTAGAGGACGACGTCGCGGCCCTCGCGGCACTCGATCTTGTTGTCGCCCGTGGCACCGGCGACGGCCTCGGCGGTGAACTCCTCGACGCTCAGACCGCGGTCGTCGGCCCGGTACGTCGCGGCGAGCATGCCGATGTCGATCTGCGAAGGGCCGAGGTCGAGCGTGGTGAGAGCCCGCAGGAACGGCAGCGTCTCGGTGACCGAGAGCTCCTCGCCGGCGATCTGCCGGGCGAATCGGTGGGTCTTCAGAATGCTGACCACCGACTTGTTCACCAAGGAGCGGCTGTGCAGCAGGACCGTCACGTCCCGCTCGCGGTGCAGCTTCCCGATGATCGGGATCATCGACTCCGCGATCTCCTCGCGGTTCTTCCAATTGGTGAACGAGTCGTCATTGACAGTCACAGGAGTATCTTTCGAGCTAGGCGGCGCTCATATGCTAACCCGCTCATCCTTTCGCCCTTCAACCGGCCACTTCCCGCAGTGCTGAGCGGCACAGCGCGTCCGCGCGGCGGGTGGTTTCCGGCAGCCGATAGCGGGGCGTGAGGTGCAGGGTGTGCGCGCAGGCCCCGTCCAGATCCATCCGGTGTCCCGCCGAGACGAAGACCGGCTTCACGCCTTCGCGGGTGCGCAGCGCGCGGCCCACCTCTTCCGCGCCGTCCAGCAGTGGCGCCGCACTCCCCCGCGGGGCGGCCGGCTCGTCGTACGCGAAGGTGAAGGGGTTCTTGGCGACGCCGATCGTCGGCAGCCCCGTCAGTACACCGAGGTGGCTCGCCAGGCCGAAGCGGCGCGGGTGGGCCACTCCGTAGCCGTCGCAGACGACGAGCCCGGGGTCGCAGCGCAGCTCGGCGAGCGCGGTGAGGACCGTCGGGATCTCGCGGAACGCCAGCAGGCCCGGCACGTAGGGGAACGTCACCGTGCCGACCGCCGTCGCATCCTCGACCACGTCGAGCGTCGCGGCGTCCAGGACGACGACGGCCGCGGCGACGATGTCGCGCTCGTCGTCGTAGGCGACGTCCACCCCGGTCACGTGTCCTGTGCCGGGCGGCGGGCCCTGTCCGTCGAGGATGACGCGATCGCGCAGTTCGTCCTGGACGGCACGTGCCGCCCGTTCGTCGGCGGGCCAGTCGGAGGGCAGTGAGTAGCTGATCATGGTGCGGGCCAGCCTAGTTGGGCGGCCGGCGCGGGACGACGGGCACGGACGGGGCCAGGATGTCCGGCATTAACGACGCGTAAAGATTGCCGGATTCAGGCAATGTCATGAACTCCGTCGGCGTGCCAGGATCGACCCGTACCGAGGTGGGCGGCGTGACGGGGGAAGTGATCCGATGGTGGTGTTTCTGGGTCTCGGCATCGCGGGCATCGTGCTGCTGACGCTCTCGCTCGTCCTGGACGGGGTCCTCGAAGGTCTCTTCGGAGGGGCGAGCGCGCTGGACGGACTGTTCGACGGGCTCCTTTCACTGCCGGTCGTCGCCGGGTTCGTGTCCATGCTCGGCTTCGGCGGGGCGCTCGTGCTCGCCGGCACCGGCCTCGGAGCGGGCCCCGCCACCGTCGCCGGAGCCTGCGCAGGGACCGGGGCGGGCTGGCTGACGTGGAAGCTCACCCGCGCCCTGATGCGCGACCAGACCGCCCGCACCCCGCGCGGCGACGACCTCGTGGGCACCGCGGGGTCCGTGGTCACCGCGATCCCGGCCGACGGCTACGGCGAGGTGCTGCTGCACCTCGCGGGCCAGCCGGTGAAGTTCGCGGCCCGCAGCTCCGCCGCCGTGGCACGGGGCACCGAGATCTGGGTCGACGCGGCGCTGTCGCCGACCTCGGTGGCGGTGCGGCCCGTGGAGCGCTGACCGCGCGCCGGTTCCGCCCCGCACCTCACGCACGGCGACCACCTCACGCACGGCGACCACCGCACGTCGGTGGCCCACCGCACGTCGGTGGCCGCAGCACGTCGGCCGCCCGCCGTACGCAACACGTAACCGATCTGCCGTCCCCTGACGGCAGAGGGGAATGCACCATGAGTCCAGTCCTGATCTCCGTCGTCGGAGTCGTCGTACTCCTCGTCCTGTTGGCGCTCGTCGTCATCACGCGCTACAAGGTCGCCGGGCCCAGCGAGGCCTTCATCGTGACCGGGCGACGCGGCAAGAAGTCCACCGACCCGGACACCGGCCGGGTCATGACCGACAACAGCGGCCAGAAGGTCGTGGTCGGCGGCGGCGTCTTCGTCGTGCCCTTCGTGCAGCAGAAGTTCACCCTCGACCTGTCCTCCCGGCACATCCCGATCGCCGTGCGCGGCGCGGTCACGCTGCGCGGTGTGAAGGCGAACCTCGAAGGCGTCGCCATCGTGAAGGTCGGCGGCACCGAGGACTCGATACGCGCCGCGGCCCAGCGGTTCCTGGTGCAGCAGGACGGCATCGTCGGCTTCACCCAGGAGGTGCTGTCCGGCGCGCTGCGCTCCATCGTGGGGCGGATGTCGGTCGAGGACATCATCCGCGACCGTGCCGCGTTCGCCGGACAGGTCGCCGAGGAGGCCGAGGCAAGCCTCTCCGGTCAGGGCCTGGTCCTGGACGCCTTCCAGATCCAGGACATCACCACCGAGGGCTCCTACCTGGAGGACCTCGGGCGTCCCGAGGCCGCCCGCGCCAAGCAGGAGGCGGACATCGCCGAGGCCGTGGCGCGGCGCGCCGCCGAGCAGGCGCGGCTGAAGGCCGAGGAGGAGATCGCGATCGCCCAGCGGACGTTCGCGCTCAAGCAGGCCGAGATCAAGGCCGAGACGGACGAAGCCGCGGCCCGTGCCGGTGCCGCCGGCCCGCTCGCCGAGGCGGCCAGGCAGCAGGACGTCCTGTCCGAGCAGGAGAAGGTCGCCCAGCGCCAGGCCGCGCTGACCGACCGCGAGCTGGACACCAAGGTCCGCAAGCCCGCCGACGCCGCGCGCTACCAGGCCGAGCAGGAGGCGGAGGCCCGCAGGATCGGTCTGGTCAAGCAGGCCGAGGCCGACGCGGAGCGGGCCCGGCTGACCGGTGAGGGTGAGAAGGCGCACCGCGCCGCGCTCGCCGACGCCGTGCGCCTGGAGGGTGAGGCGGAGGCCGCTGCGATCGGCGCGAAGGGTTCCGCCGAGGCGGAGGCGATGCACAAGAAGGCCGACGCGTTCACGCGGTACGGCGACGCCGCCGTCCTGCAGATGCTCGTCGAGGTCCTGCCGAGCGTGGTCGCCAAGGCGTCCGAGCCGCTCAGCGCGGTGGACAAGATGACGGTGATCTCCACGGACGGCGCGAGCCAGCTCTCCCGGACGGTCGCGGACAACGTCGCGCAGGGCGTCGAACTCCTCAACTCCACCACGGGAGTCGACCTCGCGGAGCTCCTGAAGAACCTCACCGGGGGCAAGCCCTCCACACCGGCGGCGCCGACACCGGCACCGGCGCCCGTCAACGGCCGCATCGAGGTGACCGACTAGCCGCCCGTCACACCGCTCGTCCGCCGCAGCGCGATCGCCAGGGTGTCGTCCTGGTGGAGCACGTCACTGAGCAGGTCCTCGGCCAGCAGGCCGGGGATCTGCTCGGTCGGTCGTGCGCGGTGCCGGCACAGGGACTGCTTGAGCCGGGCCTCGCCCGCGATGGGGTCACGGCGGCTCTCGGTGAGACCGTCCGTGTAGAGGAGCAGTACGTCGTCGGGGCCCATGGTGGTGGTCAGGACGCGGTCGCTGCCGGGCAGGGGAAAACCGATTCCGCGCCCGCGCACCTCCAGGTAGGTCGCGCTGCCGTCCCCGTGGGCGAGCAGCGCCGGGGGGTGGCTGCCGTTGGCCAGGGACAGGGTTCCGTCGGCCGGGTCCAGGCGGGCAAGGAGCAGGGTGGCCATGACGTTCTGGTCGAAGGGCGCCAGGATCGTGTCGGTCCGCGCGACGATGGTCTCCAGCGGGTGGCCTTCGAGGGCGAGGGTGCGCACCGCGTGGGTGACGGTCAGCGCGGTGCGGGTGCTGGTGATCCCGTGGCCGATCGCGTCGACGACGGTGATGTGGACGGTTCCGTCCGGGAGGGTGAACCAGTCGTACAGGTCTCCGCCCGTGGGGGCCTCGTCGCTGGCCGGTGCGTAGAGCACGGCGAGTTCCAGACCGTCGACGTGCAGCGGTCTGGGGCGCAGCGCGTCCTCCAGGGCGCGCAGGGTGCGGCCGTGGGCCGTGCGCAGCTGCTCGTCGCGCTCTTCGAGCTGCACGTACAGGGCGAGGACCCCGCTGTTCGTCTCGGCCAGTTCGTGCTTGAGCCGCTGGTGCTCGTCGGCCAGGGTGTCGGCGCGTGCCAGCGCCGCCCGGAGCTCCTCCTCGAGCAGCGCGATGTCGGTCTCGCCGTGCTGCGCGGCCGCGGCGGGGGTGGCCGGCGGGCGGCTCGCGGGCTGCCCGCCCTGGAAGGGCACGCCGTGCCCGTACGAACCGCCGCCGGGCGGCAGCGGCAGGTTCCATACGACCGTGCCGTCCGGCCGGGTGCTCGCCCGCAGCGGCAGGCGGTCCGTCGCCACCTGCGCGCCGGCGCTCTGGTGCGGCAGGCGCAGGGCGAGGGTGAGCCGGTGGGCTCCGTCCTCGCCCGTCTCGCGTCCGCTCAGCAGGGTGACGGGACGGCCGCCGCCGAGGGCCGCGGCGGCCACCTCGCTCAGCGACAGGACGAGGCGCGCCCGGTCGTCGGCGGGCAGCCGGTGTCCCAGGGCGATGCTTCGTACGGTGTGCCGCAGGGCCTTGAGCGTACGGAAGGTTTCGCGGGTCATCTCATTCCCAGGTGCGGGCCGAGGGCCAGGATGGTGGCGTCGTCACGGCGGCGGCGGTGGGTGTGGGCCAGGGAGGCGGCCAGCAGTACCGGGGGCAGCGTGAGGCGAGCGTCGGTGGGGGTGTGGGTCCACCGGTGGTCGATCCCGTCGGTGTACAGGACCACGGTGGTGTGTTCGGCGAGGTCCACGAACCGGCTCCTGGGCCTCGGCAGGTTGAAGCCGACGATGCCGGCGTGCCCGGTGAACTGGTGGTGGATGCCTCGGGGGGACAGGGTCGTGGCGCGGACGTTGCCGATGCCGCAGAACTCGGCCCGGCCGGCGGACAGGCGCAGTGCGGCGACGGCGGCGCCGCGGGTGTGCCGCAGCGCCCTGTGCAGTGCGGCGATGATGTCCACCAGGGGGGCGGTGGGGTTCGCCAGGAAGGTGCGTTCGGCGCGCTGGGCGGCCGTGGCGGCCTCGGGGCCGTGACCGAGTCCGTCGATCATCAGTGCGGTCCTGGCGCCGTCGTGTTCGGCGACCGCGTACCCGTCGCCGCTTTCCTGTTCCCCGTCGGCGGGCAGGCACAGCGCGCCCGTGGCGCCCGTGGTACGGGGCGCGTCCGGCTCGGCGAGGCGGGCGTGGGCGAGCGTCCCGAGTCCGGTTTCCGAGCGGATCGCGAAGTCGGTGGCGATGCGGCGCGCGGCGCCGAGACCGGCACCCATCGTTCTGGTGGTGCTGTAGCCGTCCCTGAGGCTCAGGGCGACGTCGGGCATGCCGGGGCCGCTGTCGACGGCGACGATGTCCATGCCACCGCGGAGCGGCGAGCGCTGGACGAACAGGGCGCCGTTCCTGGCGTGCTTGACGATGTTGCTGGCCAGCTCGCTCGCGAGGACGGCCGCCTGATCGGGCAGTGCTCCGGGCATGCCGCGCGCGACCGACCGGGCCTGATCGGCCGCACTCTGCACCGCGCTGGGATGGTCTATGGCGATGTGCAGGGTGCGTGTCGCCGCGTCGGTGTTCACCGTCGTCCGTTCCAGCGCACGGCGGTGACGGTCGTGCCATGGCCCGGCGCGGTCTGCACCTTGAACTCGTCCATGAGGCGGCGGGCGCCGCCCAGCCCGTGGCCGAGACCGGCACCGGTGGTGTACCCGTCGACGAACGCCTGGTCGAGGTCGGCGATGCCCGGCCCCTGATCGGTCACCGAGAGGCGCAGCCCGCGTCGGCCGCCCTGCCCGATGATCTCCAGGGTGACGGAGCCTCCGCCGCCGTGAACGTAGGCGTTGCGGGCCAGTTCGCTGGCGGCCGTGACGATGCGCGTCTGGTCCACGAGTCCGAAGCCGGCCCGCAGAGTCGCTTCGCGCACCGCGTGCCGCACCGCGAGCAGGTCTTCCTCCGCCCGGATGGCGTGCTCACTGCGGAAGGTCTCGCCGTCGGTGCGGGTCTGGGCCGGGACGGCGCGCGCTTCTTCGAGGTCACCGTAGAGGGACACCACGGCTCCCCTTGGGTGATGCGGCGGGCTGCCAGCCCAATGCGATCATTCCCTGCTCCGCGTTGAGGGTGGTCTCCACACCGGACAGCTGCAGCCCCAGCTCCACCAGGGTGATCGCGACCGCCGGTCGCATGCCGGCCACTATCACGCGGGCTCCGAGCAGTCGCGCCGTGGTCGTCAGTTCCATCAGCGTACGGGCCACGAACGAGTCGATGATGTCGAGCCGTGAGATGTCGATGAGGATCGCGCGCGCACGGTCGACGACGATGCGCTCCGTCAACTCCTCGGTGAAGGCGACCGCCGCCTTGTCGTCGAGTTCGTTGAGCAGACCGGTGACCAGCACATCACCGAGCCGCAGGATCGGTACGGCGCTCAAGCCGCCGTTCACCGCGCATCCGCGAACGAGGCCCGCTGTTCCGGCTGGTCGGTGAGCAGCGGAATGGCGGCGGCGAGGGCGTCGGCCAGCGTCGCGCGGGTCAGGATGGGCGACAGGTCGATGCCCAGCTGGGCGATGATCTGGGCGATCGGCGGGCGGATGCCGCTGATCACACAGTCGGCGCCCATCAGCCGTACGGCGTTGACGGTCTGCATGAGGTGGTGTGCCACCGCGGTGTCCACCGTGGGAACACCGGTGATGTCGATGATGGCGACCTGCGCCTCGTCCCGCTCGATGGCCTCCAGCAGGTTCTCCATCACGACCTGGGTGCGGGTCGTGTCGAGCGTTCCGATCAGCGGGACGGCCAGCACGTGGTCCCAGATGCGCACCACCGGCGTGGACACTTCCAGGAGTTGGCGGCTCTGTCGCCGGATGATCCCCTCGCGGCCCTCGACGAAGGTCTCGAAGGAGATGGCGCCCGCGGTGTCGAGCAGGCGGTTGATGAACAAGGCGGCCTGGTAGAGGGCGGTGACGTCACGCGTCTCCTGCTGCACCGCTTCCAGCAGGGCTTCCTTGAGCGACAGGACGGCCATGTAGGTGGCCGTGGGGGACGCGCCTCCTCTGGCGCGGCGCAGCGAGAGGTCCGTGATGGCCTGCCGCAGACTGCGGTGCGAGACCACCACGTCCTGAACGGGACAGTCCGTCTCCAGGCCGGCGAGCAGCGTCTCGACCAAGGAGTCGGCTTCCTCGTTCAGTTCGTCCTCGGTGATGCCTGTCTCCAGGACCGCCTGTTCCGACTGAAGCTGCACCCAGCGATCGGCCACCTTCTCCCCCTGCTCACGCAGGGCGGCAATGACACGCAACCGGGCCTCGGGCTCACTGGTGTTCATTCCATCCACCTTAGCAATTGTTGTCGCACGGCAAATGTTAACCGAGTTCGACGATCTTCGCAGGCAGAGGCTACGACGCGTCAACTGCGCACACCAGCAGCACCGTTGTCACCGTGATCGGGCCATGACCGACTGCGAGTACCGGGATACGCCGGAAGTAAACCCACTCGGCCGGGGGAACGGCCACGTGCCGGTCCGCGCTTCGGCCCCTGCCACGGTCAGGCGGACTCCACCGCGCGGTCGTCCGCGGTGCCGGGCCGGGGCGCCGTGCACTCCACCGACCGGCGGAACCCGCTCAATCCCTTGACCAGGGCGGAACGCTCCGCGGGCCGCATCTCCGAGATGGCTTCGAGCAGCGCACTCTCCCGGCGGGCCCGCAGTTCGTTGAGATAGCTTTCTCCCCGGCTCGACAAGCGAAGTTCGAGCTCGCGGCGACTGGCTGAACTGAGGGACCGCTCGATGAAACCCAGGGCATGGAGGCGGTCACACATACGGCTCACCGAAGACGGCGCCGACCCCAGGTACTCACCGAGGGTGCGGAGGTTGATGCCCTGCGCACCGTCCAGGGCGTAGAGCACACGCAGTTGCGACGACGACACCGGTGCCGTCGTGGTGATGTCCCTGCCCCTGCTCCACAGCACCTCGAGCAGCTCGATGACTTCCCGGGCAGCATGCGCGGGCGCACCCTCGCTGCCTCCGGCGGAAGTTTCGGAATCCATGCCCTCAACTGTGACACTTCGCAATGATCCTGTCAGTCGCTGAGGCATGGCGGGCCGACGGCTCCTTCGCAAGCTCTTCCCGTATCAAGAACGACCGAACAGGAACAGGTGGTATACGACAAGTGGACAGACTCACGGCCGTGGAGCGTGCGCTGCGCAGATCCGCACCGCACGCTCTCATCGAAGCAGTGCGGGACGCGCTCGCCGTTCACTACGCAGCCGACTCCGTGGAACTGCTCATGGCCGACTACGCGATGACCATACTCCAACCGGTCAACGCCCTCCCTGAGACCGCGACACCCGTGCCGGTCCACACCGGTGCGCTCGGCCGCGCGTTCGGCTCGCAGGAACCCCGTGTCGAGACCGAGGACCACGGGGGCCTGTGCACGGCTCACTTCCCCGTGTCCGTGCGCGGCGACCGCATCGGTGTCCTCACCGTGCGCCTCCCCGCCCCCTGCGATCCCGCCACCGTGCGAGAACTCGCCGAGGTGGCCGAGGTACTGGGCCACGAGATCGTCGTGGCCGAACGCGACACCGACCTCTATCTGCAGGCCCGGCGGGCCGACCGGCTCACCCTCGCCGCCGAGATGCAGTGGCAGTTGCTGCCCGGCCGCTCCTGCTCCCGTCCCGAGTACGACATAGGGGCCCAGCTCGAACCGGCGTACGCCATCCACGGCGACAACTTCGACTGGTCGGCCTCGGCCGACCAGTTCACCCTCACCGTCACCAACGGGATGGGCGAAGGCATTCAGGCCGCCCTGCTCACCAACCTCGCGGTCAACGCGCTGCGCAACGCCCGGCGCGCCGGGCTGTCCCTGGCCGACCAGGCCTGCCTGGCCGATCAGGCCGTCTACGGCCACTTTCAGGGCGCGGTCCATCTCTCCGTGCTGCTCCTGCGCTTCGATCTCACCACAGGGGACGTGGAGATCATCGACGCGGGCTCGCCGAAGATGTGGCGGATGCGCGACGGCAGGCCCGAGCCTGTCGAACTGGACGCCCAGCTGCCGCTCGGCATGTCCGAGGACACTCCCTACACCACGGAGCACTTCCGGGTCCGGCCGGGCGACCGGCTCCTGTTCGTCAGTGACGGCGTCTACAACACGGCGTCGCCCACGGGCGAGCGGTACAGCGAGCGCTCGCTCACCCGGGCGATGACCAACACCCGCCTCCTGCCGCCCTCGCAGGTCCCGCGCGCGGTGCTCGAGGAGCTCTCGGGGTACCGAGGTCCGATCGACGCCGACGACGACGCGATGATCGTGTGCCTCGACTGGCGGGGCCGCGACTGAGCGCGTCGCGCCGGAGAACAAGGGCGTTGAACCCGCCACTTTTCGGGCAGGAGTTCCTTTCGTACGGCCACGACCCGGGATGGCCGACCCGATGAAGGAGGAGGCTCATGCGGACACAGCACATACCGCTCGACACCGGACCGCCGGCAACCGCCACCTTCGACAAGAGGCCCGAAGCGGTCTCCGACGCGAGGGACCTGACCCGTGGCTACCTCGCGCGGCTCGGCCCTGCCGTGGACGACGAGAACGCCGCGAGCATCGAACTCGTCGTCTCCGAGCTCATCACCAACGTGGTGCGCCATGCCCGTGGCGCCCTGTGCTCGCTGCGGCTGCACGCGCAGTCCGACGTCATCACGATCGCCGTCTCCGACGCGGACCCGCGGCCGCCGCGCGAGCGGGCCCCCGATCTCGAAGGCGGCACGGGCGGCTTCGGCTGGCCCATGGTCCGGAAGCTGGCCAGAGCCGTGGGCGTCACGCACGGCCCGACCGGCAAGACGATCAGGGCGGAGCTGGCGCTGTAGCACCCCCGGCGCCCGGCCACGCGGCCGGCGCGGCGATACTCCGATCATGGACTGGGGGCTGCGTTCCGCACGGGCGGCGGACATCGAGACGATCGCCGAGCTGCGGGCCACGGTGATGCGACCGGATCTGGAGCGGCTCGGACGCTTCGACCCGCACCGGGTGCGGCAGCGGCTGCGGGACTCGTTCTCCGCCGCGCACACGTCGGTGATCGAGACGCGGGGCGCCTTCGCGGGCAGCGTCACGCTGAGGCCCGCCGAGGACGGGCGATGGCTGGAGCACTTCTACCTTGCGCCGCACGCCCAGGGGCGGGGCCTCGGCTCGGCCGTCCTGAGCCGTCTCCTGGAACGGACCGACGCCGAGAACGTGGCGGTCCGCCTGGACGTGCTGCGGGGCAGTGCCGCGGGGCGGCTGTACGAGCGGCACGGGTTCGTCGTCGAGTCCGTCGGTCCCGTCGACGTGTTCATGGTGCGCCCGCCGGGCGGCGGGCGGGCCGCGGGCGGTGCCCGTGCGGGCCGGTAGCCTCGCGATCATGTTCATTCTCGAATTGACCTACACCGCGCCGGTCTCCGCCGTCGACGAGCAGCTGGCCGCCCACGTCGACTGGCTCGACCGGCAGTACGAGGCCGGTGTCTTCATCGCGTCCGGCCGCAAGAACCCGCGCGACGGCGGCGTGATCATCGCCGTCGCCGACGACCGCGCGAGGATCGAGGAGCTCGTCGCGAAGGACCCGTTCACGGTGGCCGGGGTCTGCGCGTACCGGATCACCGAGTTCTACGCGACGAAGACGGCGCCGGCCCTCGCCCCGTACCGCGAGCAGCTGCCCTCCTAGGACGGTCTCGCCCAGCGTCACTGCAGGCGGGCGATGCGCCCCTTCTCCCCGGCGGCCCAGCAGCCCCGGTCCCGGGCGCAGTCCACGGTGTCGTACGACCCCGAATCGACCGTGCGCCAGCTGCGGCCGCCGTCCGTCGTGATGTCGGTGCCGGTCGGCCCGACGGCGAGGGCGGTGGAGCGGCTGTGCGGGAACCACGTCACGCCCGAGCGGTAGGCGGGCGGCGGGCGGCCCGCCGGGTCCCAGCGGCGGCCGCCGTCCCGGGTGACCGCGGCCGCCTGCGGGGAGGCCTGGCCCGCGCGGTAGTCGCCGCCGACCGCGATGCCGTGCGTACGGTCGCGGAAGGCGAGCCCGAAGACTCCGCGTGCCGGGTCGCCCGCCGGGACCGGCGCGTCGGTGGCCCGCCAGGTCAGCCCGCGGTCGGCGGAGTGCAGGACACGCGCGCGTGCCGCCCCGCCGGTGGCCAGCCACACGTCCCGGGGCCCCGAGCTCACCAGGCACTGGCCGCTCGCCGCGAAGCCCGCCTCGCCCTCCTGCGCGGCGGGCATGCCGGTGTCCGGCAGGACCTTCCAGGAGCGGCCGCCGTCGGCGGTGGACAGGATGCGGAACCTGCCGTCGACGGGGTCGCTCATCGCGAGGCCGTGGCGGCGGTCGAAGAAGGTCATGCAGTCGTAGAAGGCTCTGGTGTCGGTGTTGCGGAAGGACTCCGTCCAGGTGGCGCCGCCGTCCTCGGTGCGCAGCACCCGGGAGGCCTCGCCCTCGCCGATGGCGAGCACGACCGCGCGGCGGCCGTCGAAGGCCTCGATGTCGCGGAACTCCAGACCGGCGGCGCCGGGCGGAGAGACTTCGCGCCAGGTATCGCCGCCGTCGGATGTACGCAGCACCGTTCCCCCGGTGCCGGCCACCCACGCCGTGTCACGGCTGACGGCGGCGAGGCCGCGGAAGCGGGCGTCGGTGCCGCTGTCCTTGAGCTGCCAGCGCGGATACCGGTCCGGGTGGTGGCTCTGCCCGTCCGCCCCGGCGGCGCCCGGCGCCATGAGGACGGTCCCGGCGAGCGCCGCCCCGCACAGTCCCGCAAGTACCGTTCGCCTCATCGACTTCGACTTCCCCATGCCCCTCATGGCGGGCGAAGCTAGCCGACGCGCGGGGCCTCGTCCAGATGGCCGGAAGGTGTCCCCCGTGAGGTGGCCGCCGGGAACCGCGGGCGCCGCCAGGGTGTCGCGGTGACAGAGGTCACTCGGTCCGACCCACCCTCCGTGTGCACGGATCTCGTCATTCCGTCGTCTAGTCAGGTGCCGACCCCAGTCGTCCAGCAGTCAGTGAGGGAGCAGGCGTTGTCCACCGTCATCGAGCAAGCCGTAGAGGCCCGCCTGGTCGCCGCCGCGCCGCGGATGCCGACCATTCCCGCAACGCTCCACTACGACCGGCGGGACCCCTTCGCCGTGCGGATGAGCTTCCCCGCCCCCGCGACGCTCGAGGGCGTCGAGGTGTACTGGACCTTCGCCCGTGAGCTGCTCGCGCAGGGCGTCGAGCGGGCGGTGGGCGACGGGGACGTGCGCGTGCGGCCGTACGGCTTCGACCGTACGGTCGTGGAGTTCCACGCCCCCGAGGGCACCGCGATCGTCCACATCCGCACCGGGGACCTCCGCCGCTTCCTGCACCGCACGACGGCGCTGGTGCCGGTCGGCCAGGAGCACCGCCACGTCGACCTGGACCAGGACCTGGCCGAGCTGATGCGGGACGCCTGCTGAGGCGGCCCCTCGCGCCCGCCGGCGCCCCCGGGGCCCGCCCTCACGTCGAGCACCTCAATCGCCTCCGCCGCCGCTGGACGAGCGCGTCGCCTCGGCCGACGCGATCGCCGAGGCCAGCGCCTTGCGCAGGGCGCGCATCAGCTCCGTGAGTTCCGGCGACGCGCCACCGCCGCGGTCGGTCAGCTCCGCGAGCCTGTCCTTGTGCCGTCCGCGGTCCCTGCCGGTGACGAACGGGCGCACTTTTCCGGTGGCCGCGCACATGACCAGGGCCGCGTCGCTCTCGGACACCTCCGCGACCGGGCGAGGGCCGCGCAGCACCGCGGCGGCGTCGGCCTGCAGCGCCTCCGCGTACCCGGCACGCTCCAGCTCCCAGCACCGGACGGGGAAGAGACCGAGGACGCGCCTGCGCTCCTGGCGCAGATAGCCGTGTGTGGCGAGCTGGTCGCGCACCGCGCTCAGAGTGGCCCGGGAGCGGTGGGTCAGCCAGCCGCGCCAGGTGCGCGGCCGGGACTGTTCGACGAGTTCGACGAGGGCGTCGAGGACCGTGTCCCCGGTGCGGGCGCCGACGACCGGGGTGACGATGCCTCGCGTGTCGACGAGCACGCCGCGCCCGGCGAGTTCGGCGAGCGCTCCGGCGCGTACCACGAGGTGGAGGTCGGGGCCGCCGGTGAACCTGCCCTTCTCGCCATTCCACGCCAGAAGGAAGAGCCTGGCGGGCAGGGACAGCGTGCCGAAGTGCACGGCGCCTCCTCGGTCGGCGGCACGGGGCCTCGCGGTCCTCACGATAAAACGTTGACACACCGCAAGGGTCTACCTACGGTGTACAGCGGTTCTGTTGCCGTCGATAGGAGTAGGACGTTGCTCGTCTGAGGTCATGAGACATCGCGTCACGCAGCTTTCGCTGCCGTGCACGCCGTGTGCGACCTCGGCATCACGAGCCGTCCCGTCCCCCCGGCATAGGCCTTTCCTGTTTCCAGGCCTCATCCGCGCCGCGGTGTCTCGAACGCGTTGCCCCTGGCACCCCCGACAACGGTTCACACCACACAACCGCGAGGCCTGTATGTCTACCCACCCCACCTCCATCACTTGTACGTCGCTCTCCTTCGCGTGGGCCGACGGCACCGAGGTCCTCGATGGCCTTCAGGTGGCCTTCGGGCCCGGCAGGACCGGGCTCATCGGCGCCAACGGCTCAGGGAAATCAACCCTGTTGAAGCTGATCGCCGGTGAACTGACACCGGCCGAAGGCGTCGTACGCGTCTCCGGTGACGTCGGGTACCTGCCGCAGAACATCACCCTCGACACCGGTCTGCGCGTCGACGAGGTGCTCGGCATCGCCGCGACCCGCGCCGCCCTGCACGCCATCGAGGCCGGTGACGTGCGCGAGGAGCACTTCGCCACGGTCGGCGACGACTGGGACGTCGAGGAGCGCGCCGTCGCCACCCTGGACCAGCTCGGGCTCGGCCACATCGGCCTCGACCGCACCACGGGCGAGGTGTCGGGCGGCGAGTCGGTTCTGCTGCGCCTGGCGGCGCTGCTCCTGCGCCGCCCCGACGTACTGCTGCTCGACGAACCCACCAACAACCTGGACCTGTACGCCCGTCGCCGCCTGTACGCGGCCGTCGAGGCATGGTCCGGCGTCCTGGTCGTGGTCAGCCACGACCGTGAACTCCTCGACCTCGTCGACCAGATCGCCGATCTGCGGGACGGGGAGGTCAGTTGGTACGGAGGCAACTTCAGCGCGTACGAAGAGGCCCTCGCCACCGAGCAGGAGGCGGCGGAGCGCATGGTGCGCGTCGCCGAGTCCGACCTGAGGAAGCAGAAGCGCGATCTGGCCGACGCCCAGGTCAAGTTGGCCCGTCGCAAGCGGTACGGCCAGAAGATCCAGGACAGCAGGAGCCTGCCGAAGATCCTCGTGGGGGCGCGCAAGCGGGCCGCGCAGGAGTCGGCGGGCAAGCACCGCATCATGCACGAGGAGAAGCTTGCCGAGGCCAAGGAGCGCCTGGACGACGCCGTCGAGGCGGTGCGCGAGGACGACGAGATCCGCGTCGACCTGCCGCACACCCTGGTGCATCCGGGGCGCACCGTGCTCACCCTGAGCGGTCTGGAACTGCGCTACGGGGCCCGCGTGGCGGGCGAGTTCGAGCTGCGCGGCCCCGAGCGGATCGCTCTCATCGGCCGCAACGGCGCGGGCAAGACCACGCTCCTGCGCACCATCGTCGGGGAGCTGGACGCCGTCTCCGGCGAGGCACTGACGCACGTCCCGACGCGGTTCCTGCCGCAGCGCCTCGACGTGCTCGACGGCGATCTCACCGTCGCCGAGAACGTGGCGGCGTACGCCCCCGAGGCGACCAACAACCGCGTCCGGGCGCGGCTGGCCCGCTTCCTGTTCAAGGGGGCCAAGGCCGATCAGCCCGCGGCGACCCTGTCGGGCGGCGAGCGGTTCCGCGCGGCCCTCGCGGCGCTGCTGCTCGCGGAACCCGCTCCGCAGCTGCTCATGCTCGACGAGCCGACGAACAACCTCGACATGGCGAGCGTTCGGCAGCTCTCGACGGCTCTGGAGTCGTATCAGGGCGCGCTCATCGTGGCCAGTCACGACCTGCCGTTCCTGGAGTCCATCGGCATCACGCGGTGGCTGCTCCTGGACGGGGAACTCAAGGAGATCACCCAGGAAAAGAAGACAGAAGCTGTCGGGTATCACTCGTAGCGTCGGGTGCATGCACCAGGACACGCAATGGGGCACGCGCCCCTGCATCACCATCGACGGAGCCCGTGAGAACAACCTCAGGGAAGTGACCCTGCGCATCCCGAAAGGCCTGCTCACGGTCTTCACCGGGGTGTCGGGGTCCGGGAAGTCGTCGGTCGTCTTCGACACGATCGCGGTGGAGTCGCAGCGCCAGCTGAACGAGACCTTCACGTGGTTCGTCCGCAACCGACTGCCGAAGTACGAGCGGCCGCACGCGGACGCCATCGAGGAGCTCTCCCCCGCGATCGTCGTCGACCAGAAGCCGATCGGCGGCCACTCCCGCTCGACCGTGGGCACGATGACGGACATCTACTCCGTGATCCGCGTGCTGTTCTCCCGGCACGGCACACCGAGCGCGGGCCCGGCGACGGCGTACTCGTTCAACGACCCGTCGGGCATGTGCCCCGAGTGCGACGGTCTCGGCCGCACGGTGCGCCCCGACTACGGCCGCATCCTCGACCCCGCCAGGTCCCTGGCGGACGGCGCGATCCTCTTCCCGCCGTTCGCCGTGGGGACCTGGCAGGGCCAGACGTACACCAACACCACCGAGCTGGACACGCACAAGCCGGTCGGTGAATTCACCGACGCGGAGCGGCAGTTCCTGCTGCGCGGCGACAGCCGTCGCAAGAAGGTCAGCGTCAACAACACGGGCGGCGCGCGGGACATCGACTACGAGGGGCTCGCCGACCGCTTCGAGCGGCTCTACCTCAACCGCGATCTGTCCACCCTCTCCCAGCGGACCCGCGACATGGTGCAGGGCTTCCTGCACCAAGGCGCCTGCCCGGCCTGCCGGGGTGCCAGGCTCAACCCGGCGGCGCTCGCCACCCGTATCAACGGTCTGGGCATCGCCGACTGCACCCGCATGGAAGTCACCGATCTCATCAAGGAGTTGGCGGCCATCGACGACGCGGTGGCGGGACCGATCGCCCGGGCCGCCGTGGCGGCCCTGGAGCGGATCGAGGCGATCGGCCTCGGCTATCTCAGCCTGGACCGGGAGACGTCCACGCTCTCCGGCGGCGAGGGTCAGCGCCTGAAGATGGTGCGCCACCTCGGCTCCAGCCTCACCGGCATGACGTACATCTTCGACGAGCCGAGCGTCGGGCTGCACCCGCGCGACGTGGGACGCCTCAACGACCTCCTGCTGCGCCTGCGCGACAAGGGCAACACCGTCCTCGTCGTCGAGCACGACCCGGACGTGATCGCGGTCGCCGACCACGTCGTCGACATGGGTCCGGCGGCGGGTGCCGGCGGCGGCCTGGTCGTCTTCGAGGGCACACCGGACGAGCTGCGCCGCGCCGATACCCTCACCGGCCGCCACCTGCGGCGCGCCACCGGCGTCAAGGAGCACCCGCGCGAGGCGACCGGCGGCCGTTGGATCGAGGGCGCCGATCTGCACAACCTCAAGAACGTGAGCGTGCGGGTGCCCACCGGAGTGCTCACGGCGGTCACCGGCGTCGCGGGCTCGGGCAAGAGCACGCTGGTGTCGAAGGCGTTCACCGCCGCGCACCCGGACGCGGTGGTCGTGGACCAGTCGTCCATCGGCATCTCGGGCCGCTCGACCCCGGCGACGTATCTCGGGATCATGGACACGGTCCGCAAGCTGTTCGCGCGCGGGACCGGCGCGAAGGCGAGCCTGTTCAGCTTCAACTCCCATGGTGCGTGCGAGCGTTGCCAGGGGCGCGGGATCATCTACAGCGACCTGGCGTTCATGGACCCGGTGACCACGACGTGCGAGGCGTGCGAGGGGCGGCGCTTCAAGGACGAGGTGCTGCGGCTGACCCTGGACGGGCGGTCCGTCGTGGACGTGCTGGAGATGACGGCCGATCAGGCCCTGGAGTTCTTCGAGCGCTTCGACGACACGTCGGTGCGCCGCCGTCTGCGCGCGCTGCGGGACGTGGGCCTCACCTACCTCACGCTCGGGCAGCCGCTGAGCACGCTCTCCGGCGGCGAGCGCCAACGCATCAAGCTGGCCACCCAGTTGCACCGCACGGGCACGACGTACGTCCTGGACGAGCCGACCGCCGGCCTGCACATGGCGGACGTTGACGGGCTGCTCGCGATGCTCGACCGGCTGGTCGACGCGGGGAACACCGTCCTGGTCGTCGAGCACAACCTCAACGTCGTCAAGCACGCGGACTGGGTGATCGACCTCGGCCCCGACGGCGGCAAGCACGGCGGGCGGATCGTGTTCGAGGGGACGCCCGCGCAGCTTCTGCGGGCCGAGGGGTCGTTCACGGCGGAGCACCTCCGAGGCGCTCTGGGCGGGGGCACGCCCCGCGCTGCATGATGTGCGGCACTGTCCCGCCCGCGTGAGGAGAGCAATCCGTGCCCAGCAAGAAGGCCCTGATCCGCCGCCCGGGACCGCGCCTCGCCGAGGGCCTGGTCACCCACCTGGACCGCACACCGGTCGACACGCGGCTCGCGGCGCGGCAGTGGGAGGCGTACGTGGCGGCGCTGGACGGGCACGGCTGGGAGACCTTCGAGGCCGAGCCGGCCGACGACTGCCCGGACGCGGTCTTCGTGGAGGACGCGGTGGTGGTCTTCCGGAACGTGGCGCTCATCGCGCGGTCGGGGGCCGAGTCCCGGCGCGGCGAGACACCGGGCGTCGAGGAGGCGGTGGGCAGGCTCGGCTGCTCGGTGAACCGGGTGTGGGAGCCGGGCACGCTCGACGGCGGCGACGTCCTCAAGATCGGCGACACGGTCTATGTGGGGCGGGGCGGCAGGACCGACGCGGAGGGGGTGCGGCAGCTGCGGGCGGTCTTCGAGCCGCTCGGGGCGCGGGTGGTCGCCGTCCCCGTGACCAAGGTGCTGCATCTGAAGTCCGGGGTGACGGCACTGCCCGACGGGACGGTGATCGGGTACGAGCCGCTGGTCGACAGCGCCTCGCTCTTCCCCCGCTTCCTGCCCGTACCGGAGGAGGCGGGCGCGCACGTGGTGCTGCTCGGCGGCGCGAAGCTGCTCATGTCGGCGAGTGCGCCGAAGAGCGCGGAGCTTTTCGCCGATCTCGGATTTGATCCGGTTCTCGTGGATATCCGTGAGTTCGAGAAACTCGAAGGCTGTGTGACGTGCCTCTCAGTTCGCCTTCGCGATCTGTACGCCTGACCAGTACTGAGGCCTTTGTTGCAGCAGAGACGGGTGGTGCCCTGGCTCACAGCCTCTTTACGGAGGGTTTAACCTACGGCAACGTAACCTACGAGACCGTAGGTAGTGCATCGCTCGCACTGCTCGTAAGTACTCCCGTCCCTCTATGGAGCCCACGTGACGATCACCTCTCCCCACCTCGGCAGCGCGGACAGCTGGACCGATGCCCGTCTGCTCTACGCGCTGGAGGAAGTGGTCGAGCAGGAACTCAATCGCCACCTCAAGGTGGCCAAGGACTGGATGCCCCACGAGTACGTCCCGTTCTCCGACGCCCGCAACTTCCCCGGTTTCTTCGAGGACGGCGAGGCGTGGGAGAAGGGCCAGTCCCCGGTCACCGACATCGGGCGCATCGCCCTGGTGGTCAACCTGCTCACCGAGGACAACCTCCCCAGCTACCACCACGAGATCGCCTCCCTCTTCGGCCGCGACGGCGCCTGGGGCACCTGGGTGCACCGCTGGACGGCCGAGGAGGGCCGCCACGGCATCGTGATGCGCGACTACCTCCTCGCCTCGCGCGCCGTCGACCCGGACCAGCTGGAGCAGTTCCGGATGGTGCACATGAGCGAGGGCTTCGAGTCGGACAACCGCCACTCGATGCTCCACTCGGTCGCGTACGTCGCCTTCCAGGAGCTCGCGACCCGCATCTCGCACCGCAACACCGGACATCAGTCGGGCGACCCGGTCTGCGACCGCATGCTGGCGCGCATCGCGACCGACGAAAACCTCCACATGGTCTTCTACCGCAACCTCCTGAAGGCCGCCTTCGAGCTCGCCCCCGACCTGACCATGCAGGCCGTGCGCGACGTGGTGGTCAACTTCCGGATGCCCGGCCACGGCATGCCCGGCTTCGAGCGTGCCGCCGCGCAGATGGCCATCGGCGAGGTGTACAACCTGCGCATCCACCACGACGACGTGCTCCAGCCCGTGCTGCGCTTCCTGAAGGTCCTGGAGATCGACGGCCTCGGCCCCGAGGGGCTGCAGGCACAGGAGGAGCTCGGCTTCTACATGAGCGGCCTCGACGCCGAGGCGTCGAAGTTCGACGAGAGGCTGGCGGCACGCAAGGCCCGCATGGCGTCCCGGGGCGCCTGACCTTTCCGGCACAGGGCCCCAGGGGCCTGTGAAGGGGGCGGGGCGGCTGGATTCGAACCAGCGTGTTCCGGTTTTGGAGACCGGTGCGACTGCCTCTGCGCTACGACCCCGCCCTTGCGGGAAATCGTACGCTCCGCCCCTCCGCGTCAGCGGTGGACGCTGCGCACCGCCGCGACGTCCGGCGCCACCGCGGGGGCGGGGATGCCCGCGCTCAACGCCCCGAGGCGCCGCTTGACGCTCGCCGCGATGCCCTGGCCGAGCACGAAACGGGTGGGGGTGTACGCGAGTTCGGCGGTGTCGAGGAGCCGGTGGGCCTCCCGGCTGCGCATCCCCGTGTGCGTCAGCACCAGGTGGGTCAGACGGTGCTCCCCGGCGGCGAGCGCGGCCGCGACAGTCGCGGCCGCCTCGTCGTCCACGTGGTTGTCGGCCGCGCCGAGTGCCCCGGCCGCGCGTACCCGGCCCAGGTCGAGCAGTTCCACCCCCGCGCCCACCGACGCGGTGACCAGGCGGGCCGCGGCGCGCGGTCCGATGCCGTTGCTGGCGACGGACAGCCGGCCGAGCCCGCCGTACGGACCGCGGTCCAGCGCCGAGGCCAGCAGCAGCGCGCCCTCGTCGCCCAACCGCGCGGCCGATACGTACAGTTCACGCACCGCGCCCTGGGCGATCAGCTCCGCCAGCGGTACGACACCGTCCCTCCCCAGCGGATTGCCGCCCAGGAAGATCCGCTCGACGCGTCGACCGGTGCCTGCGGCCGCGAGGAGCGCGTCGGCGAGGACGGTGAGCCCGGCCGCGTCGAGGCCGGTCTGGACGAGGTCGAGCGTGCGCAACGCTCTTACGGACGCGATCAGTCCCGCTGCCGCGCGACCGCCCTCCGGCCCCAGCGGATTGCGCTTCAGCCAGACTCCCGTCACGACCTGCGGCGAGGCACGCAGCTGGTCGGCGATGCGGCAGGCGCCGCCCGCGGTGATGCCGTTGCAGCCGAGGTAGAGGGTCTCGACGCCGGTCGCGCCCGCGCCGCCCGCCACGTCCGCCGCCCCCGCGTCACCGAGACCGTCCGTGCCGAGCAGCAAGTGCCGTACAGGAGAGGCGGCTTCGTGCCGTGCCGGGGCGGCGGCCCGGGCGTCCCGCAGCGCCTCGGCGACGAGAGCCGCGCCGCGCGCGCCGATCGCCTGCTTGCACAGGTCGAGCCGTCCGTCGGGGAGCACGGTCCCCGCCGTGAAGTCGAGCCGTTCACCCGCCGGGCTCCCGGCCCTCAACCAGTCGAGCATGGGCGCCAGTTCGGACACCGGCCGGGGCACGACGCGCGGCACTCCGGCGGACAGGTCCTCGCTCACCACTGCGCCTCCCGGTAGTCCTTGAGGAAGACGCCCGAGACGGGCGCGCCGGCCTCGCCCCGCACGATCGGGTCGTAGATCCTGGCCGCGCCGTCCACGACGTCGAGCGGTGTGCGAAAGCCCGCGCCCGCGATGCGGTCCTTCTTCGGCGCGGGGTTCTCGTCCGTGATCCAGCCTGTGTCGACAGCGCACATGTGCACGCCCTGCTCGGCGAGTTCGGCGGCGCTGGTACGGGTGAGCATGTTCAGGGCCGCCTTCGCCATGTTCGTGTGCGGGTGCCCGCCCATCTTGTTGCGCACGGCGAAGCGGCCCTCGACGGCCGCCACGTTCACGATGTACGTGCGGGGGCGCGGCGACGCGAGGAGCAACGGCAGCAGCCGGTCGCAGAGCAGGGCCGGGGCGAGCGCGTTGACCAGCTGGGTCTCCAGGACCTCGGCGGGATCGAGGCCGCCGAGCCGGGCCGACCAGGAGTTCTCCGGTGCGGGGTCCGGGAGCAGCCCGGCCTCGTCGGCGTCACGCAGCACCAGGGCGAGGGCGCCCTGCCCGGCGGCTCCCGGGGCGGCACCCGCCGTGGGCATCGGCCGGAAGCCGGGGGCGCTCCGGGCGAGGGCGGGCAGCCCGTCCGTCTCCCCCGCTGTGAGGGCCGCGTACGACTCGGGCGGTCGCCGTACCGTCTGCGCCGCGTTGTTGACGAGGATGTCGAGCGGCTCGCCCCGCTGCCGCAGCTCCTCGCACAGGCCGAGCACCTGGCGTGGGTCGCGCAGGTCGACGGCGAGCACGGTGAGCCGGTCGAGCCATGCCGCGCTGCCCGGCACCGCGCGAAAGCGCCGCTCGGTGTCGTGCGGGAAGCGGCTGGTGACGAGGAGTTCGGCGCCGTCCCGCAGCATCATCAGGGCGAGCTGGAAGCCGATCTTCACGCGGCCCCCGGTGAGCAGGGCGCGCCGCCCGCGGAGGTCCGTGGTGAGCGCGCGCCGGGAGCGGTTGTCGGCCGCGCAGGCCGGGCAGAGCCGGTGGTAGAAGGAGTCGACCTGTCGATACGACGTCTTGCACACATAGCAGGGCCGTGGGCGCAGGAAGACGCCGCCCGCGCCCTCGGCGGACAGGGGCGCGTCCTCGCGGCGGTCGCCCGCGCCGGTCGCGGTGGCGGCCATCGCGGCCGCGTCGGCGGCGGACAGTTCGGCGCCGCGCGCCTTGCGTCTGCGCAGCCGGCCGTCACGGGCGAAGGACGCGGCGACCTGCTCGGCGCGCAGCCGCACCGGATCGTCGACGGGCAGCTCCCGGAGTCTGCCGACCACGTCGTGGAAGGCCGCGAGGTCCGCCTCGCTGATCCCGCCGCTCTCACCCATGTGTTCCTGCCCGCGTGTTCCGTGCCCGTGGTCCCGGCCGGATTCGAACCGGCGTATCCGCCTTGAGAGGGCGGCGAGTCTGCCTCTGCTCTACAGGACCCGCGCCGCACGCCCCGCGTGCGGCGCCTGGATCGTAACCACCGGCGCGCCCCTGTGTCGCCTCGGTTTCCCGGGCGGCGCCACCGTCTCAGGGGGCGAAGACGGTACTGGCCAGGGCCACGTGGACGGCGGTGCCGCCGAGGATGCTCAACAGCGCGTTGCGGCGCCAGAGGTGAAGGCCCACGGTGACCGCGACGGCCGCCGCCGGGGCCGAAGCGGACGTGCCCGCGAGGGGCAGGTCGCGCAGGCAGTAGAGGACGAGGATCACCATGACGCCCGCGGGCATGCGGGCGGCGAGGTACTGGACGGTGCCGCTCTCGCGCAGCGGGACGAGGGCGGCGAAGGGCAGGGCGCGCAGGGCCCAGGTGACGGCGGCGGTGACGAGGACCGCGGCGATGGCGTACCTGGTGTCAGGCATGGCTCGGCGTCCTCCGGGCGGCCAGGTGGCGGGCCAGGAGCCCCACGGTGAACAGGGCGAAGGCGGCCAGGAGCAGCTCGCCGGGGAAGACAAGGCGGGCGAACAGGGCGCTGAGCAGGGCGAGTACGGGCGTGGGCAGGTCACCGCGCAGGTCCCGTACGGCGTCGACGGCGAGCACGGTGAACAGGGCGGTCAGCGCGAAGTCCAGGCCCCTGACGCTGTCGGGGATGAGCGAGCCGAGCAGCGCACCGGCGACCGAGCCGGCCACCCAGTACAGATGCAGGAGGAGCTGCAGCCCGAGGATGCGCCGGCCCGGCCAGGAGCGGGCCCGCTCCCCCGAGGTCAGGGCGAACGCCTCGTCGCTGAGCGCGAACGTCCCGTACGCCTTGCCGGCCCGCCCTTCGACACGGTGCAGCGGGTAGGACAGCGCGTAGAACACGTGCCGGACGTTCACCATGAAGGCGGCCCCGGCGATCGAGGCCAGCGGGGCGACGGCGGTGACCATGCCGATGAGCAGGAATTCGAACGAGCCCGCGTAGACGAGCGCGGCGGACAGGCCCGCCCACCACCAGTCGAGTCCTGAATGGGTGACAAGGGCCCCGAAGGCGAGCCCGAGCGGCAGGAACGCGAGTCCTACGGAGGCGGTGTCCCCGAACGCGGTCCGCAGCCCCGCGAGGGGACGTGGAGGGGGGACGGAAGTGGACACAGGAGTGGCGTCGGCGACGGGTGGTGCTATTCGCATGCCGACATTTTATGAAGATCCACGCCTAATTTGATTGCCGATAGTGGCTCTATGATGGGCCTGTGAGCAATGAAATTCGCCTTGACGCCCTGGATCACGACATTTTGTTTCACCTGCGCCAGGACGGCCGTCTCACCAACGTCGAGCTGGCCAAACGCGTGGGCCTGACCGCGCCTCCCTGTCTGCGTCGGGTCAAACGTCTGGAGGAGGCGGGTGTCATCGCCGGCTATCACGCCGTCATCGACACCGCGGCGCTCGGGCGCGGTCTCGAAGTCCTCATCGACGTCGAGGTCAGCGCCAACGACCGCGACACGTACCTCGAGTTCGAAGAGGTCGTGGCCTCCTACGAGGAGGTCATAGAGGTTCGGCGCATGTTCGGCCGCCCCGACTACTTCATCCGCGTCGCGGTCGCCGACCACGCCGCCTACGAGGCATTCCTCACCGGCAAGCTCACCGGCCTCCCCTGTGTCCTGCGCGTCGACTCCCACCTGACGATGAAAACGGTCAAGCCGGGACTCTGACCCCGGCACCCGATTTACGAACGCCCCTCGCGGTGCAACTGTGGGCACCGGGGGTGGAACCCATGGCGCAGACCCATGAGCGGATGTTCTACGAGGTCATGTGGCGCGGTTGGACGGGCAAGGGGCGGCTGCCCTATCCCGTGCCGTGGTGGGCGCAGCAGGCCTTCCGGCACTGGAGCGACGACTTCGACCGCGGGACGTACGAATCGAAGGAGGCCGCCCTGGCCTCCAACGCCCTGTACCGCTACTGGCACATGGTGGGCGTGAAGGACCACCGTCAGGAGTCACTGATCGGGCAGGCCGGTGAGATCGAGCCGGTCTACGACAAGTACTGCCTGTTCTTCTTCCTGTACGACCCGGCGACGGGCGCCCTGCACCTGCCGCAGCTGCCCGACGGCGGCACGGTGGCACAGCGCATGGAGGCCCCGCACCTGCCGGTCGTCCTGACGGACTTCCGTACGCCGGACGGTGTCGCGTTCGTGCAGCGCACCTTCGCGACGGCCGTGGGTGCGCGGCAGCGCGATCTCGTGGTCACCCGGGTGACGGTGGGCACCGCGACCGGGCAGCCGCGCGAGGGCTGGCTGTGCGCGGCGGTCATGCCCGCGGGGCCGAGCGGCTTCCAGCGGCACGACCGCAACGGACGCCAGATCACCGACCGGAGGCTGACGTTCCTTCGGCATCTGCCGCTGGAGAACCGGGTGGAGACGAACAGCGGCTGGGGCCCGGTGTTCGACACCGCACCCGAGCAGCACGGCGTGTACGGCAACCCCGACTTCAGCGAGGACCCGGACTCCTATCTGACCCGCAACCCGTTCCACGACCTGGTCACGGGCGGCAAGCTGAACGGCGCGGGGCAGGCGCAGGACCAGGTCGCGGGGTTGTGCAGCGCGGCCTTCGCCTGGCCGTTCCGGGTCATCGACGACGAGACGTTCGAGCTGGACGTACGGCTGCCCGTCGATCTGTACAGCGGGGCCGACGACCTGGCCGAGATCAGGGCCACGCCCGCCGCCGACCTGGAGGAGGCCAACCGGGCGTTCTGGACGTCGAAACTCATCGGCCAGGGACTGCAGCCCGAACTGCCGCGCCCGGTGGCCCACTTGACGGACCTGTTCCGCGAGTCGCGCTCGCAGCTGCTCATCCTCTCCGACCACGGGGAGATCCATCCGGGTCCGACGGTCTACGACTCGTTCTGGATCCGCGACTCGTCCGTCGAGGCCACGGCCTGCTCGCTGGTGGGCGACGCGGCGCTTGCCGAGCACCAGCTGGGCACGCACTACCCGCTGAAGTTCAACCGCGGCACGGGACGCGTCGGGCCGTGCGCGGAGTACGGGTTCTACGGCGGCCCGCACGAGCGGGACGACCGCGAGTGGGACAGCAACGGCCAGGCGCTCTGGGCGATCGGCCGCTTCGACCGCACGCAGGGCCGCGCCGCCGCGTTCGGCACGAAGCTCTACACGCCGTACGTCATCGACGGCGCCCGGTGGCTGCGGGACAACCGCGACCAGTACGGGCTGCTGCACAGCGGCTGGAGCGCCGAGCACCTGGGCGAGCGCGACAAACCGCACTACTGGGACGACCTGTGGGCGCTGGCCGGCCTGTACGAGGCGGCGCGTCTCGCGGAGCGCATCGGCTCGCCGGACGTGCCCGAGCTGTGGGCCGCCTTCGACGACGTGAAGCGCGCGACGGCGGCCTCGGTGCGCTGGGTCCTCGCGGAGCAGCGCAGGCGGGGGGCGTGGGAGACGTACATCCCGACCGGACCGGGCGACGTCGGGCGGCTCGACTCGACGATGATCGGCACCGCGGCGTTCTTCCATCCGCTGCGGCTGCACATGGGCAGCAAGCTGGGCACGGACATCGACGCGGCGGCGCGCTTCACCCTCGACACGATGTACGCCCACTTCGTGTCGGGCGGCTACCGGCACGAGGCGGCATGGAACGCCTACGGCCCGTACCTGACCACGCAGTTGGCGCACGCGTACCTGCTGGCGGGCGATGCGGCGCGGATGGACGAGCTGCTCGGCTGGATCGTCGGGGCCGCTTTCCCGCGGACCGAGGAGCGGGCGGTGGCGCTCGGCGCGTGGAACGAGCAGCACGCGTTCACCGTCGCGTCGGACTTCCGGGAGGTGCCGTCCCGGCCCTGGTACATGGGCGACATCCCGCACGGCTGGGCCGCCGCCGAGTACCTGCTCCTGATCCGCGACATCCTGCTCTTCGAGGCGGACGAGGACCACGATCCGCACGTGTACATCGCGCCGGGCGTACGGCCCCACTGGGTGCCGGACGGCGACACGGTGGCCGTCGAGTCCGCTCCGACGCTGTTCGGCGAGCCCTTCGGGTACCGGCTCACGCACGACGCGAGCAGGCGGACGGTGACGGTGGAGGTGACCGAGGCCCCGGAGCGGGTGCGGTACGTCTACCCCTGCCGGTTCGGCCCTGTGCGGTCGGTGACGGCCGACGGGCGGGAACTCTCCGTCTCCGGTGACGACGTCCACGTCCCCGCGGGGACCCGGCGGTTCGTCGTGACGTACGCCTGAGGACCCGTGGGCCCGGGGCGACCGGGCCCACGGGTCCGTGGATCAAGGCAGGATCATGCGCGGGGTTCGCGTCTGAGGGCGTACCGCTCCTTCTCGGAGAGGCCGCCCCAGACGCCGAACCGCTCGTCGTTGGTCAATGCGTACTCCAGGCAGGCCGTGCGCATCTCGCACATCTGGCAGATGTCCTTCGCCTCACGCACCGAGCTCCCGGGCTCGGGGAAGAAGAAGTCGGCTCCGGTCTGGGCGCACAGAGCCTGCTCCTGCCAGGCGAGTTCGGGCTCGGCTGTCATCTCGATCTGCATGCCACCGATGCTGCCGCACCGCGCGAAACAACCAATCAACGAACGATCAACGAAGGGCTGGTCGGCCGCCGGGCGCGCGTGCCCCGGTGAGGACTGCCCAGCGGCGCACCCGGCGAAACAGCCGAACCATACTGGCCCCGCCCATCTCGGTCGCTCCAGGGCCTGTCCGGTGGGCCTGTGCTACTCGGGGGGTGACGGCTGCAGCACGGCGAAGCGCGCTCCCGCCGGGTCCGTCAGCTTCGCGAAACGGCCCACGCCCTCCATCGAGAGGGGCTCCATCCGCACCTCGCCGCCGCCCTCCAGGGCCTTGGCGACCGCGCTGTCGCAGTCGTCCACCTGGAAGTACGGCAGCCAGTACGCCCCGTCTTCGCAGGAGTCGTCGGCCAGCGGCACCACACCGCCGAACATGTCGTCCGCCGTGCCGCCCGCGGGGTGCACCATCGTGTACGTCCCGCCGGGGAAGGTCGCCTCGGTGGTCTGCCAGCCGAACACCGAGTCGTAGAACCCGATGGCGGCGGAGACGTCCGGGGTGTACAGCTCGGTCCAGACCAGGCCGCCCGGTTCGTTCAGGACATCGAGGCCCTTCAGCTCTCCCTGCTGCCACACGGAGAACGGGACGCCCGCCGAGTCGGTGAGGCCCGCCATGCGGCCGAGGTCGAGGATGTCGACGGCCTCGAACAGCGTGCCACCACCGGCCTGCTCGACCGACTTCACCGTGGCGTCCACGTCCGGTGTCCGGAAATAGAGCGTCCAGGCCGGGGCCGCCTCGTCCCGCGAGATGGCCATCGCGCCCGCGGCGGTCCGGCCGGCGAGCTGATACTGGCTGTAGCCGCCCATTTCCGCGGCGCCCTGCTGGAGTTCCCAGCCGAACAGGTCGCGGTAGAACGCGCTGACGCCGCCGAGATCGGGGGCACACGAGTCCACCCAGACGGGGGCTCCTGTGAGGAAACGGTTATTGAGCATGATCGACTCCTTTGTCGCAACTCTCTTCCGTCATTCCTGAGTCTGGCACCCGCCACTGACAATCCGCCTCTCGTCGGCACACCTGCCGCGACGTCGTCATTTCGTGAAGGAAGAAGATTTCTGAGAGCGCTCTCAGTCACAACTCTTGACGCCGCAATCACCCGCCGAGACAGTGGTGCACCACCCCGAGGCGGGGGCCCCCACGTACCCCCACACCCCCACACCCCCACGCAACCGTCGCAGGAGACCTTCCGTGATATCGCGTCGAACGTTCCTGACCTCCACAGCCGGCGCAGCGGGCGCCCTCACCTACCCCCTCTGGGGAAGCGCGCTCAGCCCCGGCGCCCGGGCGGGCGGCAAGGCCGCACCCGCCACCTGCGAGCTGGCCCTGGCGAACAAGTCGCTCCCTGGCCAGGTGCGCGCCTACGTCACCGGACACGAGCAGGGCACCGGCCGCTGGGTGCTGCTCAAGCCGGACGGCGGCGTCTACCGGCCCGAGTCGCCGTCGGCGCCGCAGACCCCGCTGGCCGTCGACTGCGCCATCCCGCTCGGCGCCGCGGGATCGGCGCCGAAGGTGCTGACGTTGCCTCAGATGTACGGCGCCCGCGTCTACTTCGTACGCGACGACAGGCTGGACTTCTTCCTCAACCCCGGCCCGGCGTTGGTCGAGCCCGCGTTCGCGACCCGTGCGGACCCCAACTACGGCCGCACGTGGTCGTTCTGCGAGTTCACCTTCAACCCCCAGCAGCTCTACGCCAACATCAGTTACGTCGACCTCGTCACCGCGCTGCCCATCGGCCTGACCCTGGAGGGCGACGCCAGGCACACCGTCGCCCCGCTGCCCGACGGCGCCGTCGGCAGGATCGCGTCGGACCTGGCGGCACAGGCGGCGAAGGACGGGCAGCCGTGGGACAAGCTGGTCATCCGCGGCGACGGCGGGGGCGTGCTGCGGGTCATCTCGCCGCAGAACCTCATGGCGCCGTACTTCGACAGGCCGGACCAGATGCCGTTCCGCGACGTGTGGAACAGCTACATCGACAAGGTGTGGGACAAGTACCGCGGCACCGACCTGAAGATCGACCTCCAGGGCGGGCGCGGGGTGTTCACCGGGCGCGTCAGCGGTGACGTGCTGACCTTCAACGGCGGCCACTCCTTCACCAAGCCCACCTCGAAGGACATCTTCACCTGCAACCACGGCCCCTTCGCCAACAATCCGAACGACCCCGACGACAAGAAGGGCCTGCTCGCCCGGCTCGCGGCCGGCTTCAACCGCAGCATCATGCTCACCCACCCCGCGCAGCCGAACGGCGCGGGCTCGGCGGACTACTACCGTGACGCGGTCACCAACCACTGGTCACGCGTGGTGCACGCCAACTCCCCCATCGGGTACGCGTTTCCGTACGACGACGTGCGGCCTGACGGCCAGCCGGACGTGTCGGGGGCGGCGCACGACGGGAACCCGCGACGCTTCACCGTGAGCGTCGGCTCCTAGGGGTCTTGGGCTCCTGGGCTCCTGGGCTCCTGTCGCGCCGGTGCCGTTACGCCGACGCCCTGCGCACCAGGGACGTCGGCAGGACCACGCCGGCCGGTTCGCCGGCCGACGTGGTCGTGGGCTCCGGGTCTCCCCTGCCGCGCAGAAGCATCGCCGCCATCAACCGTCCCATTTCCTGGATCTCCTGACGGACCGTCGTCAGCGGAGGGTCGGTCTGCTCGGCCACCGGAAGCATGTCGTCGAACCCGACCACCGCCACGTCGTCCGGCACCCTTCTGCCCCGCTCGCGCAGCACACGGAGTGCGCCGGACGCCGTCAGGTCGTTGGCGGCGAAGACCGCGTCCAGATCCGGTACGCGGTCGAGGAGTTCCCGCATCGCGCGTTCCCCGCCTCCCGGGGTGAAGTCTCCCTCGGCGATCAGCCGCGGGTCCACGTCTCCCAGGACGTCACGGAACCCGTCGAGCCGGTCGACCGCGGAGGTCTGGTCGAGGGCCCCGGTGATGTGCGCGATGCGGTCGCGGCCGAGTCCGGCCAAGTGACGCACCGCCTCGCGGGCACCGCCCCGGTTGTCGCAGTCGACGTACGACGTGCTCGGCTCGCCCGGCTCCGCCTGCGGCCAGCCGGGCCGGCCGCCGAACACGGTTGGCAGCCCGGCCCGGCGGATGATGCCGGGCAACGGATCGTCCAGGTGCAGCGAGAAGACGAGGGCGCCGTCGACGTGGCCGCCCGTGAGATAGCGGCCGACCCGCTCGTGGTCGTCCCGCCCCTCGGTGAGCAGCAGCACGAGCTGGATGTCGTGCGCCGTCAACTCCTTGCTGATGCCCCGGAGTTGGAGCGCGAAGAAGGGGTCGGCGAAGACCCGTGTCTCCGGCTCGGCGATCACCACCGCGACCGCGTCGTGGCGGCGGGTGACCAGGCTGCGGGCGGCGCGGTTGGGGACGTAGCCCAGCTCGTCGACCGCGTGCCGCACCTTCTCGGCAAGCACCTCCCGCACCCCCGGGTCGCCGTTGACGACACGCGAGACGGTGGCCCTGGAGACCCCGGCGCGGGCGGCCACGGCCTCCAGGGTCGGGCGCGGTTCCTCGGTCACCTCGGTCACTCCTCCCTGACGACGTCAGGAGGCATCTTCCCTTATCCGCTGCCGCAGTTGATCCACTGATCCGCTGATCCGCCGCCACCGGCAGGTCAGGCCGTGTGCTGGTACGCCGGGTAGGTGATGTACCCGGCGTCGCCGCCCTGGTAGAAGGTGTTCTCCTCGACGGGCGCGAGGGGCAGCCCCGAGCGCAGCCGCTCGACCAGGTCGGGATTGGCGAGGAAGCCGCGGCCGAAGGCGATGAGGTCGGCGCCCAGGCCCAGCCAGTGGTCGGCCTCCGCCCGTCCGGTCTGCTTCGGGCCGCCGGGCACGGTCGGGTTGACGATGAGGGTGCCCGGCCAGGCCCTGCGCAGCTGGAGGAGGACGTCCTCGTCGGCGGTGCCTTCCAGGTGCACGTACGCGAGGTCCAGGCGGGCCAGCTCGGTGAGCAGAGCGGTGTTCAGCTCGGCGGCGTCGTCCTCCCTGACCCCCCAGATGCCGCCGCCGGGCGACAGCCGGACGCCGGTGCGGGAGGCGCCCACGGCCTCGGCGGTGGCGGCGGCCGACTCGACGGCGAACCGTATGCGGTTGGCGACGGAGCCGCCGTACCGGTCGTCGCGCAGGTTGGCGTTGGACGACAGGAACTGGGAGATCAGGTAGCCGTTGGCGCCGTGCAGCTCGACCCCGTCGAAGCCCGCGTCGACGGCGCGGCGGGCGGCGTCCGCGTACGACTGGACATGCTCCTGGACCTCGCCGGTCTCCAGGGCCCGCGGGACCGGCAGCGGCTGCGGGCCGCTCGGGGTGAACACGTCGCCCTCGCCGGGCACGGCCGACGGGCCGACCGGCTGGAGGCCCGTGGTCTCGTGGTGCGAGACGCGGCCACCGTGCATGATCTGGGCGAAGACGCGCCCACCGTTGGTGTGGACGGCGTCGGTCACCTGCCGCCAGGAATCCGTCTGTTCGTCGGTGTGCAGGCCGGGCGTGCCCGGATTGGACTGCCCGACGCGGCTGGGCTGGACGCCCTCCGTGACGATCAGGCCGGCCGTGGCGCGCTGCGCGTAGTAGGTGGCCATCGAGGGCGTCGCCAGACCGCCGGCGGCGGCTCGGACGCGGCTCATGGGAGCCATGACGGTCCGGTTGGGCAGAGCTAGTCCGCCGAGGCGGTAACCGCTGAACAGGGACGGCATGTCGTTCTCCTCAGGTACGTGCAGCTGTGTGCGGCCACGTGCAACTGCGTGCGCGCTCCGGCTTCCGAAGCACACGAGTACGCTAAAACCTGACGCCCGCGTCAGGTGCAAGCGGAGAAGACCGCGGATTCGTGTGGTGCCCGCCACAGGAACTCACACTCGGACAACCACGGGAGACAGCCATGCGGATCGGGGAACTCGCGGCACTCGCCGGAGTGAGTGTGCGGTCGTTGCGCTACTACGAGCAGCAGGGGCTGCTCAGCAGCGTCCGCACGCCGGGCGGACAGCGGCAGTACACAGAGCGGGACGCGGAGCGCGTCCACTTCATCCAGGGCCTGTACGCGGCGGGCCTCTCGAGTCGCACCATCGCCGAACTCATGCCGTGCGCCGACTCCCCGAGCGAGCACAACTCCGATGCCGCGCTGGAGCGGATGGCCCGCGAACGCGAGCGGATCACGGCGCAGATCGACGATCTCCAGCGGGCCCGGGACACGCTCGACACCATGGTGACCGTGGCCCGAGCCCACCGCGAGACCCTCCGGGACGGGGCCCCGGCCACTGAGGAGTCCGGGCAGCCCCGATAGTCCGGGGGTCCCGGGCGGTCACGCGGTCTTGGGGCCGCAGCGCATTCCGATGTAGACGCAGCCCGTGCCGTCCCGGAGCGTGGAGAAGACCACGGGCATGTAGTCCTCGCTGAAGGCCGCGCCCACCCCCGTACCGGCGAAGACCGTGTCCGTCACCGGCACGAGGTCGATCTCCAAGGGCTCGGAGAAGTCCTTCATGCCGTCGACGAATTCGTACACCGCGTGAGCCGCGCCGTCCCGCTCGGTCACGGTGATGACCACGCCCTCGCGCCGGTACGTGCCGACGAGCGGCGCGAGGTCGACCGCGGGCGGCTCGGCCGGCGGGGCGAACGGCTCGGGCATCGTCACCTCGGCCAGCTCGGCGAGCAGTTCCCTGAAGAGGGCCGCGTACAGCTCACGCGCGCCGCCACCGTTGGTGAGCAGCGCGACCCCGACACCCGCCGACGGCACCACGCGCAGATAGCCGTACTGCCCGATGGAGGCGCCGTCGTGGCCGTAGCCCTGGACGCCGTCCCAGTCGTAGAGGGTCCAGCCCAGCCCCCAGCCGTCCGCACTGACCGTCCACTTGTCCGGGGAGTCGACCACGCGCCGCCGCATCAGCGCGACGGTCTCCTCGGAGAGGATGCGCGTGCCGTCCTGCGCGACCCCGCCTTCGAGGTGCATTCGCGCCAGCCGGACGACGTCCCCGGCCGTGGCGATGACCCTGCCGTACGGGCCCGCCGAGCGCGGCATCAGGTCCCAGGACGGCGCCGGGTCCGGGTCCTGGCCCGCCTCCCCCAGGTGCCCCATCGCCGCACGGAAGCGCAGCGCCTCCTCGGGCAGCGTCATCGTGTGCGTGACGCCGAGCGGGGTGAGGAGCAGATCCCTCAGCGCCTCGTCCCAGACCTTGCCGGTCACGACTTCGACGATCCGTCCGAGCACGTTGTAGCCGACACTGCTGTAGGAGAGCGCGGTGCCGGGCGGACAGTCGAGTGCCACGTCCTTCGCGGCCTCCACGTACTTGGCGAGGCAGTCGTCGCCGCGTCCGGTGTCATAGGTGAAGTCACAGGTGAGACCGCTGGTGTGGCTGAGCAGGCGGCGTACGGTGATCTCCTTGGCCGCGTCGGGGCCGGCGACCGAGAACTCCGGGAGCACGTCCACGACCGGTGCGTCCAGGTCCAGTTCGCCTGATTCGGCGAGCCGCATGATCAGGGTGGCCGTGTAGATCTTGGCGATCGATCCCATCTGGAAGACCGAGTCGGTCGTCGCCTCTACGCCCGTGCCGCGGTGCAGCACGCCACTGGCGAGCTCGTGGACGGTTCCGCCGACGAGGATCGCCAGCGAGGCGGCCGGGACGTGGTGCTCGGCGCGCAACGCGTCGAGGCGGGCCTGCCAGTGGGCGAGGTCCAGCTTCCGCCCCGCCGAACTCCGGCTCCCCCACGCACCGTTGGCTTCCCAGCCGCCCTGCTCGTCCCAGCTGACGGCGTTGTTCGTGCTCTGCACGGCGTTGCTCGACATGTTGGCCCCCACTCGTTGCGTACTGCGTTCCTCGTTGCGAACACTGTACGCACAACAGAACGGCGTACGCAATGGCGTACGCCGTGCGCTATGGTCGGCGAGAACATGCCGGACACACAGAGACGAGGGGCACATGCCAGCCGACAGGAAGCCGACCGCATCGGTGTGGACCCGTCCGCGGCCCCGCCAGCGGGAGCAGCTGACCCGGGAGCACATCGTGGCCGCGGCGATCGAACTCCTGGACGCGGAGGGCGTCGAGGCCCTCAGCATGCGCAAGCTCGGCACCCGCCTGGACGCCGCCGCCACCTCCCTCTACCGACACGTGGCCAACAAGGACGAGCTGATCCAGCTGGTCGTGGACGACGTCTTCGGCGAGCTTCAGGTCCACCCCGCCGCCGACCGCACCCGGTGGCGCGCCGCAGTCACCCGTACCGCCACCGAGCTGCGGGCGATGGCGTTGCGCCACCCCTGGATCGCCCCCGAGCTGGGCCAGGTCGGACTCGTCCACATCGGACCGAACGCCATGCGGACGGCGGCGGGGCTGCTCGCGCAGTTCGAGGCCGCCGGCTTCCCCGCGGAGGAGCAGGACCGGGCGGTGGGGACGCTGACGGCGTACGTCGTCGGGATCGCGGCTTCCGAGGCCGCGTACCTCTCACTGGTCGCCCGCAGCGGCAGCACCGAGCAGGAGTGGGTGGCCGGCCTGCGCCCCGCCTTCGACGATGCCACGCGGCAGCACCCGGGGCTGCGGAAGGGCAGCTCCGCCCGGCAGGACGTGCACCCGCAGCAGATCCGCGACGACGACTTCGCCTACGGGCTCGACCGGGTCCTCGACGGCCTGACGGCCCGGCTCGCCACCTGAGCGACGCCCCCCCCGGATCGGGGTTTCAACAGCAGTTCGAGCCTTGTGGTGGGACGATCGGTGTGCTTCTCCGCTGGGGGCTCCCATGCGCGTAGGTGTGATCAGGCTCGAGCTGTACGCGGTGATCCCCGAGGCCCGCGTCCCCGCCTGCCCGGCGACGGAGCCGCCCGCGGACGACCCCCGCCGGCCGAGGGCAGTCGGCACCTCGTCATGGACGCCCCTGTCCCACAGCGTCCTGGGAGACCTGCTCCCCCTCCACGACATCCACGCGCAGAAGCCCCCGCCCGACCGCGCCCGGTCCGACCCCCTCTCCGACGGGTCCGAGTGACCGGATCACTCGCGCCGAGCCCCTCCGCATACCCTGCCCCCATGTTCAAGAAGCGGAGAGAGCGCAAGCAGGCGGAGCTGCACGAGGAGCTGGCCGGGGCGCTGCGGGATCCGGACGTGGCGGTACGGGCCAAGGCGGCGTGTGACGCGGCGGAGGCGGCCGAGCCGGAGTGGGCGCTCCGGGAGCTGGCGGCGGCCGTGGCCCGGGAGCCTTGGGCGGACGACTTCCACGAGACCGTGGTGGACGGCTTCGCTGCCGTGCTGCGGCGCGACACCGCGGTGCGTGAGCGGACGGAGCGGATCTTCGCGGGGCACCTGGACGACCCGGAGGGTTTCCTGCGGGAGTGGACCGAGTTCATGGCGGAGCTCGGCGGCCCCCCGGCGCCGCGGGACTTCGGCGAGGACCTGTGCGACGACATGCGGCAGCGCCTCACGTATCTGCGCGGCGAGGGCTGGACCGACGAGGGGATCGACCGGTTCGGACGGCCGGGCACCTTCACGCGCGATCTGGCGTTCGACCTCGCGGTCCTTCTGGCGACGCTCGTCGTACGCAGGAACGAGCCGCTGTCCGCCGAGGAGGCCGAGCCGCTGCGGGGCCGGACGCGGGCCCTGCTCGCGGAAGCGCTCCCTCTCGCGCCGGGCGCCAAGGAGCGCCGCCAGGTCCTGGCCGAGATCGCGGAGCTTCCCGCGGAGGAGTCCTGGACGGAGCGCGCCCAGATCGGGCTGGTGGTCGACGAGGCCCTCGCTCTGTGCGGCGACGACGATCCGGACCGCAGGACGCTCGGCATCGAGACCCTCTCCGACCTCCTCCTGTTCAACGGCGTGCTCCGGTACAGCTCGGTGCTCGCTGTCCTTGACCGGCTGGCCGCGGGCGGGCCCGACGCCCACGTCCTGAGCGAGGTACTGCGCTGCTACGACTGGCTCCACATGCACAAACCCCTGGACGAGCCCCCGCTCGCGCTGTTCCTCGAAGGGCTGCGGCACCCCGACACCGAGGTGCGCAAGACCGCCGCCGAGGGCCTCGACCCGATGGCCGAGGGCTCCCCGGTGGAGGGGGAGGCCGTGCGCGGGCTGATCGGCCTGCTGGACGACGACCCGGAAACCGCCGTACGCGTGTCCGCCGCGCGGACGCTGGCCGGCCTGGACTGCGCGGCGGAATCCGACGCCCGGGCCGCCACCGACGCCCTGGAGCGCCACGCCGGCTCACCGGTCCCGGACATCCGCGCGCTCAGCCTCCGCCACGCCCTGTCGCGGAACGTTCCTGACGCGTACGACCGGCTGCTCCACGAGCTCGAATCCCCCGACGCGCACTGGGGGTTCGTCTCGGCCTGCAAGATCGCTTCGCTCAGCGGCGGGTTCAGCCCGCCGGACGACGTGCGTCCCCGCCTCGTCGCCGCCCTGGAGCGTCTGGAGGCGTCGGGCTGGACCGACCGCTGTGCGGACCCGGAGAGTTACCCGGACCCAGACGACCTCGCCGAGATGCTCTCCGAGCTGCTGGAACGGCTGCGCGCCGGACGCTGACCACGCTAACCGTGGCTGTGCCCCCCGGAGGACTTGGAGGATCCGGACTTCCCGGAGGACTTGGAGGACGACCCGGAGGACCCGGAGGACCCGGAGGACCCGGAGGACCCGGCCGCATGGTGCGGCTCATAGTCCGGAATCGTCCCGTCCGCCTTCTTCACCAGGAACAGCCCCGCCATCCCCATGTCCGAGTGGCTCTGCACATGGCAGTGGTACATCCAGGCCCCGGCCCCCACGCCCTCGCCCGCGACGACCTGGAAACCGAAGGAGTCGCCCGGCCCCGTGATCTTGTCGTCAAGGATCCGGCTCGGGTCGTCGGGGCCGGTCAGCAGGCCCGTGCGGTTGTCCGCCCAGGTGTGACCGTGCACGTGGAACGTGTGGTAGTACTCGCCGTGGGTGATCGAGACGAACTCGACCCGGTCGCCCACCGTGGCCTCGAAGGTGGGGCTGTCGTGGCCCGACTTGTTGTTGATCGTCATGTCGTTGAAGACGACGGTGAAGGTCTTGTCCGGCAGCAGGTCGCCCTTGCGCCGCACGATCAGCGGTCCGTAGAGCCCCTTCCGGACGCCGCCCGTGCCGTGATCGGTGCCGACGACATGGTCGTGGTAGTGCCAGTAGCCCGCGGTGCCGGGGCGCCACGTGCCGTCCTTGCGGCGACCAGGGGCGTGCGTGCGCCAGGTGTAGGTGCGCTTGCCGCCCGGCTCGACGTGACTCCTGGTGTGCTTGGTGCCGTCGCTGGAGATCTCGTGGTCCATGCCGTGGACGTGCAGGCTGACGGCCACGTCCATCGTGTTCTCGAACTCGATGTGCAGGGTGTCGCCCTCGTTCAGCTCGATGAGCGGCCCGGGTATGGAGGCCTTGCCCTTCTCCAGGCCGTACCCCATCTGCCCGTCCGGGAGCTTCTCCGCGTACATCTTGATGCGCCTGACCTCGCCGCCCGCGGGCGCGGTCCTCGGCGCCTCGGCCGTGCTCGCCCCGGGCGCGGCCGCGACCGACAACGATGTCACCCCCGCCGCCGCTGCCGCGCCGCCCACCAGCATCCGCCGGTTGAAGCTCCGCCTGTCCAGATTCCGTCGGTTCGGTCATGAGGAACTCCCCACTGCGGTAAGGAGGCTGACGGGGCACAGGAGGCCCCGGGGACGGCCACACGGTATCGGCCGGATCTTTGTTTATCCACACACAGGACAAAGTTCGTGCTATCGCGGTGATACCTCTTGGCGAGTCGCGAAAAGAGGTCTAGCTTCGTCGGCGCTGTTGCTGTGACCGACGAGGGGTGGGTGTACTCATGCGGCGCACACCGCATCAAAGGCCCTTGCACGTACGAGGGTTGAGCCGAGCACGACGCAGACCGGACCGTTCGCGCAGGGCCTGGACGGCCGCGCTGCTGTCCGGCGCCATGGTCACCGGGGCGCTCTCCGCGCAGGCCGCTTCCGCGCGGCCCTATCCGGAACCGGCGCTGACAACGATGTCCCTTCCCTCGCCGCCCGGCGGGGCCAACGTCAAGGTCCTGGTCTTCCACGGTTCGGCGGCGGGCGGCGACGAGTCGCCCGTCGTCGACGCCGGTATCGAGGCGATCGAGAAGATCGGCCGGTCGGGCCCGGCCGGCCAGCGGTTCAGGATCGAGGCGACGGACGACCCGGCCGTCTTCACGAACGAGGCTAAGCTCGGGAAGTTCAACGCCGTGACCTTCCTGACCGGGGGCGGGGACGTCCTCGACGCCGAGCAGGAGGCGGGCCTGGAGACCTACATGGAGGCCGGCGGCGGCTTCCTGGGCATCCACGACGCCGCCCGCGCCGAGCCGTACTCGAACTGGTTCACCGGCCTGATCGGCGCCCGGCCCGCCGACACGAGCCCGACGGACGTGCAGCGCGCGACCGTCGAGGTCGGCGACCGCCGGAACCCGGCGACGAAGGACCTGCCGCTGCAGTGGAAGCGCCCCGACCGGTGGCTGAACTGGGCGAAGAACCCCTCGGGTGAAGTGCATACGGTCGCTCGGGTACGGGAGACGACGTACAAGCCGGGAGCCGGTGCGAACGGCTGGGACCACCCGGTGTCCTGGTGCCGCGACTACGACGGCGGACGCTCCTTCTACACCGGTATGGGCGGTACGGCGGCGTCGTACGACGAAGCCGACTTCCGCGGTCATCTGCGGGGCGCCCTGCTGTGGACGACCCGCATCGCGCGCGCCGACTGCAAGGGGACGATCGACACCAACTACAAGGCGGAGCGCCTCACCCAGGCCAACCAGCCGGGCAGGAACGACCAGATCGGCGAGCCGCACGGCCTGGTCACCGCGCCCGACGGCAAGGTCTTGTACATCGGGCGGGGCGGCGCCGACTCCTCCCAGCCGGTGATCACGGACTGGAACAACCCGGACATCGGCAAGGGCACGGGCGAGATCCACGTCTACGACCCGAAGACCAAGAAGGTGAGCCTCGCGGGCGCCCTGACGGTCTTCGGGAACAAGGGCAGCGGTGACGAGCTCACCAAGGTCGAAGAGGGCCTGCTCGGTATCGAGCTGGACCCGAAGTTCGAGCGGAACGGGTGGGTGTACCTGCACTACACACCCCACTCGAAGATCAACCGCGAGACGCACATGGCCGAGCGGTACGTCTCCCGCTTCACGCTCGACCGCGCCACGAACAAGCTGGACATGGGCAGCGAGAAGGTGCTCCTGAAGTGGCCGATCCAGATCCACAGCTGCTGTCACTCGGGCGGCGGGATGGCCTGGGACTCCAAGAACAACCTCTACATCGCGACCGGTGACAACAACTCCTCCGGCTTCTCAGACGGTTACTCGGGCAACAACCCGCAGCCGAACTTCAAGGGCGTCTCCTTCGCCGACGCCCGCCGCACCGCGGGCAACACCAACAATCTCAACGGCAAGATCCTGCGCGTCCACCCGGAGGCCGACGGGACGTACACGCTCCCCGAAGGCAATCTCTTCACCGGCAAGGAGCAGGCCGAGGGCGGCGGCAAGACGCGCGGCGAGATCTATGTGATGGGGGTCAGGAACCCCGCGCGCATCTCCATCGACAAGAAGACCGACACGCTGTACGCGGGCTGGGTCGGCCCCGACGCCGGTCAGCCGTCGACGACCTGGGGACCCGCGAAGTACGACACCTTCGCCGCGATCACCCACGCCTCCAACCGCGGCTGGCCGTACTGCATGGGCAACAACCAGCCCTACCGCGACCGCAATCTGCCGGACCCGACGAAGCCGCTCGGCTGGTACGACTGCGACAACCTCAAGAACGAGTCACCCAACAACGACGGCCTGGTGAACATCCCGCCGGCCGAGCCCAACAACATCTGGTACTCGCCGCAGGGCGGCGGCGTCGACTACCCGCGGGACGCGAACGGCGTGCCGAGCTACAAGACGTCGGAGCAGAAGATCCTCCTGCCGTGGCTCAAGGGCGGCGGCCAGGCCGCCATCAACGGCCCGGTGTACCGCTACGACGCGGCGAGCACGAGCGCCGACAAGTGGCCCTCGTACTGGGACGGCAAGTGGTTCGTCGGTGACCTCTACGACGCCGACCAGCCGCGGCACGCGGTGGTGACCGATCCGAAGACGGTGGGCAGCGGCGGGCTCCCGGTGCACGCCGAGTCCCTGAAGAAGATCATCCCGATCGGCAACGACGCCATCAAGAACCTCATGGACTGGAAGTTCGCGCCGGACGGTTCGCTCTACGTCCTCGACTACGGCCGCGGCTTCTTCACCTCGGACGCCAAGTCGGCGCTGTGGCGCGTGACGTACAAGGGCGGGGCGGCGACCCCTGCCGCCGGTGACCTGGCGAGGAAGGCGGGATGATGCGTTCTCCGACGCGGCGGACCGTACCGACGCGAACACTGTGGACGGCTCTGCTCGCCGCGCTCCTGATGGTGCTCGGTCTGACGTCGACCGCGGCGACGGCGCGTCCCGACAACCCGGGCATCGCCGCCGCGCAGACCCTGACCTGGACCGCCGACAACGACATCGCCGCGTACAAGTCGGCGCCCACGACCGCGGTGGCGGGCCCCGCGACGATCGTCTTCGAGAACAGCGAGGCGACCGGCAACACCACGGGCATGCCGCACACGCTGACGTTCGACAGCTCCGACCCGGAGTACAACGACGACGTCACGCTGAACATCCTCGCCAACCCCAACGACGACCAGGGCGGCAAGCACACCGCCGAGGTGACGCTCACCCCGGGCCGCTACCGCTACCACTGCACCATCCCCGGCCACGGTTCGATGCAGGGCGTCCTGGTCGTGACCGAGGGCGGGGGCGAGGACGCCGAGGCGCCGGTGACCGAGGCGAAGGTGGCGGGGCAGACCAACGCCGACGGCGCGTACGTCGGTTCGGCCTCCGTGGCCGTGACGGCGACGGACGAGGGCTCGGGCGTGGACAGGATCGAGTTCGCGGTCGGGGCGGATGGCGCGTGGCAGCCGTACACCGCGCCGGTGGTCGTCGACCAGGTCGGCGCCCACAAGATCCGCTACCGGGCCGTCGACAAGGCGGGCAACGCGGCGGCCGAGAAGAGCGCCGACTTCACGGTCGTCGCGCCGCCGACGGACGACAAGACGCCTCCGGAGACGTCGGCCACGGTGTCCGGCGAGAAGAACGACCAGGGGCAGTACGTCGGCATGGCGACGGTCACGGTGGCCGCGTCCGACACCGGTTCCGGCGTCGGCGCGACCGAGTACGCGATCGGCGACGGCGCCTGGACCGCGTACACCGCGCCGGTCATGGTCCACGAGGCGGGCGCCCACAAGGTCCGCTACCGCGCGTCCGACAAGGCGGGCAACCAGGCGGCCGAGAAGGCCGTCGACTTCACGGTCGTCGCACCGCCCGTGGAGGACAGGACACCTCCGGAGACGTCGGCGAAGGTCGAGGGCGACAAGAACTCGGCCGGTGCCTACCTCGGGAAGGCGAAGGTGACGGTCGCCGCCACGGACGCCGGCTCGGGCGTCGACAAGGTCGAGTACTCCTTGGACGGCGGCCCCTACCTCGCGTACGAGGCGCCGGTCGTCGTCGACCGCGTGGGGCGTCACAGCGTGGCGTACCGGGCGAGCGACAAGGCGGGCAACGCGTCCGATGCGAGGACCGCCTCCTTCACGGTGGCCGAGGGCGGCGGCGTGCCGGCCCCCAACTGCCCTGAGTACGACGAGCGGTTGACGGTGTTCGTGGGTACGGTCGACACGGGCATCCCCAACCGCGTCACAAACAACCGCTGCCGCGTCGGCGAGCTGATCGAGGACGAGAAGGAGTGGACCTCGCAGGCGCTCTTCCTGAAGCACGTCAAGAGCGTGACGAACAAGCTCCTGAAGGCGGGTGAGATCGACAAGCGCGAGTACAACAAGATCAACCGTGCCGCGAAGCAGTCCGGCATCGGCAAGCCCGGCCAGACGGAGGGCTACCGCAAGCTCTTCGACGGCACGCAGAAGTCCCTCGACCAGTGGGAGCAGGTGGGCGGCGGCAAGTTCGGTCTCAACGACGACGGCACCATCACCAGCTCCACCTCGGTCCAGGGCATGGGCATGCTCTGGTTCCCGGAGCGGAAGTACGGCGACTTCTCGCTGAAGCTCCAGTGGCGTGACGACGCGCCGGGCAACGGAAACACCAACTCCGGTGTGTTCGTGCGCTTCCCGCAGGTCCACGACCACCCGGAGGAGCCGCGCCCCGAGTGGGTCGCCATCAAGTACGGGCACGAGGTGCAGGTCCACGACCGGCCCGACGGCGACATGTACAAAACCGGGTCGATCTACGGCTTCGACCGGGTGGGTCTGGCCGGTGCCGGGGTCACTCCGAAGGGCACGTGGAACGACTACGAGATCCGTGTGGTGGACCAGCACTACTCGGTCTACCGCAACGGCGTCCTGATCAACGAGTTCGACAACACGGGCGGCCAGGAGTTCACGCCGCCGCGCGCCGACGACCCGGGCACGGACGGCCGCAGGTACGCCTCCGGCTACGTCGGACTCCAGGTCCACGGCGTGACGGACGTGGTGTCGTACCGGGACATCCGGATCAAGGAGCTGTAGACGGCGTTCCCGCCGTGCCGCTCCTCGGTGCCCCTGCCCCGTCCGGGGCGGGGGCACCGCTGCCGTGCGGGCTACTCCTCGTGCCGGGCCCTGCTCGGCTGCACCCGCTTCGGCTCGCCCGGCATCTTCGGGTACTCCGGCGGATACGGCAGGTCGCCGAGGCCGTGGTCGTGCTCGTCCTTGGTGGCCAGTTCCAGGAGCGCTTCGAGCGAGTGGGACCGGTCGTCCATGTCTGCGTGGAGGTCTCCGACCTCCGCGAAGCGGCCCGGCATCGTGGCGAGGTCGAAGTCCTCGGGGCAGGCGTCCTCGACCTCGTCCCACCGCAGGGGCGCCGATACGGGGGCGTGCGGGCGGGCGCGGAGCGAGTAGGCGGAGGCGATCGTGCGGTCCCTGGCCGTCTGGTTGTAGTCCACGAAGATCCGCTCCCCGCGCTCCTCCTTCCACCACGCCGTCGCGACCGCGTCCGGCATGCGCCGCTCCAGCTCCCGCCCGACGGCGATGGCCGCCCTGCGCACCTGCGTGAAGGTCCAGCGCGGCTCGATGGGCACGAAGACGTGCAGCCCGCGCCCGCCCGACGTCTTGGGCCAGCCGATGAGACCGCCGAACTCGTCGAGCACCGACCGGAGTTCGTGGGCGGCCCGTACCGCGTCCGTGTAGTCGGTGCCGGGCTGCGGATCGAGGTCGATGCGGAGCTCGTCGGGGTGGTCGAGGTTGTCGCCGCGTACCGGCCAGGGGTGGAAGGTGAGGGCGTTGTACTGGGCGGCCCAGATGACGGCGGCCACCTCGGTGGGGCACATCTCGTCGGCGGTGCGGCCGCTGGGAAAGGCGATGGTGGCGGTGGGGATCCAGTCGGGGTGGTTCTTCGGAACGCGCTTCTGGTAGAAGAACTCGCCGGCCGCCCCTTCCGGGTAGCGCTGGAGGGTCGTGGGGCGGTTCCGGAGCGCGCGGAGGATGCCGGGGCCGACGGCCACGAAGTACTGGGCGACGTCGAGCTTGGTGAAGCCACGCTCCGGGAAGACCACCCGGTCCGGGCTGGAGAGACGTACCGTCCGCTCCCCCGTGTCGATCTCCACGGCCGCGCTCTTGCCCTTGGCTGCACCCATGCGAGCCACGCTAAGCGCCTCGGACATTCGCCGCACATCGGATGATATGCCCTGCCCTGAAGTCTCGGCTGTGCGGTTGACCGTCCAGGTGGGGGCCGATTTCGCCGGTGGTCCCACCTTCGGCAGGATGGGGGTCATGACCGAGATCCGCACCCCCCGCCTCCTCCTGCGCCGCTGGCACGACGGCGACCTCGCACCCATGGCGGACATCAATGCGGACCCGCGGGTCATGCGCTGGGTCGAGGGCGGCCCCGTGCACGACCTGGACAGGACCGCGGAGGACATCGAGCGCTGGGAGGAGGAGTGGGACGACGAGGGCTTCGGGCTCTTCGCCGTAGAGCTCCTCGCCTCCGGCGAGCTCGCCGGCTTCACGGGCCTCTCCGTCCCCGAGTTCCTGCCCGAGGGCCTGCCGGACATCGCGATCAGCTGGCGGCTCGGCTCCCAGTTCTGGGGCCAGGGCTACGCCTCCGAAGCCGCGCAGGCCACCCTCGAGTTCGCCCTCCAGGACCGCGGCCTCGACCGCGTGATCAGCATCGACCGGATCGGCAACCATGCCTCCGCCAACGTCATCCGGAAGCTCGGCATGACCCTGGACCGCGAGACCACCCACCCGGTGACCGGCGACCCACTGCGCGTCCACTCCATCGACCTCACCGAGTACGAGGCCTGACGGGGGCCGCGGCCGCCGCGACGGTGCCGAAGCCGGCGAGGAGGGCAGTGATCACCGTCCAGGCAAGCACACGCTTTCGGGCAGGGGTCAACGCGAGTGAGTGAGCGAGCGAGCGAGCGAGTCGAGAGTCTCTGCTGAACAGGCGGCCCCCGGGGGCGCCGCCTAAATTTGCATCATGGATCTGCCGGTCATGCCGCCCGTGAAGCCCATGCTCGCCAAACCCGTGAAGAAGATCCCGCCGGGCATGCAGTACGAGGCCAAGTGGGACGGGTTCCGCTCGATCGTCTTCCGTGACGGGGACGAGCTCGAGCTCGGCAGCCGTACCGGCAAGTCCCTGACCCGCTACTTTCCCGAGCTGGTGACGGCCCTGCGGGAGCGGCTGCCCGAGCGGTGCGTGGTGGACGGGGAGATCGTGATCGCCCGGGAGGGCCACCTCGACTTCGACGCGCTCACGGAGCGTATCCACCCCGCCGCCTCACGCGTGAAGACGCTGGCCGAACGTACGCCCGCCTCGTTCGTGGCGTTCGACCTCCTCGCCCTGGCGGACGAGGCGCTGCTCGACGCGCCCCTGACCGACCGGCGCGCCCTGCTGTCGAAGGCGCTGGCCGGCGTCACGGCGCCCGTGCACCTCGCGCCCGCGACCACGGACCCCGAGGTGGCGGAGGTGTGGTTCGAGCAGTTCGAGGGCGCGGGTCTCGACGGCGTCATCGCCAAACCGCTCGACCTGCGCTACCGCCAGAACGAACGCCTCATGTTCAAGATCAAGCACGAGCGGACGGCCGACTGCGTGGTCGCGGGGTACCGCCTCCACAAGAGCGGGCCCGTCGTCGGTTCGCTGCTCCTCGGGCTCTACGACGAGGAAGGCGCCCTGCAGCACGTGGGTGTGAGCGCCGCGTTCTCGATGAAGCGCCGCGCCGAACTCGTCGAGGAGCTGGAGCCGCTGCGGATGGAGTCCGCGGCCGGGCACCCGTGGGCGTCCTGGACGGACGAGGCCGCGCACGAGACGTCCCGCATGCCCGGCGCCCCGAGCCGCTGGTCGGGCAAGAAGGACCTGTCCTGGGTGCCGGTGCGCCCGGAGCTCGTCTGCGAGGTGGCGTACGACCACATGGAAGGCGGGCGGCGCTTCCGCCACACGGCCGCGTTCCGCAGGTGGCGCCCCGACCGGACGCCGGAGAGCTGTACGTACGCGCAGCTGGAGGAGCCCGTGCGGTACGACCTCGCGGACGCGCTGGGGACCACCACCGGCTGACCGCGCCCGCCAGCCACCCCCGTTCACCGCACCCGTTGCCGGGCGCCTCACGGACCACCGCAATCACGCCATTGTTCGATTCGGCACCCGGGTAGCTTCCGCCCCATCGGCCGTGACCGTATGCTCCTGCGCCTGACACGTCAGTTACCGACGGTAAGGGGGCGGGGCATGGGGCACAGCGGTGCCGAGGGAAGCACGCGGCGGGGGTTCGTCGCGGGAGCCGCGGCGGTGGGCGGGGCGGCCGCCCTGGGCGTGGGGGCCGGAGCGCTGCCCGCGGCGGCGGCCGCGCCGGGAGCGCCGCGGGGGGCGAAGCAGTCGGTGGCCGTGCTCGGCGGTGGCGTCGCCGGGCTCACGGCCGCCCACGAACTGGCCGAGCGCGGCTTCGCCGTCACGGTCTACGAGCGCAGGGAGCTGGGCGGCAAGGCCCGCAGCATGGACGTGCCGGGCAGCGCGAAAGGCAACCGCAAGCCGCTGCCCGGCGAACACGGCTTCCGTTTCATCCCGGGCATCTACCACAACCTCCCGGACACGATGCGCCGCATCCCGTTCCCCGGGAACCCGAACGGCGTGTGGGACAACCTGATCGCGCCCCGCGAGATGTCGTTCGCGCGCACCGGCCGCGAGGACATCCGGATGCCGATCCCGTGGCCGGGCAGTGAGCCGGAGCAGCTCACCCTGGACGACATCCGGCGGGCCCTCACCGCGCTGCTCGACACCGCGTTCAACCTGCCGGCCCACGAGGCCGCGTACTTCGTGAACCGCGCCCTGGTCTTCCTCACCAGCTGCGACGAACGCCGGGACGACGACTGGGAGTCGACGCCCTGGTGGGACTTCACCCGCGCCGAGCGGATGTCGAAGGACTACCAGCGCATCCTCGTGATCGGCGTGACCCGCAACATCGTGGCGACGAAGGCCGAGGAGGCCAGCACCCGGACCGTCGGCACGCTCGGCGAGGCGTTCGTCCTCAACGCGCTCGGCCAGGGCGCGGACGGCCCGCCCGACCGCATCCTGAACGCGCCGACCAACGAGGCGTGGATCGACCCGTGGGTCACCCACCTCAAGTCGCTGGGCGTGGAGTTCCGCATCGGCTGGACCGTGCGCGAGCTGGGCTTCGGCGGCGGCCGCATCACGAAGACGGTCATCGAGGACCCCGACGGCGTGCGGCGTGACATCACCGCCGACCACTACGTCCAGGCCATGCCTGTGGAGCACGCGCGCCGGACATGGAGCAAGGAGCTCAAGGCCGCCGACCCGCAGCTGGCGCGCTGCGACAAGCTGCAGACGGACTGGATGACGGGCATCCAGTTCTATCTGACGGAGCGGCCGCCCGTCGTGAAGGGCCACTTCAACCTCATCGACTCGCCCTGGTCGCTGACCGGCATCGCCCAGGCGGGCCACTGGCCCGAGCGCGACTTCCCGGCCGACTACGGCGACGGCGTGGCGGTCGAGTGCCTGTCGGTGGACATCTCCGAGTGGGACAAGCCGGGCATCCTGTACGGCAAGACGGCCAAGCAGTGCACCCGCGAGGAGGTCGCCAAGGAGGTGTGGGCGCAGCTGAAGGCCGCCCTCAACGACACCGGGAAGACGGTCCTCAGCGACAGCAAGCTGCACTCGTGGTTCCTCGACCCGGGCGTCGACGGTCTGGGCACGCCGAACCCCACCAACGAGGACCAGCTCCTCATCCACCCCGTGGGCACGTTCCACAACCGCCCCTCGGCCGCCACGAAGATCCCGAACCTCTTCCTCTCGGGCGACTACGTCTCCGTGGACATCGACCTGGCGACGATGGAGGGCGCCAACGCCTCGGCCCGGCAGGCGGTCAACGCCCTGCTGAAGCAGGCGGGATCGGACCAGAAGCCGTGCACGGTGACTCCGCTGCACCGCGTCCCGGCGATCGAGGCCCTCAAGCGCGTCGACCGCACCCGCTACCGGCTCGGGCTGCGCAACGCCCTCGATCTGGGCTGAGAGGCTGCGGTTCGGCCGCGTTCGGGGTAGGACTTCGGCATGACACGGCGGACGCGGACACGGGCAAGGGCCGGGGCGGCGGTGGCGATCACACTCGCCGCCCTGGCGTCCGGTTGCACGATCGAAGGGGCGGACGGAAAGCGCCCGGAGGCGGGCGGGGGCGGCACCGTGCTCGCCGTGAAGATCGACAACGTACGCCCGGCGCGCCCGCACACCGGCCTGGACGCCGCGGACGTCGTCTACGTGGAGCAGGTGGAAACGGGCCTCAGCCGGCTGATGGCGGTGTACGCGTCACAGCTGCCGCCCGCCGTCGGGCCCGTGCGCAGCGCGCGCGAGACGGATCTGGAGCTCCTGCGGCAGTTCGACCGGCCCGTGCTCGCTTTCTCCGGGGCGCAGTCCAAGCTCCTGCCGCTGATCGCCGGCGCGCCCGTGCGGGCGCTGCCGCCGGGCAAGGCGCCCGGCGGCGCCTACTACCGGGGCGGCGCGAAGCCCGCACCGCACAACCTGTTCGTACGCCCGGCCGCCTTGAAGGCGGACCCGAGCGCGGACGCCCTGGCCGACGCGGGGTTCCGGTTCGGGCCGCGCCCGCAGGGCGGCACACCGCAGACACGGCGGACGGTCCGCTTCCCCGCGGCCCGCTTCACCTTCGACTGGGTGGAGTACGAGGGACGTTGGCGCATCGCGATGGACGGGGAGCGGGCGCGGACGTCCGGCGGCAAGGAGCTGAGCGCGTCGACGGTCGTCGTGCAGTACGTGAAGGTGCGGCCGTCCCGCTTCCACGACCGCGCGGGCAGCGTCTCGCCGTTCACGGAGACGGTCGGCGAGGGCAACGCGAGCGTGCTGCGGGACGGGCGCGCCTACAAGGCGCGGTGGAAGCGTCCGACGGCCGACGGCGGCACCGAGTTCACGACGGCGGACGGCGGGCGGCTGCCGTTCGCGAAGGGGCAGGTGTGGGTGGTGTACGCGAAGGCGTGAGCGTCGGGTTGCGCAGGTCCTCCGCCGCGTCCGCGACCCGCTGGATGAGGTCGAGGAAGACGGACTGCTCCTCGGTGGAGAGCGGGGCGAGGAGGACCTGGTTCATCCGGGCCGTCCGCACGGTCAGCCCGCGGTGCGTACGCCTGCCCTCGTCGGTGAGGCGCAGCAGGTAACGGCGGGCGTCCCGCGGGTCGCGCACCTTGTCGAGCAGCTCCCGGCGGATCAGCCGGGCGACGACCTCGGCGATCGTGGACCGGTCGAGGCCCACCCGCTCCCCCACGGTGCGCTGGTCGAGGCCGGGTTCGGCGGCGAGTGCGTTGAGGACCGCGAACTGCGGTGACGTGATCTCCTCGGACACCATCGTGTTCCACAGGAGGTGGTGCGCCTGCTGCAGCCGCCGGGCCAGGTGCCCGGGGTGGGTGGCAAGGTCCACCGCCGCCATGGGTTCCTCCGCGTTCCTTGGACTCTCCGACACTTTTCGTCGGTGCGTTCCCCGACGCGTTTCCGTCGGTGCACTGAACATTACCCGCCCCGCTCTCGTAACTACCCAGGTCTTGTGCGCCAGTTCGAGTGCTCCTATCCTCGCCAAAATAGTCAGTGCCCTGACTGTTTCTGCCCTGACCATGTGGAGAGGGAGGCCGCGCGGATGGACAAGGTGGTGGCCACGGCTGCCGAGGCGGTGGCGGACGTCCCCGACAGGGCGGCGATCGCGGTCGGCGGCTTCGGCCTGAGCGGCGTGCCCGTGGAGCTGATACGCGCGCTGCACGCGTCCGGCGTCTCGGGTCTGCGGATCGTCTCCAACAACTGCGGCGCCATGGACTCGGGCCTCGCGGTGCTCCTGGCGGCGGGCCGGATCGCCCGCGTCACCGGCTCCTACATCGGCGCCAACAAGGAGTTCGCCCGGCAGTACCTGGGCGGCGAGCTGGAGGTCGAGATGATCCCGCAGGGCACGCTCGCCGAGCGGCTGCGGGCGGGCGGCGCGGGCATCCCCGCGTTCTACACCCCGGCCGGCGTGGGCACACAGGTCGCCGAGGGCGGGCTCCCCTGGCGCTACGACGGCGAGGGCGGGGTCGCGCTCGCCTCCCCGGCCAAGGAGGTGCGGGAGTTCGACGGCACCCCGTACGTCCTGGAGCACGCCATCCGCACCGACTTCGCGCTGGTGCGCGCGGCGAAGGGCGACCGCCACGGCAACCTCGTCTTCAACAAGTCCGCCCGCAACTTCAACCCGCTCGCGGCGATGGCCGGACGCGTGACCGTCGCGGAGGTCGAGGAGCTGGTGGAGCCCGGCGGGATCGCGCCGGACGCGGTGCACCTGCCGGGGATCTTCGTGCGGCGGGTGGTGGCGCTCACCCGCGAGCAGGCGGCCGACAAGGGCATCGAACGGCGCACGGTCTCGGGGGCACCGGCCGCCGGCACAGGCTCTGGTGCCGCGCCGGGGGCGGTGGGCGGCTGATGGCCTGGACCCGTGAGGAGATGGCCGCCCGGGCCGCGCGCGAGCTGCGGGACGGACAGTACGTGAACCTGGGCATCGGGCTGCCCACGCTGATCCCCAACCACCTGCCGCCGGGCGTGGAAGTGGTCCTGGAGTCGGAGAACGGCATCCTCGGAGTGGGCCCCTACCCCACCGAGGCAGCGGTCGACCCCGACCTGATCAACGCGGGCAAGGAGACCGTGACCGTGCTGCCCGGCGCCTCCTTCTTCGACTCGGCGCTCTCCTTCGGGATGATCCGCGGCGGTCACATCGACGTCGCCGTGCTCGGCGCGATGCAGGTCTCCGCGCGCGGGGACCTCGCCAACTGGGCGATCCCCGGCCGCATGATCACCGGGATCGGCGGGGCGATGGATCTCGTGCACGGCGCCCGCACGGTCATCGTCGTCATGACGCACACCGCGAAGGACGGCTCGGCGAAGATCCGCGAGGAGTGCGGGCTGCCGCTGACCGGCAAGGGCTGTGTCGACCGGATCATCACCGACCTCGGCGTCCTCGACGTGACCGGCCGCGGTCTGGAGCTGGTCGAGGCGGCGCCGGGCGTCACCGCACGGGAGATCGCCTCGAAGACCGCGGCGCGGGTCCGCGTCCCGGACGGCTTCCCCTCGTGACACCGCTTCCGCCTCCTCCTCGTACGGAGCCGCAAGAGATGCCCCTCACCACCGGGCCCCTGCCGGCCGGCCTCAGCCAGGACGCGCTGGACGCCGAGGTCGCGAAGGCCCAGCTGTCCGTGCCGGCCGGCGAGCACCATCCGCGACGCGACTACCCGCCGTACCGCAGCACCCACCTGCGCCACCCGAAACGGTCGCCGATCCCGCTGCGCGACCCGGAGGCGGTGGAGCTGAGCGGTCCGGCTTTCGGCGTCACCGACGTCGCCGCGTCGGACAGCGATCTGACGCGGCAGCACGCCGGGGAGCCGCTGGGTGAGCGCATCACCGTGAGCGGGCGGGTCCTCGACCGTGAAGGGCGGCCCGTGCGGGGCCAGCTGGTCGAGCTGTGGCAGGCCAACGCGTCGGGCCGGTACGCGCACCAGCTGGACCGGCACGCGGCGCCCCTCGACCCCAACTTCACGGGCTTCGGGCGCTGTCTGACGGACGACGACGGCGCGTACTCCTTCACCACCGTCAAGCCGGGCGCCTATCCGTGGCACAACCACGTCAACGCGTGGCGTCCGGCGCACCTCCACTTCTCCCTCTTCGGGACGGCGTTCACCCAGCGCCTGGTGACGCAGATGTACTTTCCCGGCGACCCGCTCCTCCCCTACGACCCGGTGCTGCGCTCGGTGGCCGACGAGTCGGCCCGGCAGCGCCTGGTCTGCGCGTACGACCACGATCTGTCCGTTCCGCAGTGGTCGCTCGGCCACCGCTGGGACATCGTCCTGGACGGCCCGTCCGCGACGCTCTTCGAAGAGGACGACCACCACTGATGTACGCCCCCACGCCCTCCCAGACCGTCGGCCCCTTCTACGGCTACGCGCTGCCGTTCCCGCGCGGCGGCGAAGTGGCGCCCGACGGACATCCGGAGACGATCACCCTGCACGGTTACGTGTACGACGGCGCCGGACAGCCCGTGCCCGACGCCCTCGTCGAGACCTGGCAGCCCGCGCCGGACGGTACGCGCGCGGGTGTCCCCGGCTCGCTGCGGCACGATCCCGTCACGGGGCGGGTCGTGGGGCGCGACGGTGTCGCCTTCACCGGGTTCGGCCGGGTCCCGACCGACGCCGACGGGCACTGGGCCGTGCGGACACTGCCGCCCGGCGGTGTCTCGTACATCTGTCTCGCCGTCTTCGCGCGCGGCCTGCTGCACCACCTGTACACGCGCGCCTACCTGGTGGAAGAGCCCGGTGACGCGCTGCTCGCCTCCCTGGAGCCGGAGCGGCGGGCCACGCTCGTCGCCCGGGGCGAGGCGCCGCGCACGTACCGGTTCGACATCCGTCTTCAGGGGACCGACGAGACGGTCTTCCTGGACTTTGCGCCGGTGGGCCCGTGAGCGGCCTCTTCTCTCCGGGCCGGGCGGGCTCCGCCGCCGCCGAGGCGACCTCCGACACCGCCTTCCTGACAACCCTGCTGACCGTGGAGGCGGCGCTGACCCGCGCCCAGGCGTCGGTGGGTCTCGTGCCCCGGGAGGCGGCGGCAGCGGTCACGGAGGCGGCCGCGGACGTCGGCCGGTTCGACGCCCATGACATCGCCCTGCGCGCGCGGGACGGCGGCAACCCGGTGATCCCGCTGGTGGCGGACCTGACGGCGGCGGTATCTGCGGACACGGCGCCCTACGTCCACCGGGGTGCGACGAGCCAGGACATCCTTGACACGGCCCTGATGCTGCTCTCCGCACGGACGCTGGACCTGATCCTCACGGATCTGTCCCGCACGGAACGGGCGCTGGCGCGCCTGGCCTCCGAGCACCGCGACACGGTGATGCCCGGCCGTACGCTCACACAGCACGCGGTGCCGACGACGTTCGGCCTGAAGGCGGCGGGGTGGCGCTCGCTCGTCCTCGACGCCCGGGACCGCGTCGCGTCCACGCGCGAGTCCCTGCCGGTGCAACTGGGCGGCGCGGCGGGCACGTTGGCTGCCTCCCGGGCGTATGCGGGCGGCGGCCACGGGGGTTGTGCGCTCGTGGAGGGGTTCGCCGGGGAACTGGGGTTGCGGGCCCCTGCGTTGGTATGGCACTGCCTCCGTACGCCCGTCGCCGATCTCGCCTCGGCTCTCGCCGTCACCACGGGTGCCCTCGGCAAGATGGCGGCCGACGTCCTCACTCTCTCGCGCACCGAGGTCGGCGAGCTCTCCGAAGGAGCGGGCGGCGGGTCGTCCGCCATGCCGCACAAGGCGAATCCCGTACGCGCCACCCTGATCGCCGCCGCGGCGCGCCGCGCGCCCGGGCTCGCGGCGACGCTCTACGGCTCGCTGGTCGCCGAGGACGAGCGGCCCGCCGGCGCCTGGCACGCCGAGTGGGAGACGCTGCGTGACCTGCTGCGGGTGGCAGGCGGCGCGGCCCGGGACGCGGCGGAGCTCGCGGGAGGGCTGCGCGTGCACCCGGAGGCGATGCGCGCACACCTCGGCCTCACCGGCGGGTCGATCGTCTCCGAGCGCCTTGCCGTCGAGCTCGCACCCCTGCTCGGCGGGGCCCGCGCGAAGGACCTGCTGACCCGGGCGGCCCGTCGCGCCCGCGCCGAAGGACGGACGCTCGCGGAGGTCCTCACCGACGAACCCGCCCTCCGGGACATCCCCCTCACCGAACTCACCGAACTCACCGACCCCACCCGCTACACCGGTTACGCCGGCGAGCTCACCGACCGCGCCCTGGAGCGACCTTGACCACCGCACCGCGCGGCACACTGCCGCACCACACCGTCGAAGGCCCCGAGACCGCGCCCCCGCTCCTCCTCGGCCCGTCCCTCGGCACCTCCACCGCCCTGTGGGACGCCGTCGCACCCCGGCTCCGCACCGCACACCGGGTCGTGCGCTGGGACCTGCCCGGCCACGGCAGGTCGCCCGCCGACCTGATCGGCCCGGGCACGACGGTCGCCGACCTCGCCGGTCTCGTCCTCGCGCTCGCCGACTCGCTCGGCATGGACCGCTTCGCGTACGCCGGGGTCTCGCTGGGCGGCGCCGTGGGGCTCCATCTCGCGGCCCGGCACCCCGACCGGGTGGCGCGCCTCGCCGTGCTCGGCTCGTCGGCCCACTTCGGCGGCGCCGGACCATGGCGGGAACGGGCCGCGCTGGTGCGCCGCGAGGGCCTGGCCGGGCTCGCGGATGCGGCGCCGCAGCGCTGGTTCACGCCCGGGTTCACGGTGCCCGCCCTCGTGGCGGACCTCCGGGCGGCCGACCCGGGCGCGTACGCGGCGTGCTGCGACGCCCTGGCGGCGTACGACATCCGGGAGTCGCTGGCGTCGATCGGCGCGCCCACGCTGGTCGTCGCCGGGCGCGCGGACCCGGCGACTCCGCCCGCCCACGCGCGCGAGCTCGCCGATGCGATCCCGGGCGCCTCGCTGCTGGAGCTCGCGGGCGCCTCGCATCTGGCGCCCCCGGAGCGGCCCGGGCCCGTGGCGGCGGCGCTGCGCGCGCATTTCTCAGCGGTGCGGGAGAGCGGCACGGCCGTGCGGCGCGCCGTGCTCGGGGACGCGCACGTGGACCGCGCGCGGGCGAACACGACGCCGTTCACGGCACCCTTCCAGGACTTCATCTCCCGCTACGCGTGGGGCGAGATCTGGACCGACCCCACCCTCGCGCGCCGCGAACGCAGCATGATCACGATGACCGCGCTGGTCGCCCGCGGCCACCTCGACGAGCTCGCCCTGCACGTCCGCGCCGCCCGGCGGATCGGTCTCACGCCCGAGGAGATCGGCGCGGTCCTGCTCCAGACGGCGGTGTACTGCGGGGTTCCCGCGGCCAACGCGGCCTCCGCGGTGGCCGAACGGGTGCTCGCCGAGGAAGAGGCGGAGGACAACGGCTGAGCTTCGCGCCACCCGCCTCAGCGTGCCCCGTACACCGCCTGCGGCGCCGCCGCATCGGCAAGCAGCTTCAGTGCCGTCTCGCCCGCCTCGGCAGGGGTCCAGCGGGCGCCCTTGTCCGCGCTCGGGCCCGGACGCCAGCCCTCCATGACGGTGACGCGGCCCGCCTCCGCCTCGAAGACACGGCCCGTGACCCCGGCGGAGGCGGTGGAGCCGAGCCAGACGACGAGGGGGGACACGTTCTCCGGCGCCATCGCGTCGAAGCCGCCGTCCTCGGGGGCGGCCATCGTGTCGGCGAAGGTCTGCTCGGTCATACGGGTCCTGGCGGCGGGGGCGATGGCGTTCACGCGCACTCCGTAGGCCGCCAGTTCGGCGGAGGCGACGAAGGTGAGGCCGAGGATGCCCGCCTTGGCCGCGCTGTAGTTGCCCTGCCCGACGCTGCCCGCCAGACCCGCTCCTGAGCTGGTGTTGACCACGCACGCGTGCGGGGTGCGGCCGGCCTTCGCCTCGTGACGCCAGTGCTTGCCCGCGTACTTCAGGGGGAGGAAGTGCCCCTTGAGGTGGACGCGCATCACGGCGTCCCACTCGTCCTCCTCCAGGTTGACCAGCATGCGGTCACGGAGGAAGCCCGCGTTGTTGACGAGGGTGTCGAGGCGCCCGTACGTGTCGAGTGCGGCCCGCACCAGCGACGCGGCGCCCTCGGACGTCGCGATGTCACCGCCGTGCGCGACGGCGTCGCCGCCGGCCGCGCGGATCTCCTCGACGACATCGTGGGCGGGCCCGCCGGAGGCTCCCGTTCCGTCGGGTCCCACGCCGAGGTCGTTGACGACGACCCGGGCGCCTTCGGCCGCGTACGCGAGCGCGTGGGCCCTGCCGAGGCCCCGGCCCGCGCCGGTGACGATCACGACGCGGCCGGCGCAGAGCCCGGGCTTGGCGGCTGACGTCATGACAGATCTCCTTGGGTGGCGTGCGGTCAGTGGTTGACGGACGCGGCGGCCAGGAACGCGGGGCGTTCGCCGCCGCCGTGCACCCGGAGCGCGGCTCCGCTGATGTACCGGGCGCGGTCGGAGGCGAGGAAGACGCAGGCGTCGCCGACGTCGGAGGGGTCGGCGAGGCGGCCGAGCGGGACGGTTCGGGCGACTTGGGCGATGCCCTCCTCGTCGCCGTAGTGGAGAGCGGCGCTCTCGGTGCGGGCGAGGCCGAGGACGACCGTGTTGACGCGCACGGCCGGGGCCCATTCGACGGCCATGGTTCCCGCGAGGTTCTCCAGGCCCGCCTTCGCGGCGCCGTACGCGCCGCTGCCGGGTGAGGGCCTGGTGCCGCTGACGCTGCCGATCATCGTGATGCTGCCGCCCGTCTCCTGACGGCACATCACCTCGCGGGCGGCGAGGGAGGCGTACAGCGGCGCGAGCAGGTTCAGTTCGACGATCTTCGCCTGGCGGGCCGGCGCGGACTCGGCGAGCAGCCCGAACGGTGTTCCTCCCGCGTTGTTCACGAGAGCATCCACCGTGCCGTGGTCCGCCGCGACCTCGGCGAAGAAGGTGCGGGCCGCCTCCGCGTCGCGCAGGTCCAGGGGCCTGAACTCGGCGGTGCCGCCCGCCGCTTCGACGGGCTTGTCCGGCGGCCTTCGGGCACAGACGACGACCCGGGCCCCGGCGGCGAGGAAGCTCCGGGCGATTCCGGCACCGACGCCGCGGGTGCCGCCGGTCACGACGACCACCTGTCGTGTGTCAGGCATCGCTGCTACCTTTCCAACTAACAAATGTTTGGTTGAAGGCGTGTGGGTTGAAAGGTAGCGGATCGTCTGATGTCTGTCTCCACCTCCGCCCCGGACAAGGGCGTCGCCGTCGTCACCGTCGACTACCCGCCCGTCAACGCCCTGCCCGTACAGGGCTGGTACGACCTGGCGGACGCGGTGCTCGCCGCCGGACGCGAACCCGGAACGCGCTGCGTCGTCCTGACCGCCGAGGGCCGCGGGTTCAACGCGGGCGTGGACATCAAGGAGATGCGGCGCGACACCGGCCACACCGCGCTGATCGGCGCCAACCGCGGGTGCTACGCGGCGTTCTCGGCGGTGTACGAGTGCGAGGTGCCCGTCGTCGCCGCCGTGCACGGCTTCTGCCTGGGCGGCGGCATAGGTCTCGTGGGGAACGCGGACGCGATCGTGGCGAGCGAGGACGCCACCTTCGGCCTGCCCGAGCTGGACCGGGGCGCGCTCGGCGCGGCCACGCACCTGGCCCGCCTCGTGCCGCAGCACCTGATGCGCGCCCTGTACTACACCTCGCGGACCGTGACGGCCGCCGAGCTGCACGCGCACGGCTCCGTGTGGCAGGTCGTCCCGGGCGGTGAACTGCGGGACGCGGCCCTCGGGTTGGCGCGGGAGATCGCCCGCAAGGACGGCACGCTGCTGCGGTTCGCGAAGGCCGCGATCAACGGCATCGACCCCGTGGACGTGCACCGCAGCTACCGCTTCGAGCAGGGCTTCACCTTCGAGGCGAACCTCAGCGGCCTCGCCGACCGCATCCGTGACGACTTCGGGCAGCAATTCAGGCAGCAAGGGGAGGGCAGGGCGTGACCGACAAAAGGATGACTCCCGACGAGGTCGTGGGGCGCCTGGACAGCGGGATGACGCTCGGCATCGGCGGCTGGGGCTCGCGCCGCAAGCCGATGGCGCTGGTGCGCGCGCTGCTGCGGTCCGGCGTCACGGACCTGACCGTCGTCTCGTACGGCGGCCCGGACATCGGCCTGCTCGCCGCGGCCGGCCGCATCCGCAAGCTGGTCACGGCCTTCACGACACTCGACTCGATCCCGCTGGAGCCGCACTTCCGCGCGGCACGCGAGCGTGCCGCCTTCGAACTCGTCGAGCTGGACGAGGCGATGTTCATGCAGGGCCTCACCGCGGGAGCCCAGCGGCTGCCGTTCCTGCCGATCCGCGCGGGTCTCGGCTCGGACGTCCTGCGGGTCAACCCCCACCTGCGGACGGTCACTTCGCCGTACGAGGACGGGGAGGAACTCGTCGCCGTGCCCGCGCTGCGGATGGACGCGGCCCTGGTGCACATGAACCGGGCGGACCGCTTCGGCAACGGCCAGTACCTGGGCCCCGACCCCTACTTCGACGACCTGTTCTGCGAGGCCGCCGACACCGCGTACGTCTCCTGCGAGCGCATCGTCGACTCCGCCGGGCTCACCGCCCACGCGGCTCCCCAGACGATGCTGATCTCCCGGCACTCGGTGACAGGGGTGACCGAGACGCCCAAGGGCGCCCACTTCACGTCCTGCGTGCCCGACTACGACCGCGACGAGCCCTTCCAGAAGGCGTACGCCACCGCGGCGGCCGCCCCCGATACCTGGGCCGCCTTCCGGGACCGCTTCCTCACCGGCACCGAACAGGACTACCAACTGGCCGTCAGGACCTGGCACAAGGAGCAGCGATGACGGGGACAGGGCCGACCACGACCGGGGCGTCCGAACGCACCGTCACGCGTGCCGAGTACTGCGTGATCGCCTGCGCCGAGACCTGGCGGGACGCGGGAGAGATCCTCGCCTCCCCCATGGGCACGGTCCCCTCGGTCGCGGCCCGCCTCGCCAAGCTGACCTTCTCCCCCGACCTGCTGCTGACGGACGGCGAGGCCCTGCTCATCGGCGACGTCCCCGCGGTCGGCTCCGCGTCGGCGGTGGCCGAGGGGTGGCTGCCGTACCGCAGGCATCTGACGATGGTCATGGGCGGCAGGCGGCACGTGATGATGGGCGCGAGCCAGATCGACCGCTTCGGCAACCAGAACATCTCGTGCATCGGCGACTGGGAGCGGCCCACACGCCAGCTCCTGGGCGTGCGCGGCGCCCCCGTCAACACGCTCAACAACCCGGTGAGTTACTGGGTGCCGAGGCACTCCACGCGCGTGTTCGTCGAGAAGGTCGACATGGTCAGCGGCGTCGGGTACGACAGCGCGGCCGCCGCCGGGCCCTCCGCGACCCGCTTCCACGACCTGCGCCGCGTCGTCTCCGATCTCGGCGTCTTCGACTTCCGGACGCCCGGTCACGCGATGCGCCTGGTGTCCCTGCACCCGGGCGTGACCCTCGACCAGGTGCGTGAGGCCACCGGGTTCGCCCTGGTCCTGCCGGACGACGTCCCGTACACCCGCGAGCCGACCGCCGAGGAGCTGCGGCTGATCCGTGACGTGGTGGACCCGCGCGGCCTGCGCGACCGCGAGGTGCGCCCGTGACCCCCACCCTCGAGACGCCGCTGACCGAACTGGTCGGTGTACGGCACCCGGTCGTCCAGACCGGCATGGGCTGGGTGGCGGGCCCGCGCCTGGTCTCCGCGACGGCGAACGCCGGGGCGCTCGGCATCCTGGCCTCCGCGACCATGACCGCCGGACAGCTGCGAGCGGCCGTCCGCGAGGTCAAGTCCCGTACGGCCGCGCCCTTCGGGGTCAACCTGCGGGCCGACGCGGGCGACGCGCGGGAGCGGGTGCGGATCATCATCGACGAAGGGGTGCGGGTGGCGTCGTTCGCGCTCGCGCCGTCCCGGGAGCTGATCGCCGAGCTCAAGGACGCCGGTGTGGTGGTCATCCCCTCGATCGGCGCGCGGCGGCACGCCGAGAAGGTCGCCGCGTGGGGTGCGGACGCGGTGATCGTGCAGGGCGGCGAGGGCGGCGGCCACACCGGTGAGGTCGCCACCACCGTGCTGCTCCCGCAGGTCGTCGACGCGGTGGACATTCCCGTGGTCGCGGCGGGCGGCTTCTACGACGGCCGCGGTCTGGTGGCCGCGCTCGCCTACGGCGCTGCGGGGGTGGCCATGGGCACCCGCTTCCTGCTCACCTCGGACTCGACCGTGCCGGACGCGGTCAAGGCCCGCTATCTGGCCGCTTCCGTCAAGGACGTCACGGTCACCACGCGCGTGGACGGCCTCCCGCACCGGATGCTGCGCACGGAGCTGGTGGCGGGCCTGGAGAAGTCGGGCCGTGTCGCCTCCCTCGCCCGCGCGGTCCGGCACGCCGCGGCCTTCCGGCGGATCTCCGGCCTCGGCTGGACCCGGATGGCGCGCGACGGGCTCGCGATGAAACACGGCAAGGACCTGACCTGGAGCCAGGTGCTCCTCGCCGCGAACACGCCCATGATGCTGAAGTCGGCGATGGTGGACGGCCGTCCGGAGCTGGGGGTGATGGCTTCGGGCCAGGTGGCGGGGCTGATCGAGGACCTGCCTTCGTGCGCGGAGCTGGTGGAACGGCTGATGACGGAGGCGGACAAGGTCCTCGGTGATCTGCGCGGTCAGGGCTGACCGGGGTCAGATCCGTCCGGCGATCGGGGACCTGGGGCCGAGGTGGTCCAGCGCCCGGTCGGCGAGACCGTCCGCCCCGCACGTCCGCGCCAGGGTCAGACCGCGCTCCAGCTCCACCGGGGAGCCCGCCGCGATCCCGTACTCGACGCGGGCGACCGCGTGTTCGTACGCGCAGGGCGAGGCCTCCAGGTACGAGACGGCCTGGCGGTACAGGGCGATCGAGCGCGGGCCGGTCTCCAGGGCCGCCGCGCACCGCAGCGCCTCGCCGATCGCGGTGTCCGTGCCGAACCGCTCGGCCTGCATACGGGCGTCCGACACTAGGTGCCGCGCCCGCTGCGGATCGTCGTGGGCCAGGGCGCGTGCGAGGTCGTACGCCCACGGGGCGAGGACGGTGTTGTACTGGCCGCGCGCCGTCAACGCCTTCGCCGTGGCCTCCAGTTCGTCGAGCCCGTCCTTCGTGCGTCCGAGGGCGAGCAGGAGGCGGCCGCGCACGGACGGCGCGTCGGGTACGTAGATCGTGGAGGCGGAGGGCGGCGCGAAGCCGTACCGGTCGGCGACGGCGCCCGCCTCTTCGATGTGGCCGCGTGCCAGGAGGGTGTCGATGAGCATGCTGGCCGCCTCCCAGTGCATGGGCAGGCCCTGGCCGACGCGGTCGGCCAGGCGCAGGCTCTCGCGCAGTGAGCGCTCGGCGTCGGTCAGCCGGCCGCGCCTGCGGTACACGTAGCCGAGGAAGGCGTGTGCGAGGGCGAGGTGTCCGCCGCTCCAGCCCGCGGTCTCGTAGGCGCGCACGGCCTCGGTGAACAGGCTCTCCGCGCGGTCGAGGCGGTCCGAGAAGGCGTAGGACCCGCCGAGCATCAGGCGGAGCTCGAAGCTCCATTCCGTGTCGGTCCAGCCGAGTCCGGGCGCGAGGCGGCCGTTGACGAGGGCGCGGTCGCATAGCTCGACGACCAGTTCCGCGCTCTCGCCCCTGGTCATGGCGTCGAAGGCGCGCAGGATCAGCAGGGCGCGCTCGGAGTTGTCGCGGCCCCGGAGGGGTCCTGCGAGCTCGGCGAGCCGCCGCGAGCGTCCTGGCGAGTCCTGCTCGCCCGCGTGGATGCCCTCCCACATGTAGTGCACGGCTTGCAGGCGCAGCCGTGCGGGCCCCGGTTCGAGCCGGGTCGCCTCGTCGGCGATGGCCCGCAGGCCCTCCTCCAGCTGGTCGTTGTGGACGAACGCCTGGGAGAGACGGCAGACGGCGTCGACGCGCAGCTCCCGGCCGAGACCGCACATGGAGAGGGCTTCACGCAGATGGCGGATGGTGGTGGCGGGCGAGGTGAGCATGGTGGCGCAGCCGAGTTCGTAGAGCACGCGCGCGTGGATCTCGGGCAGGGGCGGTTCGCGCAGGGCCCGCTCCAGACAGCGGCGGGCCGCGTCGGGCGCGCCGACGGCGAGGTGTTCGGCGGCGGCCTCGCGCAGCTGCTCGACGACTTCGGGGTCGTCGTCGGGGTGGACTTCCAGGAGGTGCCGGGAGGCGGCCGCGGCGCCGCGGCCGGAGTGGGTGACGATGGAGGCAGCCTGGCCGTGCATCGCGGTGCGGGTGGCCGCCGGGATGGAGCGGTAGACGGTGCTGGCGATCAGGGGGTGGACGAACTCCAGGCCCTCGTCGCCGGTGACCAGGATGCGCGCCGTGCGCAGCCGCTCCGCGCAGCGTTCGGCGCTGTCGGGCAGCATGCCGGCGAGCGAGGCGGCCAGGTCGAGGGAGATGGCGCTGCCGAGGATGGCGGCGGCCCAGGCGAAGCGGGTGGCGTCGGTGCCGAGTCCTTCGAGGCGGGCGACGAGTCCGCGGCCGCGGGCCGAGCGGTTGAGGGCGCGCAGTTCGTCGGCGGAGCTCTCCACCGGTTCCAGTTCGCTGTCCTGGACCTTGGCGAGGAGTTCGACGGACTCGTACGGATTGCCGCCGGTGACGGCCCAGACCTCGCGGCAGAACGGGGCGTCGGCGTGTTCGCCGAGCGTCGCGCGGGTCAGGCCGGCCGCGGCGTCCGGGGTGAGGGCGCGCAGCGTGCTGAAGGAGCGCGCCTCGGCGGCGACGGTGGCGAGGTGGCGTGCGCTGTCGCCGCCGGCCTCGCCGGGCCTGCGGGCGACCACCACGAGGACGGGCAGTTCGTCCAGGCGCTGGGCGAAGGTGGCCAGCCAGTGCAGTGTTTCCTGGTCGGCCCAGTGGGCGTCGTCGATGAGGAGGACGAGCGGCCAGTGGAGTCGGGAGAGCCGGGAGACCGCTTCGACGAGGCCGTCGCACACGCCCTGCGGGTCGGCCTGCGGCCCGCCGGGCTCGGCTATGCCGAGGGCGGGTCCCGCGATGTCGTAGCAGTCGCCGAAGTACTCGCGGGCCTCGTCGGGCGTGAGGTGGACGAGTGCGGGCTGGAGCAGTTGCCGTACGACGTTGAAGGGGACGGAGGTGACCGCCTCGCCGCCGCGTGCGGACCAGACGGTGGCGCGGCCCTCGGCCATGCGGCGCACTTCGGCGAGGAGCGCCGTCTTGCCGATGCCCGCCTCTCCGCTGAAGGCGAGGAGGCCGCCCGTGGTCGTGGAGTCCGCGCAGAGCTCCTCGACGGCCTGTGCCACCGCGGCGAGTTCGACGTCGCGCTCCCACAGTGGGGCCCAGGCGGCTCCTCCGGGCCGTCCCTGCGTCATCGCGCTACCTCCCGGGGTCGCTCAATCGACGTACAGAAGTCGAGACTAGCCGGGTCGGAGCCGCTGTGGAGCGCGGACGGCGCAGGTGCTGCCGCAAGGGATGATGTATCTGTGGGGCTGTCAGAGGCGTTCGATGATGGTCACGTTGGCCTGGCCGCCGCCCTCGCACATCGTCTGGAGGCCGAACCGGCCGCCGGTGCGCTCCAGTTCGTGCAGGAGGGTCGTCATCAGTTTGACGCCGGTCGCGCCGAGGGGGTGGCCGAGGGCGATCGCGCCGCCGTTGACGTTGACCTTCTCCGGGTCGGCGCCGGTCTCCTTCAGCCAGGCGAGGACGACCGGCGCGAACGCCTCGTTGATCTCGACGAGGTCGATGTCGTCGATGGTCATGCCGGCCTTCTTGAGGGCGTGCGCGGTGGCGGGGATGGGTGCGGAGAGCATCCGGATGGGGTCCTCGCCGCGCACGGAGAGGTGGTGGACGCGGGCGCGGGGCGTCAATCCGTGGGCCCGTACGGCCTCTTCGCTCGCTATGAGCATCGCCGCGGCGCCGTCGGAGACCTGTGAGGAGCAGGCGGCGGTGATCGTGCCGCCGTCGAGGACGGGGGCGAGGCCCGCCATCTTCTCCAGGGTCGTGTCGCGCCGGGGGCCCTCGTCGGTGGTGATGTCTCCGTAGGGGACGATTTCGCGGTCGAAGCGGCCCTCGTCGATGGCGCGGATCGCCCGCCGGTGCGAGCGGAGTGCGAACTCCTCCATGTCGCGGCGGGACGTCCCCCACTTCTCCGCGATCAGCTGCGCGCCGTGGAACTGGTTCACGGGCCGGTCTCCGTAGCGGGCGCGCCAGCCCTCGCTGCCCGCGTACGGGCCCTCGGTGAGACCGAGGGGCTCGGCGGCCTGCCGGGAGGCGAAGGCGATGGGGATCATCGACATGTTCTGCGTGCCGCCCGCGACGACGAGGTCCTGGGTGCCGGACAGGACGCCCTGCGCCGCGAAGTGCACGGCCTGCTGGGACGATCCGCACTGCCGGTCGACGGTCACGCCGGGCACCTCTTCGGGGAGTCCGGCCGCCAGCCAGCTGGTGCGGGCGATGTCGCCGGCCTGCGGTCCGACCGCGTCCAGGCAGCCGAGGACGACGTCCTCGACGGCGGCCGGGTCGATGCCGGTGCGCTCGACGAGGGCCTTGAGGACGTGGGCTCCCAGGTCGGCGGGGTGGACCCGGGAGAGTCCTCCCTTTCGCCTGCCGACGGGGGTGCGGACCGCTTCGACGATGTAGGCCTCGGCCATGACTGCGTGCTCCTCGGTCGTGGGGCGCCGTGCGACGGCGCGCCGTCTAAGTGCGTACGGAGATGCCGTCCAGGACCATCGACAGGTACTGGCGGGCGATCTCCTCGGGGCTGTGGCCGCCGCCGGGGCGGTACCAGGACGCGGCGACCCAGACGGTGTCGCGCACGAAGCGGTAGGCGAGCCGGACGTCCAGGTCGTCGCGGAAGACGCCTTCCGCGACGCCTCGCTCCAGCGTGGTCAGCCAGGTCTTCTCGAAGCGCTGCTGTGAGTCCGACAGGTACTGGAAGCGCTGCTGTGCGACCAGGTGCCTGGATTCCTTCTGGTAGATCGCGACGGCGGCGCGGTGCCGGTCGATCTCCCGGAAGGACTCGGTGACGAGGGCTTCGAGTGTGGCGCGGGGGTCGAGCTGGGCCTGCAGCACGGTGTCGTACCCGTCCCACAGCTCGGTCAGGAAGGTGCGGAGGATCTCTTCGAGCATCGACTCCTTGGAGTCGAAGTGGTAGTAGAGGCTGCCCGCGAGCATGCCCGCGGCGTCGGCGATCTTGCGGACCGTCGTCGCGTCGTACCCCTGCTCGGCGAAGACGTCGGCGGCGATGGCGAGGAGTTCGCGGCGCCGCTCGGGCGAGGGGCTCACCTGGGCCTTCTTCTTGCCGGCGCCCTGCTTGTCACTGGTGATCTGTTTCGGTTTCGACACACGGTCATTCTCCGCCTACGCGTGCTGACTGCTGACCGAGACCGTCTCTCCCGTCATGTACGAGGAGTAGCCGCTGGCCAGGAAGACGATGACGTTGGCCACCTCCCAGGGCTCGGCATACCGTCCGAACGCCTCGCGTGCGGTGAGCTCTTCGAGGAGCTCGGGGGAGGTGACCTTGGCGAGGTGGGGGTGCATGGCGAGGCTCGGCGCGACGGCGTTGACCCGGATGCCTTGGGGGGCGACTTCGAGCGCGGCGCACCGGGTGAGGGCCATGACGCCCGCCTTCGCCGCGGCGTAGTGCGCCTGGCCTGCCTGGGCGCGCCAGCCGAGCACGGAGGCGTTGTTCACGATCGTGCCGCCCCGGCCCGCGGCGCGCAGGCGGCGCAGAGCCGCCCGGATGGAGCGGAAGGTGCCGTTCAGCGTGACGTCGACGACCTTGTCCCACTGTTCGTCGGTCATCTCGGTGAGCTCGGCGGTGCCGCCGAGTCCGGCGTTGTTCACCACGATGTCGAGGCGGTCGTGGCGCCGCTCCGCGAGGTCGAACAGCGCCTGGATCTGCGCCGCGTCGGTGACGTCGCACGGGATGCCGTCGACCCGGTCGGCGCCGAACTCCTCGGCGAGGGCCGCGACCGACTCCTTGGTGCGGCGCGGGTGGGCGTCTCCGATGACGACGCGCGCGCCCTCCTCCAGGAAGCGGCGTGCGGTGGCGCCGCCGATGCCCGCTCCGGCGGCCGCCGTGATCACGGCGGTGCGGCCCGCGAGCAGGTCGTGCGCGGGCACGTAGGCGGGTGCGGCGGGCACGTTCATGGGATCCCCGATTCCGGATCAGGCCTGAGTCCCGGCTCTCGACTCCTCGACGCCCCTCAAGGTAATCTACCAAACACTTGTTAGGGAAGAGTGCTGCCGGGAAGACCGGAGGGGTGGGCCACTGATGGACCTCGACTTCACCGCGGGGGAAGAGGAGTTCAGGCGACGGGCTCGCGACTGGCTCGCCGCGCACGTGCCGACCGCGCCCCTGCCCTCTCTGGAGACCGAGGAGGGCTTCGCGGCCCACCGGGAGTGGGAGCGCACGCTCGCGGCCGACCGCTGGTCGGTCGTGTCCTGGCCCGAGGAGTACGGCGGACAGGGCGTCGACATCGTCAAGTGGCTGGTGTTCGAGGAGGAGTACTACGCGGCGGGAGCGCCGGGCCGGGTCTCGCAGAACGGCATCAACCTCCTCGCCCCCACCCTCTTCGACCACGGCACCGCGGAACAGCGCGCACGGGTGCTGCCCTCCATGGCGACCGGCGAGGTGATCTGGGCACAGGCGTGGTCGGAGCCGGAGGCGGGCTCCGACCTGGCATCCCTGCGCTCCACCGCCCGCCGCACGGAAGGCGGCTGGCTGATCAGCGGGCAGAAGACGTGGTCGTCGCGGGCCGCGTTCGCCGACCGCGCGTTCGGCCTGTTCCGCAGCGAGCCGTCGGGGGCCGACAGGGACCGCCCGCACCGGGGCCTGACGTATCTGATGTTCCCGCTCGGCGCCCAGGGGGTGACGGTCCGTCCCGTCGGGCGTCTGGACGGCAAGCCCGCCTTCGCCGAGCTCTTCCTGGACGACGTCTTCGTGCCCGACGAGGACGTGATCGGCGAGCCGGGCCAGGGCTGGCGGATCGCCATGTCGACCACGGGCAACGAACGCGGCCTGACGCTCCGCTCCCCCGGCCGCTTCCTGGCCGCCGCGGACCGGCTGGCCCGGCAGTGGCGGCAGCGCGCGGACCCCGCCGACACGGCGCTGCGCGACCGCGTGGCCGACGCCGTCATCGGGGCGCGCGCCTACGAGTTGTTCACCTGGGCCAACGCCTCACGGTTCGCGGCCGGCGAGACGATCGGCGTCGAGTCCAGTCTCAACAAGGTCTTCTGGTCGGAGTACGACATCGCGCTGCACGAGACGGCGCTCGATCTCCTCGGCCCGGACGGCGAACTGACCGACGGGGCCTCGCCCGACGGCTCCGACTGGGCCGAGGGCTACGTCTTCTCGCTCGCCGGCCCCATCTACGCCGGTACGAACGAGATCCAGCGCGACATCATCGCCGAGCGCCTGCTCGGTCTGCCGAAGGGACGCCGCTGATGAGGTTCCTCCTCGACGACGAGCAGCGGGAGTTCGCACGCTCCCTGGACGCGATGCTGACGGCGGCGGGCACGGTGGCGGCCACGCGCGCGTGGGGCTCCGGTGACCCCGCGCCGGGGCGGGCGGTGTGGGCGCGGCTCGGCGACGCGGGGGTCTTCGCGCTGCCGGTCCCTTCGGAGTACGAGGGTGTGGGGCCGCTGTCCGTCGAAACGGCCGTCGCGTTCGTCGAGTTGGGGCGGCACGCCGTGCCGGGGCCGGCCGTCGAGACGGTGGCGGCGGCCGCGCTCCTGACGCACCTCGCCGAGGAAGGTGAGCGGGAACCGGCCAAACGGTTCCTGCCCTCCCTGGCCTCGGGCGCGGTGAGCGCGACCCTGACGCTGCCGCAGGGCGGCCCGCACGCCCTGGACGCGGACGCGGCGGACCTGATCCTCGCCGTGACGGGCGGTGAGCTGCGGCTCGCCCCCGGGCACGCGCGCGTGCGCCGCTCCCTGGACCCGGCGCGGCGCCTCGCCGCGCCACTGCCCGGCGGGGAGCTGCTCGCCTCGGGTCCCGCCGTCGACGCGGCCGCGCGGCGGGCGGGCGACTGGGCGGCGCTCGCCACGGCGGCGCAGTCCCTCGGCGTCGGTCTCGCGCTGCTCGACAGGACGGTGGCGTACGTGAAGCAGCGCGTCCAGTTCGGGGCGCCGGTCGGGACGTTCCAGGCCGTCAAGCACCGGCTCGCGGATGTGCTGGTGCGTCTGGAGTTCGCGCGGCCGCTGGTGTTCGGCGCCGCGACGACCATGGCGCCGGGCGATGTCGCCGCCGCCAAGGTGACGGCGGGCGAGGCCGCGTACGGAGCGGCCCGTGCCGCGCTCCAGCTGCACGGGGCGATCGGGTACACGGCCGAGTTCGACCTGTCGCTGTGGCTCACCAAGGCGCGGGCGCTGCGGAGCGCCTGGGGGGATCCGGGGGTGTGGCGGGGGCGGGTCCTCGACGCCCACGGGTGACGTCTCTCCGTATCGCTGTATCGCTGTACCCCGTATCGCTGCATCCCCGTATCTGCGATGATCAAGCGCATTGGTGAGCCGACCGAGAAGGAGGCCCCACGTGCGCGTGATCGGGCTCATGTCAGGGACCTCGTACGACGCGATCGACGCGGCAGCCGCCGATCTGACCCTCGACGGCGACCGTCTGACGCTCACTCCTCTCGGGCTGATCAGCCGCGGCTACGACGAAGGGCTGCGCACCCGGCTCGCGGCCGCTCTGCCGCCCGCGGCCACCACCCTCGCCGAGGTCTGCCGCCTGGACACGGAGATCGGACGGGCCTTCGCGGCCGCCGCGGTCGAGGCGGACCGCGAGCTGTGCGACGGGCGGGCCGGTCTTGTCGCCTCGCACGGGCAGACCGTCTACCACTGGGTGGCGGACCGGCAGGTGCACGGCACGCTGCAGATCGGGCAGCCCGCGTGGATCGCCGAGGCGACCGGCCTGCCGGTGGTCGCCGACTTCCGTCCCCGTGACATCGCGGCGGGCGGCCAGGGCGCGCCCCTGGTCAGCCTGGTGGACCGGATGTGGCTGCGCGGCAGGCCGGGCGCCCCCGCCGCGCTGAACCTCGGCGGCATCGCCAACATCACCGCCGCCGACGGCACCGCCTTCGACACGGGGCCGGCCAACGCCCTCATCGACGCCGCGGTGCGCGAGGCGACGGACGGCCGCCTCGCCTACGACCTGGACGGCGAACTGGCCGCCCGCGGCACGGTCGACGAGGGACTCCTCGCACGGCTCCTGACCGAGCCCTACTACGCGCTCCCCGCGCCGAAGACGACGGGCAAGGAGCTCTTCCATCTGCCGTATCTGCGCGCGGCGTTGCGGGGGTACGAGAAGCTGCCCGCCGAGGACGTCGTCGCCACGCTCACCCGCCTCACCGCCCGCACGGTCGCCGACGCCGTCCGCTCGGTACGCGCCTCCGAGGCCGTCGTCTCCGGGGGCGGTACGCGCAATCCGGCGCTGATGGCCGCGGTGCGGGCGGAGTTGGGCGACGGCATCCCGGTGCGCACCTCCGACGAACTCGGCCTGCCCGCCGCGGCGAAGGAGGCGTACGCCTTCGCTGTCCTCGGCTTCCTGACGCTGCACGGCCTTCCCGGCACCGTCCCCGAGAGCACGGGGGCGCGGCACGCGAGCGTGCTGGGTTCGATCACGCCGGGACGCCGGGGGACGGCGTGGCCCGAGCCGGTGACGGGGGCCGAGGGGCCGGTGCGTCTCGTCGTCAACGGCCATGGGGGCGGGGGCCGGTAGAGAGGGCCGCATTACGGAGGGCCCCTCTCATCCGCCTTTCACGCGGGGCTCATACGCTGACCGCCATGACCCAGATGACTCCCCCAGGCTGGTACCCCGATCCCGGCCAGACCGCCGGCGGTCCTCCCACCGAGCGCTGGTGGGACGGGAACGTGTGGACGGACCAGGTGCGCGCCGCCGCCGGAACCGCGGCGTACCCGACTCAACCGGCCTTTCCGGCGTACCCCGGAGAGGCGCCCGCCCCGCGCCGCACACTGCGCGTGGCGATAGCCGCGGGCGTGGTGCTCGCCGTCCTCGCCGGGATAGGCGGCGGCGTGTACGCCCTGACCTCGGACGACGACGGGGACGGCGCCGACACCGTGGGCAAGGAGCCGTCGACCGGCGCCCCGCGGGAGCCCGGAGCGCCGCAGTCGCCCGACTCGCCCCGGACGCCGGGATCGCCGGACACGCCCGAGGAGCAACCGCCCGGCCAGGAACCGGGCTTCGCGAGCGACGTGCTGAACGGCATCAGGATTCCCGTGCCGGACGGCTGGAAGGGCGGGACCACGCGGGTCGGCGCCGGGGTCCAGACCGACCCGATCCCCTGCCCCGGGAACTCGGACGAGCAGTGCACCCGCGGCAGCGCGTACTCCCAGTCGGCGAAGGAGCTGGGCCTCGACGCGAAGACGCCCGAGGCGGCCGCCAAGGAGGACATCAAGAAGAACGCGAAGGAAGGGTACGGCGGCAAGACCTACGGCAAGATCACCTCGCACAAGGTGCTGGCCTCGAAGCCGATCACCGTGGCGGGCCAGAAGGGCTACTACGTCCGCTGGAAGGCCGTCACGCAGAAGAGCGACGACGGCTACGTCGAGTCGCTCGTCTTCCCCTCGCCCGCCGACAAGGAGAAGCTCGTCGTCGTCCGCATGGGCATCGACGTCAACGACAAGGCGCCCTCCCTGTCCTCCATGGACCGGATCGCGAAGGGGATCAAGGCGGGTCCGGTCGACGAGAGCGGCGGCGGGTCCGGCCAGGACGTGTAGCGGTAAGCGGTGCGGTACCGGAAAACAGGACCGGACGGGGTTCCTCGCCGCTCAGGAGGAACCCCGTCCGGCCCGGGGGTGCGCGCCGCCCCCGTCCCCACGGTGCGGCGCGGGCAGGCCCGGGTCCCGTCATCCGACAGACCCGGGCCCACGATCAGGTGAGGCCCAGCGCGGGGAGCACGCAGGCCTCCACGAAACGGGTCACGTACTCCTCGTCGGCGTACGCGCCCTCCAGGATCGGCCTGGCCCGCAGGACGCCGAACAGCTGCACTGTGAGGAACTCCACGGCCGGGTGTCCCTCGGCGATCTCGCCGCGCTCGACACCGCGCCCGATGATCGCGGCCATGGCCCTGAGCTCCGGCTCGACCAGCGTCTCGCGCAGCACCCGCCGCAGGTCCTCGTCCTGAAGGACCGCGTGGCTGAGCGCCTGGACCAGCATGGTGTCGCGCCCCGACTGCTCGCCCGCGGCCCGGGCCGCCTCCCGCAGGTCCCCGGCGAGGCTGCCGGTGTCGATGCCGGCGAACCGCACACAGCGATTGGCGCGCAGCGCGGCGGCCACGAACTGGGGCTTGGTCTTCCACTGCCGGTAGAGCGTGGACTTGCTGCACCGGGTGCGGGCGGCCACACCTTCCATGGTCAGAGCCTCGTATCCGCACTCGCGGAGCTGGTCGAGGACGGCGTCGTAGAACTCCTGCTCACGCTCCGGCGTGATCTTCGAGCGGCTCGACGTCGACGTCATGGCTCTTTCCCCTCGGTACGGCGGCCGACCGCTGCGATCGACCCCTTTCGATACGGAAGTGTACCGGTACGCCTCCGTATCGGTACACTGGCGTATCGATGAGTGGGGCGATCCTCCGCTCAGCACCGCACTACCCAGTCGTCACGCAAAGGGGCCGGGGGATGGAATCCCGAACCGAGCCTGCCGAACGGGAGCCGGACATAACCGTCCGACCGCCCCTCGTCCGCGAGCTCCTCCTCGTCGTAGGACTCTTCCTCGTCTACAAATTCGGCAGGCAGCTCGCCAACGGCCACACCGGCGAGGCCTTCCACAACGCGCACCGCGTGTGGGACGCCGAGCGCGCGCTGCACCTGCCCGGTGAGGGCGCCGTGCAGGACGCCCTGCTCAGCAGCGAGTCGCTGATCCACGTCGCGAACACGTACTACGCGACCGTGCACTTCCCGGCGACGCTGCTCTTCCTGGTCTGGCTGTACTGGCGCCGCCCGCGGCACTACGTGTGGACGCGGCGGGTGCTCGCTGCGCTGACGGCGGCCGCGCTCGTGCTGCACCTCGGCTTTCCGCTCGCGCCGCCGCGGATGCTGGACACCGCGCACCTCGTCGACACGGCGCAGGTGTACGGGCCCTCGGTGTACGCCGCCAAGCCCGCGACCGACACCATGGCGAACCAGTTCGCCGCCATGCCCTCGCTGCACTTCGGCTGGGCGCTGATGCTCGCCGTCGGCCTGATCGCCGCCACCTCGTCGCGGTGGCGCTGGCTGTGGCTGCTGCACCCGCTGCTGACCCTGCTCGTGGTGGTCGGCACCGCCAACCACTACTGGCTCGACGCGCTCGCTGCGACCGCGCTGCTCGGCATCGCGCTCGCGGTGATCCGCCTGCCGCACCCCGGGCGCTCCCGGATTGTGCGCCGCTCGGTGCCCGCGCCGGAACTGATCACCTCGGGGGCCGGCCGATGAACGCCACGCTTCTCGCCGTCGCCCTCTCCCTCGTCTCGGCGGCCGCGTACGCCGCCGCGGCGGTCGCCCAGGAGCGGCTCGCCTCTCGTGTCCGCGAGGGCGAGAGCGGGGCCCTGCGCATGCTCGGCAGCGGCATCTGGTGGTCCTCCGTCGGACTGAACGCGTGCGCCGCGCTGCTGCACGTGGCCGCCCTCAAGTACGGACCACTCACCCTGGTCCAGCCGCTCGGCGCCCTCACCCTGGTCGCCGCCGTGCCGCTCGGCGCACGGCTCGCAGGACGCCGGGTCACGCGCCTGGAGTGGCGCGGCACGGGACTCACGCTCATCGGTCTGGGCGCGCTGCTCCTGACCGCTTCGGGACCGGCGCCGGACGACACCCTGACCGTGCCGGAGGCGCTGGTCGTGGCCGCCGCGACCATGGCGGTCATCGGGGCCCTCTCCCGGCCCGGCACGCGGCCGGGACTGCGGCACGCGACCGCTTCCGGCTTCGCCTCCGGGGTCGCCTCGGCGCTCACGCAGACCGTGACGGTCGCCGTCACGGACCGCTCGGGCCCCCTGCTCAGCCCGCAGGTGATCATCGTGGCGCTGCTGGTCGCGGCGTTCGCCGCCGGTGGCCTGCTGCTCTCGCAGACCGCTTACCGCGGCGGTCTCGGCGCGCCGCTCGCCGTGGTGACGCTCGCCAATCCGCTGGCCGCGTCGGTCATCGGCGTCGCGCTGCTCGGCGAACGCCTTCAGGGTGGGGTCGGCGGCATCCTCCTCGCCGTGGCGGGGGCGGGGGTGGCTGCGTATGGGGTCGTGGTGCTCACGCGGTCGCCCCGGGGCCCCGCGGGCGGGCTCGAACCGGACTTGCTCCCGTCGCTCCCCGCCCAGGCGGTGGAACCTTCGGCGCTGCGGCTTTCCCGGTCCTGACGGTCGTATTTCGTACGACTGGACGGCAGCGGCCGCCCCCCCCCCCCGGCGTGGGGGGCGGCCGATGCCGATCGAGGGCTGCGGGCCGGATGTGGCTGGGCGCGCAGTTCC